>CAYTMM010000035.1:23386-30549 GCA_964438875.1 uncultured Sphingosinicella sp. | reverse complement strand
CGACATCGACCTCGCGAAACTGCCGCCCGGCGCTCCTCCCGCAGCGTTGGCAGCATCACACCCATGATCCCGTCCCAATGGCGAAGAACGAGCTTCAGCGTCTCGTCGAACCGTCCCGAATTGTAGCAATCGGTCGCCGACAAGAATTCATAGTAGAAGCCGTAGCGGTCGAGGAATTCCCGCAGCATCGCATTGTTGTGATGGGCGAAGCTCTCATATTTGCCGAAGGGATCGGGAATCTTCGTCAGCGGCTTGCCAAGATATTCGGCCAGCATCTGCTGGTTCGGCACATTGTCCGGCACTTTCCTCAGGCCGTCCATGTCGTCCGAAAAGGCGATGAGGTGCGTCGGCGCGTCGCTCAGCGCATGAAAGGCGTTGCGCACCATCGTCGTGCGCAGCACTTCGTTGAACGTGCCGATATGCGGCAGGCCGGAAGGGCCGTAGCCGGTCTCGAACAGGATGCCTTTCGCGGGCGCCCCATCCGGATAGCGGGCGAGCAGCTTGCGCGCCTCTTCATAGGGCCAGGCCTTGGATGCGAGGGCAGCGGCGCGGAGAGCGGAAATATCGGTCATGATCGGGCGCGTCTAACGAAACACGTATCGGGAGACCAGTCTCAGCACGCCTGCATCGCTGCGATATCCCGTCGCGGCGGCAATCCGAAAAGGCGGCGATATTCCCGGCTGAACTGCGACGGGCTGTCATAACCGACGGCGAAGCCCGCACTGCCGGCATCGGCGCCTTCCACCAGCATCAGCCGCCGTGCCTCCTGCAGCCGCAACTGCTTCTGATAATCGATGGGCGTCATTCGTGTGATCGCCTTGAAATGGGCATGAAGCGACGAAGCGCTCATCCCGGCTGCCGAGGCGATCTCGCCAATGGTGAGCTTGCGATCAAACCCGCCGCGAATCAGCGTGATGGCCCGACCGACCTGCCCCAGATGGCCGTCCGGCGCAGCGATGGCCCGAAGGATGGCGCCGTGCGGTCCGTTGAGCAGCCGGTAAAGCAACTCACGCTCGATCAGTGGCGCGAGCGTAGCGATGCTCTCGGGCCGATCGAGTAGCCGCACCAGCCGGCACGCCGCGTCCACCAGATCGGGATCGCCGGGATAGACGGCCAGCAGCGGTGCCTGCGCGGGTGGCTGCGCAGTGCCCCGTTCCGCCATGACCAATTCGGTAAGGGCCGCAATATCCAAATCGATCTTGCAGCAGAGATAAGGCGCTTCGGGGCTGGCCTGTGTCACATGGCCGATCAGCGGCAGGTCGACCGTCACGATCAGATAATGGGCCGCATCGTAAACAACACTGTGGTCGCCCAGCGATACACGCTTCGACCCTTGGGCGATCAGGCAAAGCGAGGCTTCATAGACCGAAGGCACCGGGTCCGCCACCCGATCGGCTCGGATCAACGACAGGTTCGACACTGCCGTCGAAACCATTCCGTTATCGGGTGTGTGTAGCCCGATCAGGGTCGCGAGATCGGTGATGCTGTCCATACTTCCCTTTCGCTTTCCGATGGTGCGCTGGCAAGCCCAAGTCGTGATGATCTAGAGAATCGTGCAATAGTTGCGGCGGATCGATCTACCACGGCGCAACCCCAGCGGTGCATCTCCGGCGCATCGAAACCAGGAGGACTGCAATGACCTTGACCAACAAGACCGTGCTGATCAGCGGTGCATCGAGCGGGATCGGCGAAGCGACGGTGCGTGAACTCGCCGCCGCCGGCGCAAAGCTGTTCATCGGCGCGCGTCGGGGCGAACGGCTGGCGGCGCTGGCCGGAGAACTGGGCGGCGATGTCGCCTGGCGCGAACTGGACGTGACGGACGCCGACAGCTTTGCCGCCTTTGTCGATGCCGCCGAGGCGAGATTCGGCGCCATTGACGTGCTGATCAACAATGCCGGCATCATGCCTTTGTCTCCACTCGCCGCGCTGAAGCGGGACGAATGGACGCGGATGATCGACGTCAACGTCCACGGCGTGCTCAACGGCATCGCGGCGGTGTTGCCGCGCTTCGTGGAACGCGGCGGCGGGCATGTCGTCAATGTCGCCTCGATCGGCGCGCATCTGGTGATGCCGACCGGCGCCGTCTATTGCGCGACCAAATATGCGGTCTGGGCGATCACCGAGGGATTGCGCCAGGAGCATGACGACATCCGTGCGACGATCATCTCCCCCGGTGTGGTGGCAACCGAACTGGGCAACGACATCAGCGATGCCGACACCGCCGCCGCGCTGAAGGATTGGCGGAAAAAGTCGTTGACCCCCGACGCCATCGCCCGAGCCATCCGCTATGCGCTGGAACAGCCCGAGGGCGTCGACGTCAATGAAGTGATCGTACGTCCCACCGCCGCGGGGATGTAGATGCCGGCCAGCCCGGACGGCTTCCGCCGTCCGGGCCGCAATTGGGTGGCGGCGTGGGAACGAAGCAGGTACAGCCTCCCGCGTGGCCATGCCGATCCCCTATCCCGCGCTGCACGCGACCCATGCCGGCATCTGGATCGCCTATGCGGACGGCCGGACCGAAGCCGTAGGGCGCGGCGCCGCGATCGCGCGGGCGGCGGAAACGCCGATGATCTTGCTTAACGCGCCGCTGATCGGCAACCGGCTCGGCTATCCCGACCTGAGCGGTCTGGATCTGCTGGAGCTGTTCGCCTTCACCCTTCCGGCGCGCTTCGCTGTGCCGACGCCCAAGGGACTGGCCGATGCACTCGGTCTGACGTCGCCGGAACGGGATGAAGATGCGGCCTCTTTCCTGCGCGACGCCGCCGCGACTCTCTTGGCCACCCTCGCGGGCGACTGGCCGGAGCGAGAGGGGGCCTGGGCCTCGGCGCAGGCGCTGCATCGGCTGCGCTGGCCCTGGGGCGGTGCGGTGTCGGAACGGCTGGTCCGTCCCGAACGTGACGAACGCTGGCTGTTCAGCCGCCTGCCGGAATGGGAGGAAACTGGCGGCCGGCCCGCGCCGCGCCCGGTGCGGCTTCAGCCCGACGAGATCGCGGCGCGGCTGGAGGCGCTGGTCGGCGACGGGGCGGAAGTGCGCGAAGGGCAGCGCGATTACGCCGCCGCCGCCGCCTTCGCATTCGCGCCCCGCCCAGCCGAGGATCGGCCCAATCTGCTGCTTGCCGAGGCGGGGACAGGGATCGGCAAGACATTGGGCTATCTCGCCCCTGCCTCGCTCTGGGCCGACCAGGCGGACGGGGCGGTCTGGGTCTCGACCTACACCAAGGCGCTCCAGCGTCAGCTCGATCGCGAGGGCGCGCGGCTGTTCCCCGATGCCGCCGAGCGCCGCCGCCGGATCGTCATCCGCAAGGGGCGGGAAAATTATCTCTGCCTGCTGAATCTGGAAGATGCGCTTCAGGGCGGTTTCGCCAACCGCGCCGCGATCCTCGCCCAGCTCGTGGCGCGCTGGGCCGCCTATAGCCGCGACGGCGACATGATCGGCGGCGATCTGCCGGGCTGGCTGACCAGCTTGTTCCGCCGCGCCGGTGCAACCGCGCTCACCGACCGGCGCGGCGAATGCGTCTATGCCGGCTGCCCGCATTACCGCAAATGCTTCATCGAGCGCGCCGCGCGCGCAAGCCAGGACGCCGATCTCGTCATCGCCAATCATGCGCTGGTGATGATCAATGCGGCGCGCGGGCGGGAGACCGGCAATGCGCCGAGCCGGATCGTGTTCGACGAAGGGCATCATCTGTTCGATGCTGCCGATTCGACCTTCGCCGCCGCTTTGACCGGGCAGGAGACAATCGAGCTGCGGCGCTGGCTGCTCGGCCCGGAAGGCAAGAGCCGCGGCCGAAGGCGCGGCCTCGCGGCGCGACTGATGGATGTCGCCTCCTATGACGAAGCCGGCGCATTGGCGCTGGAGGCGGCGGTGCAGATGGCCGGCGCCTTGCCGGGTGAGGGCTGGCTCCAGCGCGTCGCGGAAGGAACCCCGTCCGGACCGATCGAAGCGTTGCTTCACGCGGTGCGCGGCGGCGTCTATGCCCGGGCCACGGCGCAGGATGCCGGCTATGGCCTGGAGACCGAGCTGGCCGAGCCGGACGCGGCCCTGGTCGAGGCCGCAGCGCCTGCCGTCGAAGCGCTGGAGCGCCTGCTGAAACCGCTGGTCGGCCTGGGCAAAAGGCTGGAGGCGGTGATCGAGGATGCACCGGACTGGCTGGATGGACAGGCCCGCGCGCGAATCGAAGGGGCGATCGGCGGTCTCGCCTGGCGCGCGCAGACGCTCAACGGCTGGATCGCGCTTGCAGCGCGGATCGGCGGACCCGCCGATCCTGACTTCGTCGACTGGCTGGCGGTCGACCGGATCGAGGGGCGGGAGTTCGACATCGGTCTCCATCGCCGCTGGCTCGATCCCACCCGGCCACTCGCCGAAACGGTTCTGAAGCCGGCGCATGGCATTCTCGTCACCTCGGCCACCCTGCGGGACGGGGAGGGTTGGGCGGCGGCGGACGCGCGCACCGGCGCGGTCCATCTCGATTCGGCGATCGCGCATTTTGCCGCCCCCAGCCCGTTCGACTATGCCGCACAGAGCGAAGTGCTGATCGTCACCGACATAAAGAAGGGGGATGCCGCCGCGCTGGCCGGCGCTTATGCCCGATTGATCGAGGCGGCGCAGGGCGGCACGCTCGGCCTGTTCACGGCGATCCAGCGGCTGCGCGCCGTCCATGCCCGCATCGCCGATCGACTCGCCCGCGCCGGGCTGCCGCTTTATGCCCAGCATGTCGATCCGATCGACACTGGCACTCTGGTCGATATCTTCCGCGACGATCCGCGCGCCAGCCTGCTCGGCACCGATGCGCTGCGCGATGGCGTGGATGTGCCTGGCGAATCGCTGCGGCTGGTGGTGATGGAGGGCGTGCCCTGGCCGCGTCCCACCGTCCTTCATGCCGCGCGCAAGGCATCGGGCGGCGGATCAGCTTATGACGATCGGGTGGTCCGCGCCCGCCTCGCCCAGGCCTTCGGTCGGCTCATTCGTCGGCAAGGTGACAGGGGCATGTTCGTGTTGCTCTCCGCCGCCACGCCGACGCGCCTGCTCTCCGCCTTTCCAACCGACGTCGGGATCGCGCGTGTGACGCTCAATCAGGCGATTGCGCGCGTGAGTGAACGCTTGTCATCGAAATCCGCCGCCGAACCCGCTACGCAGCCGTCATGAAGACCCTCACCCTGCTTCGCCACGCCAAATCCAGCTGGGACGATTCCGTGCCCACGGACTTCGAACGGCCGCTCAACCGGCGCGGCCAGATGGCAGCGCGGGTGATAGGGCGCGAGATGCGCACGCTGGGGCTGGAATTCGATGCGGTGCGCGCATCGTCGGCCCGACGCGTCGTCGAAACTCTACACGGCGTCGCGCAGGGCTATGGTCGGGATCTGTATCCCGTCTTTGACCGGGACATCTATCTGGCTTCGACCGATGTCTTGCTGGACATGGTGCGCAGCGTAGACGATGCGGTCGATCGCCTGCTGCTCGCTGGTCACAATCCCGGCTTCGAACGGCTCGCCCTTCTTCTGGCCCACGATGATGGTGACGCCGCGCGCGCGAAGATTGCGGAGAAATATCCGACCGCAGCCTTGGCAGAGATCGCACTGCCGATCGATCATTGGCGTGATGCGGCGCCGGGTATCGGCAGGCTCGTCCGCTTCATCCGCCCACGCGATCTTGACCCCTCGCTGGGGCCGGACGGGACCTAGAGTCGTTTTCAGCTGTGCTGAACCGGCACCGGCCTCTGCTTCAGCTAAGCTTAAACAGATTCTAGACGGCGCTGTCCTCAAGCGCGGTGGCGAGACGGGCTCGCAGATTTTTCAGAACGTCCAGCGGATAGGCGGAACCGGAAACCGCTGGGGCGACAGGCTGCAGGGCTGGCGCTGGCAGAGACGTCTCAGGCGGGACGTTCGCACCACCCTTGGCCAGCAATTGTTGCACGCCGCGGATCGTATAGCCTTCCTCGTTGAGCAGGCGGTTGATCCGCCGGGCCAGCGCGACATCTTCGGCGCGATAATAACGTCGTTTGCCGGCGCGCTGCAGCGGGCGGAGCTGCGGAAAGCGCGTTTCCCAGTAACGCAGTATGTGCTGGGGCAGGCCGAGCTCGGCCGAAAGCTCCCCAATCGTCCGGAATGCGTGTTCGCTCTTGCCGTTGTTCTGGGCCATCAGCCTCAGCCGCTGCGGGCGATCCGCTCGCGCATGATCTGGCTGGCGCGGAAGGTCAGCACGCGCCGGGGGGCGATCGGCACCTCGATGCCCGTTTTCGGATTGCGTCCGACCCGCTCGCCCTTGTCGCGGAGGATGAAGCTGCCGAATCCGGAGATCTTCACGTTCTGCCCGGAAGCCAGCGCCACGCACATATGGTGCAGGATACGCTCGACAATGCCGGCGGAATCGGCGCGCGACAGGCCGATTTCGCGATGGACGATATCGGCAAGGTCGGCACGCGTGAGCGTGCCCGCCTCCGGCTTACTGATCGTCGCTGCGTCGGCCATGGAGCCTTTCCCCTCCCGTCGTTAAACCCCAACATTAAAGCAGCTTGATCGCCTGCGCAACGAGACTCTGTGAAGGCATTTATCGACGCGCGTCGCCCCTGATTGCGGCAGACAACCTGCCGCCGGGGCCGATAATTCGCGCTACTGCGCAGCCGCCTCAATAGCGGATAATTGCGGCACCCCAGGTAAACCCGCCGCCCATCGCTTCCAGAACGAGCAGATCGCCGAGCTTGATCCGCCCGTCCCGGACCGCCGTATCAAGCGCGAGCGGAACGGAAGCGGCCGAAGTGTTGGCGTGGCTGTCGACGGTGACGACGACCTTCTCCGGCGCGAGGCCGAGTTTCCTGGCGGTGGCGTCCAGGATGCGCTTGTTGGCCTGATGGGGCACCACCCAGTCGATGTCTTCCGCACGATGCCCGGCAGCGTCCAGCACCTCGTTGAGCACGTCGGCGAGGTTAACGACAGCATGGCGAAACACCTCTTTGCCCTTCATCCTCAGCTTGCCGACCGTGCCGGTCGTCGAGGGACCGCCGTCGACATAAAGCAGTTCGTTGTGCCGTCCATCCGCATGGAGCCGGGTGGCAAGGATGCCGCGATCGCCGCCCTCTTCCGCCTTCAGCACCACCGCGCCGGCACCGTCGCCGAACAGCACGCAGGTGCCGCGATCCTCCCAGTCGAGGATGCGGCTGAACGTC
>CAYTMM010000035.1:0-23376 GCA_964438875.1 uncultured Sphingosinicella sp. | reverse complement strand
CGCGTAGAGGAAGCCGCTGCACACCGCCTGCACGTCGAAGGCGATGCAATCGTCGATGCCGAGCGCGGTCTGCACCCGGGTCGCGCTGGCCGGGAAGGTCTGGTCGGGCGTCGCGGTGGCGAGCACGATGAGGCCGATCTCCTTGGCGTCGATGCCGGCCGCCGCCAGCGCCTTACGCGCCGCCTCGGTCGCCAGCGTCGCGGTGGTTTCGCCCTCGGCGGCGATATGACGGGCACGGATGCCGGTGCGTTCGACGATCCATTCGTCGCTGGTGTCGACCTGGGCGGCCAGCTCCGCATTGGTGACGCGGCGCGGCGGCAGCGCCGATCCCGTTCCGGCGATGACGGCGCGGCGGCTCATTGCGCTGTCACCTCTGCGGCGCGTGCCGTGACATTGGCGAGATCCTCGGTGATCTTGCGGGTCAGGTCTTCGCGTACCATCCGCGCTGCGACGCGAATCGCATTGGCGACGCCTTTCTCGTCGGCGCCGCCGTGGCTTTTCACCACCAGCCCGTTGAGGCCGAGGAAGACCGCGCCGTTATGATTGTTGGGAGCGAGATGGTGGCGCAGCAGCTCGGTCGCCGGGCGCGAGATCAGGAAGCCGATCTTGGACCGCAGTGAACTGGTGAAGGCACGTTTCAGCAGGTCCGTCACGAACCGCGCCGTGCCTTCCAGAGATTTGAGCGCGATATTGCCGGAAAAGCCGTCGGTCACGACCACGTCGACATCGCCGCGCGACAATTTGTCGCCCTCGATGAAGCCGTCGAAGCGCAGATGGAGATGAGCCGATCCGCGCAGGATCGCGGCCGCGTCTTTCAGCTCGTCCGTGCCTTTCAGATCCTCCGTGCCGATGTTGAGGAGCTGCACGCGCGGCTGCTCCAGATCAAGCACGACGCGGGCATAGGCCGCGCCCATCACCGCGAACTGGACAAGATTGTCCGCGTCGCATTCGGTATTGGCGCCGAGGTCGAGCATGACGAGATCGTTGGCGCCCAACGTCGGCAGCAAGGCGGCAAGCGCCGGGCGATCGATGCCCGGCATGGTGCGCAGTGCCAGCTTCGCCATCGCCATCAGTGCGCCGGTATTACCGCCGGAGACGGCGGCCTGCGCCTCACCCTCCTTCACGGCGGCGATGGCGCGGCCCATCGAACTGGTCTTCGCGCGACGAATCGCCTGGCTCGGCTTGTCGGTGCCGGCGATCACATCCTCGCAATGCACGATCATGCTCGCCCCGGCGAGCGCGGGGCGGCGGGCAAGCTCGGCGCGAATCGCCGTCTCGTCACCGAACAGGACGAAGCTCAAATCGTCGCGACGCTCCAGCGCGCGAGCAGCGCCGGCGAGCATGATGGCCGGGCCGACATCGCCACCCATCGCGTCGATCGCGATCCGCGGCGCTGTGCCCACTTCGGCCGTCTCCCCGTCGTTTGAAACCGGCGTCTTCTTAGGCGTCCGTCTTCAGGATTTCACGCCCCTTATAATGCCCGCAGCTTGCGCAGACATTGTGCGGCAGCCTGAGCTCGCCGCAATTGGGGCATTCCTGATACTGGGTCGGCTTCAGCGCGTCGTGGCTGCGGCGCATGTTGCGCTTGGACGGCGACGTTTTTCTCTTGGGGACCGCCATGGTGGCACCTGTTTTCCGTGTTCGTGTCTTTTGAAACGTGCGATCGCAGGGAGCAACGGGTCAACGGCCGGTGCGGCCGCTGGCCTCATGGCCGGAATGCTTTCGCGTGAAGGGTGGGGCCTATAGCGATTTCGTGCGCCGTTGCAAGCATCGCCGCCGCGTGCGAACGCTGTGCGCGAGAGGAGCCCGTCACTCATGATCCTGCCGATCACGCTTACCATCGCCGGCGCCGCCGCGATTCTTCACGTCTGGCTGTCGCTCAGGGTCAGCCGTCTGCGGCGGCCGCTCAAGATCGGCGTCGGCGACGGCGGCCACGAAATCCTCGCCCGGCGTATGCGCGCTCACGCCAATTTCACCGAGAATGTGCCGATCTTCCTGATCCTGCTCGGTCTCGTCGAATTCGCAACCGGCGGCAGTCTCTGGCTCTGGGGCGCGGCGATCCTGTTCGTGCTTGCCCGGATCGCGCACGCCTTCGGCATGGATCGGCCGGGGGCTAATCCCCTCCGCGTCGGCGGCATCGCGCTGAGCTGGATCCTCCTGCTCGGCCTTGGCCTCTACGCCATCACGATCGCCTATCGGAGCCCGCCGATCCAGAGCGGCATCCAGATCTCGCCGGGCCGCGCCGCGTCCGCGCCGGCCCAGCCCGGCAACGCCTCCTGACGAGATGCGTGCGCGGTCGGCCGGCCTGCTTCTGCTCGCGCTGACCGCGCCAGCGCTTGCCCAGAGCCGCGAATCGCTGGGTGTGTTCGGCACATGGGGGGCCTTTCGCGGCGACGGCGCCTGCTACGCGATCGCCTTGCCGCACCAGGCGCCCGAACCGGAGGGCTGGCGTCCGTCGGCCGCAGTCGCGCACTGGCCGGGGCGCAACATCGCCAACCAGCTCCATATCCGCCTGAGTCGCGAGAAGCGCGAAAGCTCGGCGGTGCTGCTGCGCGTCGACGGCCGGGTCTTTCAACTCACCGGCCGCGGGCGCGATGCCTGGGCGCCGGATGCGCGCGCAGACGACGCCATCCAGGACGCGATGCGCACCGGCATCGACATGATCGTCGAGACCCGCTCGACGCGCGGCACGCTGGTGCGCGACCATTACCGACTGCGCGGCGCCGCGACCGCGATGGACGCCGCCGCCATCGCCTGCGCACGGCGACGCTAGCAAAACAAGGCGTTAGCCACTACATGGCGCGCCTCATGAACGCCGCCATGCCCATACCCGGACATATCGATCCGGTGCCCGTGCCGCGCCCGCAGGCGCCGGCCGATGGCGCGCGGGTCGAGCTGGTGGGCTTGTCCAAGGCGGAGATACGCACCGCGCTCACTGCCGCCGGGCTGGACGACAAACAGGCGAAGCTGCGCGCCAAGCAGCTCTGGCACCAGATCTATCATCGCGGCGCCACCGATTTCGCCGCGATGAGCGACATCGCCAAACCGCAACGCATGTGGCTTGCCGAGCGCTTCACGATCGGCCGGCCGGAGGTCGTCACCGCTCTGGTCTCGACCGACGGCACCCGCAAATGGCTGCTGCGTACCGCCGACGGCCATGATTACGAGATGGTGTTCATCCCCGACGCGGACAGGGGCACACTCTGCGTTTCCAGCCAGGTTGGCTGCACCCTCAATTGCCGCTTTTGCCACACCGGCACGATGCGGCTGGTGCGCAACCTCCATGCCGGCGAGATCGTCGGGCAGGTGATGCTCGCCCGCGATTCGCTGGGCGAGTGGCCGTCCCAGCCGGAAGGACGGATGCTGTCCAACATCGTGATGATGGGCATGGGCGAGCCGCTCTACAATTTCGACAATGTCCGCGATGCGCTCAAGATCGTGATGGACGGCGACGGCCTCGGTCTTTCGCGCCGACGGATCACGCTCTCCACCTCCGGGGTGGTGCCGATGATGGCCCGGGCCGGCGCCGAGATCGGCGTCAACCTCGCCGTGTCGCTGCACGCGGTGACCAAGGAAATCCGCGACGAGATCGTGCCGCTCAACCGGAAGTACGGGATCGAGGAACTGCTGCAGGCCTGCGCAGATTATCCCGGCGCCAACAATGCCCGGCGCATCACCTTCGAATATGTGATGCTGAAGGACAAGAACGACAGCGACGAACATGCCCGCGAACTTGTCCGGCTGATTCGCAAGTACAAGCTGCCGGCCAAGGTGAATCTCATTCCGTTCAACCCGTGGCCGGGCGCGGACTATGAATGTTCGTCCGACGAGCAGGTGCGGCGTTTCTCGGATATCGTCTTCGAAGGCGGCATCTCCGCGCCGATCCGCCGCCCGCGCGGCCGAGACATCATGGCCGCCTGCGGCCAGCTCAAATCCGCCGCCGAAAAGAAGAGCCGCGCGGAACTCGATCGGATCGCCGCGGAAAAGCAGGCGGCGCTGTCTGACGTTCCGGCCTGATCCGGCTCTACGCCGTCACCGGTCGATGTCGTCTGGGACAGGGCGCGCCCACTCCTCCCGGAAAGCGGTTCTGTGCTATAGGCGAATCGTATGTGGCTTCTCGACAAGGCGCTCCGTCGCCTCATTCGCCGTGGTCAGCTGACAATCATCGACCATGACGGTCGGGCCTTCGTCTATGGTGCCCCCGATACCGAACTGAATCCTGTCCGGGTGCGTTTCACCGATCGTCGCGTCGCGGGGCAGATCGCCCGTGATCCCGGCCTGGGTGCTGCCGAGGCGCTGATGGACGGACGTTTGAAGATCGAGGAAGGCGACATCCTGGATCTCGTCATGGTGATCCGGCGCAACAACCGCTGGGAAGACAAGGGGCGGGCGAAGGACAATTTCCTGAAGAAAGGCGGCAAACTCAAGAACCGGCTCGACCGGCTGAACTGGCAGCGGCGTTCGAAACGCAATGTCGCCCACCATTACGATGTCGGAAACCAACTCTACCGGCTCTTCCTCGATGCCGACATGCAATATAGCTGCGCCTATTACACCGATCCGGCGAACAGCCTGGATCAGGCGCAGCTCGACAAGAAGGCGCATATCGCCGCCAAGCTCCATCTGAAACCTGGCCAGCGCGTGCTCGACATCGGCTGCGGTTGGGGCGGCATGGCGCTCTATCTCAACCGCGTCGCCGATGTGGATGTGCTGGGCATCACCGTGTCCGAAGAGCAAATCCGGATCGCGCGGGAACGCGCCGAAGCGGCCGGCGTTGCCGATAGGGTAAAATTCGAACTGATCGACTATCGCGACCTCTCCGGGCGGTTCGACCGGATCGTCTCGGTCGGCATGTTCGAACATGTCGGCCCGCCCCAGTTCCGCACCTTCTTCCGCAAATGCCGCGATCTGCTGACCGACGACGGCGTCATGCTGCTGCATACGATCGGCCGGATGGGCGGCCCCGGCACCACCGATGCCTTCACCCAGAAATATATCTTCCCCGGCGGCTATATCCCCTCTCTGTCGGAGATCGTCGGCGCCAGCGAGCAGGAGCGGCTCATCATGGCCGACTGCGAGACGCTGCGCTTCCATTATTATTACACGATCCGCGAATGGTATGATCGGGTGAAGGCGCACGAGGCGGAGATCGTCGACCTTTACGACGCGCGCTTCTTCCGACTGTGGCTGTTCTATCTCGCCGGCGCAATGACGATGTTCACCGAAACCGGGATGGTGAATTACCAGCTTCAATATCTGCGCCGCCGCGACGCCGTGCCGATGACCCGGAACTATATGTTCGATGCCGAGACCCGGCTGGGCGTCGCGCCGGGTTGACCTTGCCGCTCCTCCCGGCTTCATTGTCCGCAGGGGGATGGGATATGTGGCTACTCGACAAGATGTTGAAGAAGCTCGTCGTGAAGGGCGAGCTGGTCGTCATCGATCATGACGGCAAGACCGGCCGCTATGGGCGCCCAGACACCGAACTCGGCACGATCACCGTCCGGCTGACCGACCGCCGCGCCGCCTTCCACATCGCCAAGGATCCGCGCGTCGGCGCCGGTGAGGCCTATATGAACGGCTGGCTATCGGTCGAGCCACCGAACGACATCCGCGACCTGCTGCTCTTCGCCCGCGCCAATGCGCCCTTCGAACGGCCCGGTGCGCTGCGCCCCAAGGGGCCACTGCGCAAGGCGCTCGCCGCTGTCGCCGGCCGGCTCGATCAGGTCAACTGGAAGACACGCTCGCGCCGCAACGCCGAACATACCTACAACCTGACCCGCCGGCTCTACGAACTCTTCCTCGACGAAGACCGGCAATATACGATGGCCTATTATCGCGACCCGGCGAACAGCCTGGAGCAGGCGCAGCTCGACAAGAAGGCGCATATCGCCGCCAAGCTCAACCTGAAGCCTGGCATGAAGGTGCTCGACATTGGCTGCGGCTGGGGCGGCCTCGCCATGTACCTGCACCGCCATTACGATGTCGACGTGCTCGGCGTCGCGCTGGCGCCGGACCAGATCGCCTTCTGCAACGAACGCGCTGCCGAAGCTGGTGTGGCCGATCGGGTGAAATTCGAGCTGCGCGACTATCGCGACGTCACCGGCCAGTTCGACCGGATCACCAGCGTCGGCCTGATCGAACATCTCGGCACGCCCCATTATCCCGGCTTCTTCGCCCACACCCACCGACTGCTGAAGGATGACGGGATCATGTTCTCGCATTGCTGCGGGCGGATGGGCGGCCCCGGCGTCACCGACAAATGGACCCGCAAATATATCTTCCCCGGCGGCTATATCCCCGCTTTGTCGGAGCTGGTGGCGGAGGCGGAGCGGCATCGCATGATCGTCGCCGACGTGGAGGCGATGCGTTACCATTACGCTCACACTCTGGAGGAATGGTACAACCGCACCAATGCCGCGCAGACGGAGATCACCGAACTCTATGACGAGCGCTTCTTCCGCATGTGGCAATTCTATCTGGCCGGCGCGGAGGCCGCTTTCCGTCATGGCGGGCTGGTCAACTGGCAGGTCCAATATCTGAAGCGACGCGACGCTGTACCGATGACCCGCGACTACATGTATGAAGAATCGGCCCGCCTGCGCGATTCCGACACCGCGCCGGCCTGGCATCTGGCGGCGGAATGACCGGGCCGGTGCCAGCTTTGTTTAAGGTATGCTGAAACCGTCTCTAAAGCACTTGTTAACCGTAAATCGATAGCCGTGGGCGCCGTGCCGCACTTTCGCGGCCGGCGGCAAAGCGCCGGAGGATCGATGACGGATTCCAGGGAAGCGCGCGCGGCATGTCTCGGCCTTGCGGCCATTGCCGTCTATATGGGTCTGATCCTGTCGACCGGGCGTATCGACCTGGCGGATTTCGCCGGTCTCTATGCCCTTTACCTGCGCATGAGCTTCTCTCTCTGGGGCTTTCTGGGGCTCGGCGCGCTGTTCTGGCTGCTCTACGCAAATCGGCCGCGTGACGGCGTCGGGGTCTCTCCGGTGCGCGTCATCGGGCGATGGGCCGGCGCCCGCTGGGCACGGGACTACATGCTCGGCCTGATCTGGCCGCCCTTGCTCTTCGCCAGTCTTATGGCGTCATTCAATGCCTTCAAGCAGATGGTGCTGCCTGCCGCGGGCTTCCATCTCGATCCGCTGTTCGCCGCGCTCGACCGGGCACTGTTTCTCGGCCACGATCCGTGGCGCGCGACCCACGTGATCTTCGATACGCCCGGCGCCACGGCCTTCCTCAATGCCGCCTATCATGGCTGGTTCGTGCCGATGGCGCTGGGTGTCGCGATCTGCGCCTGGCTGCCGCGGGCGACCTTCCGGCTACGCACCCAGTATCTGCTAAGCTATATCGCGGTCTGGATCGGCATCGGGAGCATGCTCGCCTTCCTGATGCCCGCCGCCGGCCCGTGCTTCTACGCACCATTTGCCGGCGGCGCGGATTTCCAGCCGCTTCTTGATCGGCTGACCCAGCAGCAGGCCGCGCTCGGCGCGCCTATTTCCGCGCTCGAATTCCAGCATAGCCTTCTCGCCGCGCACGGCAGTGAACGGCTGGTGATCGGCGGCGGGATTTCGGCCATGCCATCGGTGCACAACGCGCTCGCCGCCCTGTTCGTGCTGGCCGCCTTTCAGGTCAGCCGCAAGGCGGGGTGGCTGCTCAGCGTCTACGCGGCCCTGATCTGGATCGGCTCGATCCATCTGGGCTGGCATTATGCGATCGACGGCCTTGTCGCCTTCGTTCTGGCCTGGGGCATCTGGCGGATCGCCGGCCGCGTCGCGGACCGGCTGGAACGCCCGCTGTTCGGCAAGCGGCTGGACCCGGTGGCCGCCTGATCCGGCACCCCGCCGGCAATCAACTCTTGAAGTTTTGCGCGATTGGCGGAAGTCATCCATCTTCCGATTTGATTGCGAGTATATGCAGCCCTCCCAGCCATCGCCCCCCGGCAGCCCTCGTGCTTTTTGGGAGCGCCGCGATTTCGCGCTGGCGATGGTGCTGCTCGCGGCGCTGCCGCTGCTGTGGCCGGACATCCCGCCCCTGCTCGACCTGCCCGGCCATATGGGGCGCTACCAGGTCCAGCTGACGCTCGAATCCTCGCCCGCGCTTCAGCAATTCTACACGTTCGAATGGCGGCTGATCGCCAATCTAGGCGTCGATCTGCTGGTCGAGCTGCTGGCACCGCTGATCGGGCTTGAAGCGGCGGTAAAGCTGATCGTGCTATCTATTCCGCCGCTCACCGTCGGCGGGTTACTCTGGGTCGCCTACGAAGTGCATGGCCGCGTCCAGCCGACCACGCTCTTTGCCTTGCCCTTCGCCTATAATTTTCCCTTCTTCTTCGGCTTCGTGAACTTCGCGCTGGCGATGGCCCTGGCGCTGCTCGCCTTCGCCTTGTGGCTGCGCCTCGCGCGGCAAGGACGCTTCCTGCTGCGCGCGATCCTGTTCGTGCCGATCTCGCTCGCGCTCTGGGTGGTCCACGCCTTCGGCTGGGGCACGCTTGGTCTGCTCGCCTTCTCCGCCGAGCTCGTCCGACAATATGACAGCGGCCGGAATGTCTTCGCCGCGGGCTTCCGCGCCGGTTTGCACTGCCTCTCGCTGGTGCCGCCGATCGCGCTCATGCTGATGTGGCGCAGCGATTCCTCCGGACAGACGGGCGACTGGTTCAACTGGACCCGCAAATGGGACTGGCTGGTCATGGCGCTGCGCGACCGCTGGGAATGGTTCGACCTCGGCGCGCTGGGCCTTGCGACGCTGGTGATCATCGCGGCGCCCTTCTTTCGCCGTGTGGTCTATTCGCGCAACCTGCTCGCCTCGGCCTTGTTCCTGATCGCGATCTTCATCCTGCTGCCGCGCATCGTCTTCGGCTCCGCTTATGCCGACATGCGCCTGGCGCCATATCTGTTCGCGATCGCGCTGGTCGCCATCCGCTTCAACGCGGGCGCGAGCCGGCGGCTGATGCGCATCGTCGCGATCGCGGGGCTTGCATTCCTGCTCGTCCGTACCGGCGGCACGACCGTCAGCACCTGGCTCTACGACCGCGCCTTCGATCGCGAACTGGCGGCGCTCGATCATGTCCCGCGCGGTGCCCGGATGGTGACGTTCATCGGCCGGGAATGCCGCGAGCCCTGGGCGATGTCACGGCTGCTGCACCTCTCCGGTATCGCCGTGGTACGGCGCGAGGCCTTCTCCAACGATCAGTGGACAATGGAGGGCGCTCAATTGCTCGACGTACGCTATGCGCCGGGCTGGCCGTTCATCCGCGATCCCAGCCAGGTCGTCACTTCGCATCGCTGCCGGGGAGAAGTCTGGCGCTCGATCGATGGCGCGCTGGCCACCTTCCCGCGCGATGCCTTCGACTATGTCTGGCTGGTCGATCCACCGGCCCATGACGGCGAGTTCACAGAGGGGCTCGTTCCCGTCTGGCGTGATGGCGAAAGCGTCCTCTATAGGGTCACAGCGCCGCTTCCCTGATAGCCTCCTGCGCGAAGGATCGCTGATGTCCCTGCCGCTGTCGATCGTGGTCCCCTGCTACAACGAGGAGGCATGCCTCGCTGAACTGCACCGGCGCCTCACCGGCGCGGCAAAGGCCGCCGTCGGCGAGGGGTACGAGATCGTGCTGGTCAATGACGGCTCGCGCGACCGGACATGGGAGATCATGCAGGGCCTCGCCGCATCCGATCCCCGCCTGGTCGCGGTCAATCTGTCGCGCAATCACGGCCATCAGCTCGCGCTCACAGCAGGACTCGATCTGTGCGTGGGCGATCGGATCCTGATCATCGATGCGGACCTTCAGGATCCGCCCGAATTGCTCGGCGACATGCTAGCCAGAATGGACGCGGAGCAGGCTGACGTCGTCTATGCCGTGCGCCGCGCGCGGGCCGGCGAGACGGCGTTCAAGCGCGGCACGGCCAAGGCTTTCTATCGTCTCCTCTCCAAGCTCGCCGACATAGAAATCCCGCTCGACACCGGTGATTTCCGGCTGATGAGCCGCCGCGCGCTCGACGCGCTGCTCAGCCTGCCGGAACAGGCGCGCTTCATCCGCGGCATGGTTGCCTGGGTCGGCTTCCGGCAGGTGCCGATCGTCTATGACCGGGCGGAGCGGCTGGCGGGCGAGACCAATTACCCGCTGCGCAAGATGCTCCGCCTCGCCACTGACGCGGTCACCGGCTTCTCGACCGCGCCGCTGCGCTTCGCCAGCCATGTCGGGCTCGCCTTGTTCGCCGCCTCGCTCCTCCTCGTCCTCTATATCGGCTTCGCCTTCCTGACCGGTCGGGCGATCCAGGGCTGGACCTCGCTTATGCTGGTCGTCGTCGTGCTCGGCGCGGTGCAGATGTTCGTGCTCGGCATGATCGGCGAATATCTCGGCCGGCTCTATATCGAGGCGAAACGCCGCCCGCTCTATATCGTGTCGGAGATTGCAGGCGCCGCCGGCCAGGGGCCGCACCGCCTCGGCCATGTCGCTCAGAGGCGCGAGACGATCGCGACCAGCGAGACGCCCGGCGGAAAGGGCAAGCGGCCGAGGAAATAGCGCTCCACACCGAAAATCTTCTCGAACAGCGCGTTGACCGGACGCGGCGGCAGCGTGTCGTCGCTGTCCTCCTTGCCGGTCATCCGTCCCGCCACCCGCGCGGCGGCGGCCAGCGGGAAGAGCAGGCTGTTGAAATAGCTCAGCGCCTCGATCCGCAGCTCCGCCCGGGCGATGACGTCGCGGAGCGTCGCCTTGGTGTAACGCCGCTTGTGGTGGTTCACGACGTCATGCGCGCTCCACATCCAGGGGTGGGCGGGCACGGTGATCAGGATACGGCCGCCCGGCTTCAGCTTCGTCGCCATGCCGACGAGCGCGGCTTCGTCCGCTTCGACATGCTCCAGCACGTCGAGGATCGCGATCAGGTCGTAGGCGCCGTCCTCGATGCCCGTCAGCGCCGGGAGCGGCGCATTCATCACCGCGCGGCCAAGGCGCCGGCTCGCCATGTCGCGCGCCGCCCCGTCCACCTCGATCGCGTCGACCTGCCCGAAGCGGCCGAGCATCGCCAGATTGTGGCCAGTGCCGCAGCCGATCTCCAGGATGCGTGCGCTGTCCGGAGGCGCGATCCGCCGGGCGATCAGATCGGCGAGGATGTCGCGGCGGGCGCGATACCACCAGTGCAGCTCGTCCAGCTCCGCCATCCGGTCATAAACAACGCGTTCCATTATCTGAACACCCACTGCCGGTTCAGCGTGAACGTCACCAAGGGCGTCACGAACAGGATCGGGATCAGCGGCCACCACCAGGGGCCGGCCAGCATGTTCGGCGCGGTGAGGAGAAACACGAACAGCGCGTTGAGACCCAGGCTGACCAGCGAGACGATGAAGAAGCGGCTCGTCGTCCTGGCCGCATTGTCCCGCGTGCCGTGTCCACGAAAGCTCCAGCGGCTGTGTAGCACATAGCCGGTCACCATCGCGACGAAATAGCCTGCGAGATTGGCGATTTGCGGCGAAACGATGCCGAGCCCTGCCAGCGGCGAGTAGACGAGTGCGTAGAGCCCGGTGACGAAGCCGCCGACCAGACCGAAGCGGAATAGCTGTCCGATGATTTCGGCGAGTCCGCCGCCGCGCCCCATATCCGGCCTGCTCCTGTTCCCGGGCGCTTGCCCTTTGCCGGCGAGGGACTAATGCCGTCGCAAGGGCTTGAAAAGGGGCAAGGCTTTGGACGCGCTGAACCGGCTGGAAAAGCATTGGCGCTGGTGGCTCCTGCTCTTCTGGCTCGCCGTGGCCGGCTATTTCGTCATGTCGCGCTGGGCGTCGATCCAGGGTTTCGCGCTCAGCGACACTGACGACAATCTGCGCATGGCGCAGGTGCGCGCCCTGCTCGACGGGCAGGGCTGGTACGATCTGCGGCAATATCGGCTGAATCCGCCTGACGGCGCGGACATCCACTGGTCGCGGCTCGTCGATCTTCCGATCGCCGGGCTCAAACTTGCCTTCGCGCCGCTGTTCGGCGGGCAAGCGGCGGAACGGATCGCCGCCACAATCGCGCCGATGCTACCGATGTTCGTCGCGATGGCGACACTTGGCGTCGTTGCGCGGCGGTTGGTGGCACCCTGGGCGTTCATCGTGGCGGCGGCGCTGCTGATCTGCGCCGGTTCGGCACGCGGCATGTGGGTACCGCTCCGGCTCGATCATCATGGCTGGCAGCTCGCCCTGCTCGCTTTGGCGCTGATGGCGCTGACCGATCCGAGGCGCGCGCGCGGCGGCGCGCTTCTCGGCGCGGCCACCGCCGCCTCGCTGACGATCGGGCTGGAAATGCTGCTCTACCTTGCACTCGCCGGCGCCGCGACGGTGCTACGCTGGGTATGGGATGGCGCGGAAGCGCGGCGGCTCGCCGCTTATGGCGTTACGCTGGCCGGTGGCTGCGCGCTCGGCTTCCTGCTCTTCGCGTCCGAGGCGAACCGGGCGCCGGTCTGCGATGCCCTGTCGCCGGTCTGGCTTTCGGCGATGAGCGCGGCCGGCGCACTGGCGGTCCTCTTCGCGATGCTCAATCCCGGATCGCGCCCGGCACGGCTCGGCGTGGCCGCGCTGGGCGGGGTCGCGCTGGCCGGCGCTTTCGCGGTCGCCTGGCCCCAATGCCTCGGCCGGCTCGAGCGCACGCCGCCGGAGCTGGACGAATTGTGGCTCAGCCGGGTGCGCGAGGCGATGCCGGTCTATCGCCACGGTGCACAGACCGCCGCGCTCATCCTGACGCCGGTGATCGCCGGCCTGATCGGCTATGCGCTGATGCTCTGGCGGCACCGTGGCGATGCCGCGCGGCTCATTCCCTGGGCGGTGCTGGCCGCGCCGGCGCTGCTCGGCGCCGCGTTGCTCCTGTGGCAGACCCGCGCCGGACCGGCCGCGCAATTGCTTTCGATCCCCGGCGCGACGGCGCTGACCTGGGCAGTCCTCGTCTGGCTGCACGGGCAGAAATCCATGATCGTGCGCGTGCTCGGCATCGCCATCGCACTGGTCCTTGTTTCCGGCTTCGCGACAGGCGTCATGGCCAGTCTTTTCCCCCGCGAGCTCACCGATTATCGGCGCAACGTGAATCTCGCCAATGCGCGCTGCCCGACCCTGGCGTCACTCGCCCCGGTCGGACGTCAGCCGAAAGGCACCGTCCTCACCTTCGTCGATCTCGGCCCGCGGCTTATCACAACGACCCATCACAATGCCCTCGCCGGCCCCTACCACCGCAATGCGCAAGCGATCATCGACGTGATGCAAGCCTGGCGCGGGGACGAGGCCAATGCCCGCGCCACGATCGGGCGCTATGCCGTGGATTATGTGCTGATCTGCCCGAACATGTCGGAATCGACGATCTACAGCTCCGAAGCGCCGGCCGGCTTCTACGCCCGGCTGGCGCGGGGGCAGGCGCCGGGCTGGCTGACGCCCGTGCCCTTGCCTGAAAGCTCACCCTACAAAATGTGGCGGGTGACTGACTGAAGGGAATCGGCACCGGCCACTCAAAAAACCTCACAAACTGAAGCTGCGCTCGATCCCGTCGATCACGAACTGAGTGGCGAGCGCAGCGAGGATCACGCCGAGCAGCCGGGTGATCATCGCTTCCATCTTGTGACCCAGCAGGCGCATCAGCGGCCCGGCGGCGAGCAGCGCGATCAGAGTCAACGCCAGTGTCGCCGCCAGTGCGCCGAACACGACCAGCGATTGCGCGGTCCCTTCGGTCCGCGCCATGAGCAGCATGATCGACGCGATCGATCCCGGCCCAGCGATCATCGGGATCGCCATCGGGAAGACGGAGACGTCGTTGACCTCGCTGGCGCTCACCTCCTGCGCCCGGTTCTCGCGCCGCTCGGTGCGCTTTTCGAACACCATGTCGATCGCGATCAGGAACAGCATGATGCCGCCGGCGATGCGAAAGGCGTCCAGGCTGATGCCCAGCACGCGCAGCAGATCCTCGCCGAGCAAGCCGAAGAAGAGCAGGATGCCGGTCGCGACCAGCACGGCGCGGATCGCCATGGCGCGGCGGTGCCGGGCCTCGGCCTCGGTCGTCAGGCTGGCGAAGATCGGCGCGCAGCCCGGCGGATCGATCACCACGAAGAAGGTGACGAAGGCGGAGATGAAGAGCTCCGTCACAGGCCCTCCGGCGGCGGCAGCCCGGCCCGCGCATGGGCCGCGACCAGGGTATTGCGCAGCAGCACGGCGATCGTCATCGGGCCCACCCCGCCCGGCACCGGCGTGATCGCGCTCGCCACTTCGGCGGCACTGACGAAATCGACATCGCCGACGAGCCGGGTCTTGCCGCCCGGCGCGTCGACACGGTTGATGCCGACATCAATGACGGTCGCGCCCGGCTTCAGCCAGTCGCCCGTCACCATCTCCGGTCGGCCGACGGCCGCGACGACGATGTCGGCGCGGCGCACCACGCCCGGCAGATCGCGGGTGCGGCTGTGTGCGACCGTGACGGTGCAGCTTTCCTTGAGCAAAAGCTGTGCCATCGGCTTGCCGACGATGTTGGAGCGGCCGATCACCACAGCCTCCAGACCGGTGAGGTCGCCCAGCCGATCCTTGAGCAGCATCAGGCAGCCCAAGGGCGTGCAGGCCACCATCGCCTCTTCACCCACGGCCAGCCGGCCGGCATTGAGGATATGAAATCCGTCCACGTCCTTGGCCGGGTCGATCGCGTCGATCACCGCTTTCTCGTCAATCTGGGCGGGCAGGGGGAGCTGCACGAGGATGCCGTCCACCGTGTCGTCCGCGTTGAGCTGCGCGACCAGGGCCAGCAAGTCATCCTGCCCCGTATCGGCGGGCAGCCTGTGCTCGAAGCTCGCCATGTTCGCAGCGAGCGTCGCCTTGCCCTTGGACCGGACATAGACCTGGCTCGCCGGGTCTTCGCCGACCAGCACGACCGCGAGCCCGGCTGGGCGCCCGCTGCGCCCGGCGAAGGCAGCCGCGTCTACGCCGACCCGGGCGCGCAGCCCTTCCGCGAAGGCCTTTCCATCGATGATCGCAGCGCTCATGCGCTTATCCCGCGAGCGCGACGTCGGCCGCGAGCCCGGCCAGCAGAATGCGCAGCACGTAGATCAGCAGCAGCACGACGATCGGCGAGAAATCCAGCCCGCCGAAATCGGGCAGGATCTTGCGGATCGGCCGATAGATCGGCGCGGTGATCCGATCGAGCGCGTTCAGGAAGGCGCGCACGAAATCATTATAGGTGTTGATCACGTTGAAGGCGACGAGCCAGGACAGGATCGCCTGCGCGACAATGATGTACATCAGCACGCGAAGCAGCAGATCCGCGACGCCGAACAGAGCCAGTGCCATCAGTTTCTCCCAAGGATAGGCCTCGCATCTAGCGATGCCATGCCATGCGGGCAATGCCGTCACCGGCCGCTTTCGCCGGATCGCGAAGCGCGATAGGCTGCCGTAATGACCTCGCTCCTCCTCGCCCTCGCACTGCAGGCCGCCGGACAGCCCGGTGAATTGCGGACCTTCCAGAACTGGGTCGCCGGCTGCGACAATGGCCATGCCTGTCATGCCGTGGCGCTGGCCAGCTTCGAGGACGAGGCGGACGGGGCGATGACGCTCCATCTCCGCCGCGGCCCGGCGGGCGAGGACGAACCGGTGATCACGATCGAGGCGCATGCCGACCTGTGCGGCGCGGCGCTCGTTGCCGACGGCCGACGGCTGCGCGCGCGGATCATCGCGGCGCGGGAGTGCGTGATCGTCCATCCCGCAGACACAACGGAACTGATCGATGCATTGCGTGAGGGTCGGCGGCTGCAGGCGATCGGCGCCGATGGCGCGCAACTGGGCGCGGTGTCGCTCGACGGCGCCAGCGCGGCGCTGCGCCATATCGACGATGTGCAGGGACGGCTCGAGACCGAGACGGCGCTCGTCCGGCCCGGATCGCGCGGCGCCGACGCGGTACCCGCGCCGCCGGCCGTGCCGGTGGTCCGGGCAGCTCCGCGGCCGCGTTACGAAGTGATCGCGATCGACACGCCTGCGCGCCAGCGGATGCGGCGCCAGCTCGGCTGCGAGATCAATGATGTCGGCGGTCCCGAACTGCTCGAGACCAGCCCGCTCGAGCCCGGCAAGACGCTCGCTTTGCTCTCCTGCGGCAGCGGCGCCTATAATGTCAGCACGGTGCCGCTGGTGGTCGAGCAGCAGGGTGAGCGCATCATCTTCCGTCCGGTCGAGTTCGATGCACCCACCGGTTTCGACGAAGGCGAACGGCCGCGCCTGATCAATGCCGAATGGAACAGCGATATCGCCCTACTCACCGAGGCCGCGCATGGCCGGGGGCTCGGCGATTGCGGCGTGCGGTCCCAATATGCCTGGGACGGCGTGCGTTTCCGGCTCGTCCTGCGGGAAGAGATGAGCGAATGCCGCGGCGCCTATGATTTCATCCGCACCTGGCGCGCGCGGATCGAACGGCCGGAGGCACCATGACCGATCCCATCCTCCACGATCCGGCGGTTTCCGCCATCGCCCAGCAGATCCAGCTCGCGGTCGCGCCGGTCTTCCTTCTCGCCGGTGTCGGCGCGATCCTCAACGTGCTCGCCAGCCGTCTTGCCCGGGTCGTCGATCGCGCGCGAAGCCTGAATGCCGCCTCCGCCTCGCTCGATCCGGTGGAGCGCGAAGAGGCGGAGCTCGAGCTCCGCTTGCTGACGCGCCGGATCAAGGCGGCGAATCTCGCGATCATCTGCTGTACCGCCAGCGCCCTGTTCGTGTGCGTCGTCGTCGCCGTCCTGTTCCTCGCCGAGCCGACCCGGGCAGGTGCGGCGCGAATCATCGCCACCCTGTTCATCGTCGCGATGGGCCTGCTGATTGCCGGCCTCATCCTGTTCCTGCAGGAGATCCGGCTGGCGATGATGAGCCTGCGCGCCGTCTCGCACTGGCGACGACATGGGCAGCAAGGACACAGTCTAGACGGGAATTGATCCACTCGGGTGCAGGCCCGTTGTCTTCCATGGTCTTCGGGTCCATTTGGGGCTCATGCTTTCTCAACGGACGCGGTACACAATACGGGCGCTCCTGCACCTTGCCGATCGCTTCGGAGAAGGGCCGGTCCAGTTGAGCGAGATCGCCCGCGCGCAGAATCTGCCGCCCAAATTCCTCACCGTGATCCTCTCCCAGATGCGGCGCGCCGGCCTGGTTGAAACGATGCGCGGGCGCGAAGGCGGCTATTGGCTCGCCCGGCAGCCGGAGGAGATCAGCTATGGCGAGATCGTCCGGCTGACGCGCGGTTCGCTCGGCCTGCTGCCCTGCGCCAGCCGTCTCGCCTATGAAAAGTGCGAGAATTGCATTTCGGAAGACAAGTGCCGATTGCACCGCGCCATGCTGCGGGTCAGGGATGAAACTGCACGCATCCTGGACGGCCTGAACCTCGCCGATCCGGTGCGGATCGACCACCCTGTCGAACGGGAGATCGCATGAGCGCGGCCCATGTCGCCGTCGTCGGCGCCGGCGCGTCGGGCGCGATCCAGGCGCTGCAGCTGCTGAAGGCCGGGACCGGCCGCGTCACCCTGATCGAGCGCGCCCGTACACCCGGCCGGGGCGTGGCCTATTCCACCACGCGCGGGGAGCATCTGCTCAACGTCCACGCGCGGCGCATGTCGCCCTTCGTCGACGATCCGGGCCATTTCGCCCGCTGGTTCGAAGCGCGCGGCGGCCATGAGGAGGGCTTCGCGCCGCGCATGGACTATGGCGCCTATCTGGCCGGCCTGGTCGCGGACGTGGGCGAACGGCTGGAGATCGTCCGGGGAGAGGCCGTCGATGTGGCGCCGGGCGAGACCGTCATTCTGGCGGACGGCCGCCGGATCGATGCCGATGCGGTCATCCTCGCGCCCGGCAATTTCCCGCCCGCCACGCCGCCCGGTATCGACCCCGCTGCGCTCGGCGCCTTCTGGGTCGGCGATCCCTGGGCAGGCGACATGCTTGCGGGGCTGGGCGAAAACGACACGATCCTGCTGGTCGGCACCGGCCTCACCGCCGTCGACGTCGCGATAACGCTGGAGACGTCGGGCTTCGGCGGGCGCATCGTCGCGCTGTCGCGGCGCGGCCTGCTGCCCCGATCCCACGGGCCGCGCGAGGAGGATGTCGCTCCGGCGACCGGCCTGCCGGCCACCTGCTCCGCCCTGCTTCGCCAGGTCCGGGCGTGCGGTGGTGAGATCGGCTGGCGCGGGGCGGTTCACGCATTGCGATCGGTCACGCAGGATTTATGGATGGCCGCAGGCCGCGAGGAACGGCGCCGTTTCCTGCGTCACCTGCGCCCCTGGTGGGAGGTGCACCGCCACCGGATCGCGCCGGAGATCGGCGCGACAATCGAGGCCATGCAGGCGGACGGACGCTTGCAGGCGATCGCGGGCAAGATCATGTCCGCGCAGGCGGATGGCGATGCCGCCATCGTCGCGTATCGCCCGCGTGGCGCCGGGGATGTGCAGCGCCTGCGCGTCGCGCGCCTGATCAATTGCACCGGGCCGGAAATGGATATTTCCCGCGCCGGCGATCCGCTGCTGTCCGCGCTGCTCGCATCGGGACGGCTGCGGCTCGATCCACTGCGCATCGGGCTCGATGTCGATCCGGCCTGTGCGGCGATCGATGCGCATGGGAATGTCTCGGACAGCCTTTCGGTCATCGGCCCGGTCACGCGCGGCACTTTCTGGGAATGTATCGCGGTTCCCGACATCCGCATTCAGGCCGACCGCATCGCGCGGCGGCTGGCGAGTGCCTAGGGTTTGTTTCAGCAAGGCTGAACCAGAGGCGGTGTTGATTCAGCGAAACTGAAAGCGGCTCTAGATCACGATCCGGAACAAGGCGCCGCCCTCGGCGCCGCTGTCGATTGTGATCGAGCCACGATGGGCGAGTACGATCTGCCGCGCCAGGCTGAGCCCCACCCCGGTCCCCTTCGCCTTGGTGGTGAAGAAGGGCAGGAAGATGTCCTGCCGCAACCCTTCGGGCACGCCGGGGCCATTGTCCTCCACCTCGATCCGCGTCCGTCCCGATCCGGTGCGGGCGAAGGTCAGGGTGACGCGCGGCGCCCCGGCATGGTCGCGCGCTGCATCGGCGGCGTTGCGCAGGAGGTTGATGAGCACCTGGCTCATCAGGTCCGGATCGGCGTCGAGCGGCGGCAGCGCCTCCTCGACCCGCGCCTCGAAGGCGATCCCCTCCGTCCCGTCAGCCGCATGAAAGATGGCGTCCAGTTCCCCGGCCCAAGCGAGGATGTCGATCGCGCGGCGCCGCACCTCGGGCGCGCGGCTGATCTGGCGGTAGCTTTCGACGAAGCTCATCACGCCGTCCGCCCGCCGCGCCAGCGTCTCGACCGCCACGCGGGCATCGGCAATGTCGGCGTCGCCGCCCTTGTCCGCGCTCCGCATCAACCCCGCAGCGCTGTGGGCGAGCGAAGTGACCGGCGTCATCGAATTCATGATCTCATGGGTGAGCACGCGGATGAGGTCGCTCTGCGCAGCGATCTCGATCGCGTTCAATTCGCCCTGGATCGGCTGCACCGCCACGACCCGGACCAGCCCGCCCAGCCGGTGTACCACCGCCGCGCTCACCAGCATGGTCTGCGGCACGCCGTCGCTGAGCAGCGGCACCAGCCGGGGCCGCTTGACCGCGCCGCCCTCCAGCGCCTGGGCGAACGCCTCGCCATATTCGCGGAAATCCTCGATCCGGACACCCTGGTGGCGGACCAGCAACCGGCGCGCCGCCTTGTTGGCCAGCTCCACCTTGCCGTCGCTGTCCACGGTGAGCAAAGCGGTTGGCGCGTCGTCCAGCACCGCCTCGTAGAAACGGTTGGCGTCGATCAGCTTGTGCTTGTCGTCGCGCAGCCGCTTCAGCGCCTCGTCGAGCGCGGCGCCCAGTTCGGTGAAGCCACTACCGTCACCGCGATGGGCGAAGCCCTGGCTGAAATCGCCGAACTTCACCGCGTCGATGAAGCGCGCCAGCTCCCGGTTGGTGCGCTGGACATGCCGCCACAGCATCGCCGCAGCGCCGATCACGAGCAGCCCGGCGACGATCTTCGCCGCCCCCAGGTCCGGCCGCGCCAGCGCCGCCACGAAAGCGAAGACGGCGGCGAGCAACAATGCCAACCGCCACAGCAGGCCAAGCATGAAGCGATGCTGAAAGCGAAGCCTAGAGACCGTGCTTCTCCATACGCCGGTAGAGCGAGGCGCGGGTGAGGCCGAGTTCGGTGGCGGCCAGCGAGATGTTGTAGCTGTGCTTCTTCAGCGCCTGCTCGACCATCGCCTTCTCGTTGCGCTCGAGATTGAGATCTTCGCGCCGTCCAGCGTCCACCGGCTGCGGCGCCGGCGCTGTGGCGCGAACCGCCGCCGCAGCGCGCGACAGCGAGAAATCGTCGGCGGTGAAGCTGTCGCCATCGGCCAGGATCACCGCCCGTTCGGCGGCATGGCGCAGCGCGCGAACATTGCCCGGCCAGTCATAATCGGCGAGCGCATCGGCGACATGGGACGGGATATCGCGCACCGGCTTGCCATATTTCTTCGCGTAGAGGCCGGCGAAATGCTCGACGAGCATCAATATGTCCTCGCGCCGCTCGCGCAAGGGCGGCAGCTCGATCTCCACTGTGTTCAGCCGGAACAGCAGATCCTGCCGAAAGCGGCTTTCGTCGCCGAGTTGATCGACGCTCACATTGGTCGCCGCGATCACGCGGATGTCGATCGGCACCGGCTTGTTGCCGCCGACCGGAACGATCTGCCGCTGTTCCAGCGCGGTCAACAGCTTGGGCTGGAGATGGAGCGGCAGATTGCCGATTTCGTCGAGAAAGAGTGTGCCGCCATCGGCCGCCTGCATCCGTCCGATCCGGTCGCTCTGCGCATCGGTGAAGGCGCCCTTCATATGACCGAACAGCTCGCTTTCGAACAGGCTTTCGGCCACCGCCCCCAGATCGACCGACACGAGCACCCGGTCGGCGCGGCGCGACTGGGCGTGCAGCGCGCGGGCGACCAGCTCCTTGCCGGTGCCGTTCTCGCCCAGGATCAGCACATTCGCCTCGGTCGGTGCGGCACGCTGGATTAGCGAGTGGACGCGCGCCATCGCCGGCGCATTGCCAAGCAGCGGCGTCTCGCCGCCGGCCGCCGGCGCCGCGATCGCCGCCGAACGCTTGCGCTCGGTCTCCACCTGCCCGCGCGAGGTGCGCAAGGCGGCGGCGGTGCGCACCGTGGCGAGCAGCCGCTCATTCGACCAGGGCTTGGACACGAAATCGGTCGCGCCGCGCTTCATCGCTTCGACCGCGACAGAGATGCCCGCATGGGCGGTGATCATCAGCACGACCGCATCGGGATCACGCTTCAGGATTTCGGACAGCCAGTGGAATCCTTCCGCCGCATTGGTCGCGCCGCGCCCGAAATTGGCGTCGAGCAGGATGACATCGGGCAGTTCCTCGTCCATCGCCTGCATCGCTGATTCCGGCGCCTGATAGCTCAGCACCTCGCGGAACAGGTCGCGCAGCAGCAGTCGCGCGGACATCAGGATATCCTCGTCGTCGTCGATGATGATGCAGCGTCCGAAACGCCTGGTCTGGCTCACATCTATCCTCCCGTATGGCGGGATACCGGACAATCAATATTCGTGCCAGCGCCGCGCTTGCGGACGTCCGGCTGCGGACAAGGATGTTCGCATGCGGACAGAAATTCGGGCGCATCAATAACCCGCGGCGTAAATAAATCACGGAAATCAGCCATTTTCCGGGCCTGGCACAGCTCATGCTGATCCTGACGGCGCAGGGGAAGCACAACTGCAAGGAAAGAAAGATGGCACGGGTCGAAACCTTCGGATTCACACTGGCGATGATGCTGACCGGCTTCATCACCTTCACTGCGCTGCCGTTCGCATGAGGCGACCGGACTGTACGGCGGCGGACAGTTCGCGTTCGGAATCGGACAATATCCGCCGCCGTCTCGCAAAAAGGACATGGATGAATGAGCGTTGTGGTGATGGCCAGGGACGAGCATAAGCCGCAAAGCGGCGGCGGCATGGACAAGGTCATCGCGCCGCGCGGTCTTCCGGTCCGGATCAAGGCGGCGATCGGTGTCGCGGCGCTGCTGCTGGCCGTGGGCCTCGTCTACGCCTTCATGCCCGCCGCCAACAGCCAGACGATCGACGCTTCGCGCGTCACCATCTCGACCGTCGCCGAGGGTCGCTACGACGATTTCCTGCCATTGCGTGCGCGGGTCGAGCCGCTTGTCACGGTGTTTCTCGACGCGGTCGAAGGTGGCCGAGTCGAACAGGTGCTGATCGAGGACGGCGCGATGGTCCAGGAAGGCCAGCTCCTCGCCGTGCTCTCCAATCCCAATCTCCAGCTCAACGTGCTCGCCCGGCAGACCGAGGTGACGCAGCAGATCAACTCAATGCGCAGCCAGGAGCTCGCGCTCAACCAGACGCGGCTCGCCAACGAGCGTGCGCTGATCGAGGCCGACCTCGCCGCCCAGACCGCCCGGCGGCAGTATGAAATCCAGCGCCCGCTCGCCGAGCGCGGCTTCGTCTCCGGCCGGGTGATCGCCGACAGCCGCGACACCTATGAAGCCAATCGCCGCCGCGCCGATGTGCTACGCCGCCAGCGGGTCGAGGACGAGCGACTCCAGTCCAGCCAGCTCGCGCAGCTGCGTGCCTCCGCCTCGGGCCTCAACGCCAGCCTGGAGATCGCCCGCGCCAGCCTTGATTCGCTGAACCTGCGCGCCCCTGTCGCCGGACAGATCACGGCCTTCTCGATCCAGATCGGCCAGTCGCTGAACCGGGGCGAGCGGCTGGGGCAGATCGACAGCGCGGGGCGCAACAAGCTGCGTGCCCAGGTCGACGAATTCTATCTCGGCCGCGTCGCCGAAGGACAGACCGCCAATGCGGAAGTTGCCGGCCAGCAGGCCCGGATGCGGGTCAGCAAGATCTATCCGCAGGTCCGCAACGGGACGTTCGAGATCGATCTCGAATTCGTCGGCGCCGAGCCCGCCAATCTGCAGCGCGGCCAGACCGTCCAGGTCCGCCTGACATTGGGCGATCCCGCGCCGGCCCGGATCATCCCCAACGGCGCCTTCTACAACGAGACCGGCGGCAACTGGGTGTTCGTGGTCACGCCCGACGGCCGCAGCGCGGTGAAGCGGCAGGTCCGCCTCGGTCGCCGCAACACCGAACAGATCGAAGTGCTCGACGGGCTGGATGCCGGCGAGCGCGTCATCACCTCCCCCTATACCGGCTTCGCCGAACGCGATCGGCTGGCCCTGAGCGGAAACTGAAGGAGAAGAAGATGCTGAGCATGCGTGAACTGTCGCGGGTGTACCGCACCGATATGGTCGAAACGACCGCGCTCGACGGCATTTTTCTCGACGTCGCCGATGGAGAGTTCGTCGCGATCATGGGGCCGTCGGGCTGCGGCAAATCCACCTTGCTCAA
>CAYTMM010000034.1:1714-30678 GCA_964438875.1 uncultured Sphingosinicella sp. | reverse complement strand
CGCCCTGGGGGCAGAAGATTTTAAGTCTCCAGCGTCTACCGATTCCGCCACGTTCGCGCAGGAGAAGGGGTGGCCGTACCGCGCGGCCCAGTCAACGGCCCCTTGTTTTGGAACGATCGAACGTCAGACGTTCAGCCGTTCGCGCATTTCCTTGCCGGGCTTAAAATAAGGCACGCGCTTGGCATCCACGTCCACAGCTTCTCCGGTGCGTGGATTACGTCCCTTGCGTGCGTCGCGGCCACGGGTGGAAAACGCGCCGAAGCCGCGCAGTTCCACCCGTCCGTCGCTCTGGAGCTGCGCGATGATCGCTTCGTAGAAGGCGCTGACGACGCGCTCGATTTCCTTGAGCGTGAGATCAGGATGATCGGCGCACAGCTTCTGCACGAGTTCGGATCGGATCACGATTTCCCCCCTGTTCGACGAGACGCGGTCCGGAAAACCCGCCGGAGCCAGTCGCAACCCCCGAAGCGACCGTACGACTCGAATTACTCGCACCGACGATCGCAAAAAGCAAGGCGTCGGTGCAAGGAAATTCCGAGCAATTCAAATGGACTAACGGAGAAGGTCGGCCGGACGTTCGGAAATGCCCGTCCGCCCGGCCGTCCTTCGATCCGGATCAGCCCTGCTTCTGCTTGAGCGCTTCGCCCAGGATGTCGCCGAGGCTCGCGCCGGAGTCGGACGAACCGTACTGGGCAACCGCCTGCTTCTCCTCGGCGATCTGGAGCGCCTTGATCGAGAAGTTCGGCTTCTTGGACCGGTCGAAACCGATCACCATCGCATCGAGCTTCTGACCGTTCTGGAAGCGCTCCGGACGCTGCTCGTCGCGGTCGCGGCCAAGATCGGTGCGCTTGATGAAGCCGGTGGCTCCGTCGTCGCCGATCTGGACCTCGAGGCCCCCGTCGCGCACGTCGAGCACCGTAACGGTGACGACGTCATTCTTCGAAACGCCGCCGGCGCCCGCCGTCGCGCCCGTCGCAACGCCGCCGCGCTCGAGCTGCTTCATGCCGAGGCTGATACGCTCCTTCTCGACATCGACGTCGAGCACGACGGCCTTCACCATCTCGCCCTTGTGATGCAAGTTGAGCGCGTCCTCGCCCGAAACGCCCCAGGCGATGTCGGACATGTGAACCATGCCGTCCACGTCGCCGTCCAGGCCGATGAACAGGCCGAATTCGGTGGCGTTCTTGACCTCGCCCTCGACTTCGGTGCCGACCGGGTGCTTGTCCGCGAAGGCGGCCCAGGGATTGGCCTGCGCCTGCTTGAGACCGAGGCTGATCCGACGCTTCTCTTCGTCCACCTCGATCACGGCGACCTCGACCTCCTGCGAGGTGGAAACGATCTTGCCCGGATGGACGTTCTTCTTGGTCCAGCTCATCTCGGACACGTGGACGAGGCCTTCGATGCCCGCTTCCAGCTCCACGAAGGCGCCGTATTCGGTGATGTTGGTCACGCGGCCGGTGAACACGCCGCCGACCGGATATTTGGCGCCGGCGCCTTCCCACGGATCGCTCTCGAGCTGCTTCATGCCGAGGCTGATGCGCTGCGTCTCGCGGTTGATGCGGACGATCTGGACCTTCACGGTCTGGCCGATTTCCAGCACCTCGCTCGGATGGCCGACGCGCTTGTAGCTGATGTCGGTGACATGGAGCAGGCCGTCGATGCCGCCCAGGTCCACGAAGGCGCCGTAATCGGTGATGTTCTTGACGACGCCGTCCACGACCTGGCCTTCGGTCAGGCTCTGGATCAGGCCCGAACGCTGCTCGGCGCGGGTCTCTTCGAGGATGGCGCGGCGCGACACGACGATATTGCCGCGGCGGCGGTCCATCTTCAGGATCTGGAAAGGCTGGGCGATGTCCATCAGCGGGGTGACGTCGCGGACCGGGCGGATATCCACCTGGCTACCCGGCAGGAAGGCCACCGCACCGCCCAGGTCGACGGTGAAGCCGCCCTTGACGCGGCCGAAGATCACGCCGTCGACGCGATTGCCGGCGCTATATTCGCCTTCCAGCTTGTCCCAGGCGGCTTCGCGGCGGGCGCGGTCGCGCGACAGCATCGCTTCGCCGTGGGTGTTCTCGATACGGTCGACATAGACTTCGACCTGATCGCCGATCTTCAGCTCGGCCTTCTGACCCGGAGCGGCGAATTCGCGCAGCGGCACGCGGCCTTCGCTCTTGAGGCCGACATCGATGACGGCGAGGTCGTTCTCGATGCCTGTAACCGTGCCGATGACGACGCGGCCTTCGAAGCTTTCATTTTCGCCGCCCAGCGATTCGTTGAGCAGTGCCGCGAAATCGTCGCGGGTCGGGTTTGCCGTGGTGGCCATGGACTCAGAGTTCCTTCATTGACGTTTTTGCCGGCCTGGGGGTTGGTTCCCCCGGTCTTTCGAACCAGCATGCCGAAGCGGCCCCATGCCGCATCGGCGCCCGCCGGACATGTGGACATGCGGAAACCCGAAAAAGGCAAAAGGCGCGTCGAGGCACGGCCCGATGCCCGCCCAAACGCGCTGCCCTGTTCTGGCTCCCGCGGGCATCCACCACCCGCCGGACGGGCGCGCATATAGGGGAGAAGGGGGAAGGGGGCAAGCGGCGGCGGCTCAACCCCGACGATGTGTTTCCACCACAGCCAGCGCCGCAGCGGTTGCCTGCTCGATCGTCATGTTGCTGGTGTCAATCAGGACCGCGTCATCGGCTTGCCGGAGCGGTGCCGCGCCACGCCCGGTATCGCGGTCGTCGCGGGCGTGGATGTCGGCGAGTACGTCAGCCAGGTGGACGTTGAGGCCAAGCCGCTTCAACTCCGCGAAACGGCGCTCGGCGCGGATCTCCGGGCTGGCGGTGACGAAGAGCTTCACATCGGCGTCCGGCGCGATCACTGTGCCGATATCCCGCCCGTCCAGCACCGCGCCGACCGGCTGGTTTGCGAAACGCTGCTGGCGTTCCAGCAGCGCCTGGCGGACATGGGGATAGGTGGAAATGCGCGAGGCGATGCCACCTACCGTCTCGCTCCTGAGCTCGGGATCGTCGAAATTGATCTGCTCGATCGCGGTGGCGCGCGTGGCGGTGAATTCGCTGTCGGGATCGCCCCCGGTCTGGAGCAGATTGAGCGCCACCGCCCGATAAAGCAGGCCTGTGTCCATATGGGGAAGGCCAAGATGGCGGGCGATCGCCCTGGCGATCGTGCCTTTGCCACTGGCGGCGGGTCCGTCGACGGCGATGATCATAGGGGTGCCAATGCGTGGTCGGAGAAAAAGGAACCGGAAGCGTTGTTCATGTTCGGGCTTTGACAGCCGACTGGCCATGTGGCAAGGCGCCCGCCGATCGGCGTCCACCCGCGTGGCCGGACGCCCGCCTTTCTATTCTTCTGACGGAGACTTTCACCCATGGTGAAGCCTGAATGGGGCACCAAGCGGACCTGTCCCAAATGCGGCACCCGCTTCTACGATCTCGGCAAGGACGATCCCGTCCATTGCATTTCCTGTGGCGTCGTGTGGCAGCCCGAACCGGTGCTGAAATCGAAACAGCCGCTGCCCTTCGAATCGGCCAAGCCCGAAGAGGAGGCCGAGAAGAAGGACGCGGATCTCGCGGCCGATGACGATCTGGACCTTGATGTCGACGAGGATGCCGAGGAGAATCCGGACGACGAGGTCGATCTGGGTGGCGACGACGATATCGGCGTGGCCAAGACTGGCGACGGCGACGACGAAAGCTAGTTCCGGGTCGGGAGCGGGCAGGGGTGCAACAGCCCTTGCCACCGGGCGGCGCCTCCCTTAAATGCGCCGCTCACCCGGGTCGCCCAGACCCGGCGAGAAAAGGTTCGGGGCCGTAGCTCAGCTGGGAGAGCGTCGCAATGGCATTGCGAAGGTCAGGGGTTCGATCCCCCTCGGCTCCACCAACCTTTCCTAGGCTCATCCTAGGCTCAGGATCCATTGATGTGGTTGGCATAAACTGATTCAGTCTCCTTGAGGAGACTGGCTTCGAACGACCTGTGCTGGCAACCGACGAGCAGATGGCACGGCTTGAGCCGTATTTTCCGAAGAACCACGGCAAGCCCCTGGCTGCGGAGCGCAAGACGATCATGATCGACGCGACCTACCTCAAGGCGCACCGCACGGCTTCCAGCCTGCGGGTAAAAAAGGGGATGCGGGTCGCCTGATCGGCCGCACGAAAGGCGGCATGAACACCAAGCTTCATGTCGTGACGGCTGCCAATGGTCGCCTAATCAGCCTCTTCATGACCGCAGGCCAGATGAGCGATTATATCGGTGCCGCCGCCCTGCTGGACGAACTTCCCAAAGCCCAATGGCTGCTCGCCGACCGGGGATACGACGCCGACTGGTTCCGCTATGACTTGCAGGAAAAGGGCGTCACCCTCTGCATCCTAGGCCGGAAATCCCGGAACAAGACCGTCTATTGGCGGGATATACGGTGCGTGCTCGGTCTCGATCGATAACATCAGTCGATACACCATCTGGCTGTTGCCATTGATATTGATTTTCACGACCAGCGTGACGGCTTCCAGAGGCACTTTGGACCAGAGGCCCTTTGGAATTGTGGCGCTGGCCGGTATCCGGCTCGTACCATGCCACATGATTCTCGGTCTCCATCGACAGTTTTCTGGCCTTCCATTCCCGCGCCCCAAGCCGCGCGTGATACGTATGAAATCGAACAACTGGGACGCACGCGCACCGATCCCTACGTCTGGCTGAAATTCATTCCGAAGATGGGATCGCGTACGCTCGAAGCGCTGCCTTCTCAGGTGCGCGCGCAGATCGAAGCGGAAATGGCTTATGCAGCCTCAATGCTTGCGCCGCTCGCGCCTGCGGTCGCCGATTTCCATCACCGGATGAGTCTGCACGCGCCGGAGATAGAGGAGCCGGCGCCGCTGCGTCCGCAAGGCTGGCATTATGGCAGCCGGCTTCCGGCAGGCGCGACGCATCGCCAGTTCATCCGCACCGCGCCAGACGGGAAAGAGCAACTGCTGTTCGACGAAGCGGAGCGCGCGGCCGACCATGCTTATTATCGGGCGACCGGCCACCAGCACAGCCCGGACGATCGCTGGTTCGCCTGGGCTGAGGACATTGTGGGGGGTGATCGCCACCGCATTTGCCTCTTCGACATGGCGACGGGCGTGATCCGGATCGCGGCGGAAAACGATGCATTCGGCTATGGTGGGCTCGCCTTCTCGCCGTCGTCCACCCACTTGTTCTGGATCTGGCGCGATGCGCATAGCCGGCCGACGCGCCTTTATCGCACCGCGGTGACGACGGGCGAGACCGTATTGGTCTATGAGGAAACGGATCCCGCTATTTTCATGCAGGTGGCCCGCACTGCCGCCGGCAATTTCGTCGTACTCACTCTGGCCGGGCCCGACACGAGCGAGGTACGGCTGATCGCCGCCGATGCCGAGACTGCTCCGCCACGTATCGTCCGGTCGCGCCGTTCCGGTACGCGCTATTGGATCGACGAATGGGCGGGCGACCTGCTGATGCTGACCGATGCGGACGGTGCGGTGGATCGCAAGCTGCTGGCGCTCGATCCCGTCAGTTTCGCAGAGCGGCGGGAACTGGTTCCGCACCGACCGGGTGTGCCGATCGTCCGGATGATCCCCTTTGCCGATGTGCTGGTCCGGCTGGAACGGCATGGCGGGCTGCTCCGGCTGGTCCTTCACCACCTTGATGGACGCGAAATCCCGATCGCGTTCGAGGATCCTGCCTACACGATCGAGGTCGGGCAGGATCAGCATTACGACGCTGCGCAGATCCGGATCGTGCACCAGAATCCGGCCAGCCCGCCGCGCTGGATCGACGTGGACTTCGCGACCGGTGCGCGGCGAACGGCGGGGCAGGAGGTGCTGCGTCATTTCGATGCCGACGCCTATCGGGTTGAACGACTGGAGGCGCCGGCACCGGACGGCGCGTCGGTGCCGATCACCTTGCTGTCCCGGCGCGATCAGCCGCCGGGCGAACCGCTGCCGCTGCTGCTCAACGGCTATGGCGCCTATGGCTATTGCCGGGAGCCAGATTTCTCCGTGCCCGTCATCGCTTTGGTCGATGCGGGCTTCCGCTACGCCATCGCGCATGTCCGGGGTGGCGCGGAGAAGGGACAAAGCTGGTTTCTCGACGGGCGGCGGATGAAGAAGCGCAACTCGATGACGGACTTCATCGCCTGCGCTCGCCATCTGATCGACACCGGACATGCCGAACCCGGACGCATCGTCGCCCACGGCATTTCCGCCGGCGGATTGCTGGTGTGCGGCGCGATGAACATCGAACCGGAATTATGGGCCGGGGTGATCGCGCAGGTGCCGTTCGTCGATATGCTCAACACGATGAGCGATGCCGATCATCCGCTGGTGCCGCTGTTCCGTCCGGACTGGGGCGATCCGCTCGCCGATCCGGAAGCCTATGACTATATCGCGTCCATCTCTCCCTATGAGAATGTTCGCATGGCGGCCTATCCTCCCTTGCTGTGCACGGCGGGCCTGAAGGACGACCGGGTGTCCTATTGGGAGCCTGCGAAGCTGATCGCCAATCTTCGGTATCTTTCGACCAGCGACAGCCCGGCGATCCTGCACCTCGATCCCGAGAGTGGCCATCAGGCGAGTGACGACCAAGACAGCATCTTCGCGCAGGCCGCGCTGTTATGGGCCTTCGCGCAGCACTGCGTGGCGGCCGGCAAGGCTTAGGTGGCCGCCTTGTCCTCGCGGCGGATGCGGATGAATGAGCGGGCCGCGCAATAGGCGGAGATGACAAGCGCGGGTATGGCCGTGACGGCGATCGCGTTCAGCAGTTGGCGCTGGAAGATCCATTCCGACAGCGTGCCGGCAACGAGCGGGCCGGAGGCGCTGAACACCGAGACGACGAAGCTCCAGATCGCGAAGCTGCGCGCACGGATCGTCGCCGGAGTGAGATCCTGCAGCATCGTCGGAACGAGGGCGTTGGCGGTGCAGGTGACAAAAAGGAAGGCGCCGACCATCCATAAGGCGCGGTCGATCGCGGGTGCGATGGTCAGCATCAGTATGAAAGGAATCGCCGCTGCCGCGCCGAAGCCCATGATGAGCGGCCGCGACGCATGTCCGAAGCGCCGGCCCAGCCAGCGATCGAGCAGGCCCGCAACCGGCAGGCACCCCACCGCCGTGGCGAGAACGATCACGCCCATCGTGTGGCCGATCTCGGCGGGAGCGGCGTCATAGCGTCGCTCCAGCGCGATGATGACGAGCTGGTTGAGTGCCTGAACCGCGACCAGCAGGCAACCGGCCACGCCTGCGAACAACCCGACCGCGCGCCAGCGTTCGCGCAGGAAACGCGCAAGCGATGCGGCAGACCGATCGCTTTCATTTGCGATGCGCCTCGGTGGGTCCGCCGTGAAGAGGCCGACAAGGAGCAGCAGCGGCCCGGCCAGGGACAAGAGCAGGAATCCCTTCCGCCAGGGTTCCATGTCGAAGGGAAGCCAGTGCGTTGCAGTTTCGATGATCGCGCCGCCAAAATAGAAACCGGCGCTGGCGCCCGCCGCCATCAGTGCCGCGAAGCTGAGATTGGCCGTCACGCGGTGCCGCTCGGGCGCGAGGTCGGGGATCATCGAATAGACGAGCGGCACCATCGCGAATTCGGTGATGCTGGCTGCGGATCGGCCGATGAAGAAGAGCGGAAAGTTCGGCGCGAAGGCGCTCAGCACCATCATCACCGTCGATGCCGCGATCAGGCAGAGCAGCACGAGCTTGCGCGAAAAGCGATCGGCAAAGCGCGAGAGCGGAATGGCCAACGCGCTGCCGACCAGAACCCCCGCCAGGCCCTGCAAGGCCCCCAGGGTGGCATCGGAAATGCCGAAGCTGCGCTGGATCGCGGAGAGCGAGATCGACTGGACGCCAAGGTCGCTCATCTGCACCCCGGCCGTCACGCCCAGAAACGCAACCGTAAACAAGGCCCCTGCCGACCATTTGTCCGGTGGCCGCGACGGACAATCCGAGGTTTCTGGCCGCTCAGCCTTATGGCTCATTGTTGTTCCCACATCTGGCGGCGCATGAGAATATTATTGCAACTGATTCGCAATTGCTTAATGGCGGCGTTCTAAAACAGGTGCAAGCGTTCGCGTTTCAGGGAGTGTGTATCATGCGATTTAGCCGTGGCGACATCCTCGATTTCCGGTCTCTGCTGATGGTCGGCGTGGCAATGCTGACGCCAGTCGCTGGCCAGGCACAAACTGGTACAGAACCGCCCGCTGAGGAAAATGCCCCCAGCATCGAAACAACCCGTCAGGATGACGGGCTGATCGTCGTCACGGCCCGCCGTTTCGTCCCGCAGGGTGCGATCACGGCGAGCAAGACCACCGCGCCGCTGATCGAAACGCCGCAATCGGTCTCCGTCATTTCGCGCGACCAGATCGATCTGCTGAACTTCGGCGACGTGCAGCAGGCGGTGCGCTACACCGCCGGTATCGTCGGCGAGAATTACGGGCCGGATCTGCGCTTCGACTTTCTGACGCTGCGCGGGTTCATCCCGGTCCAGTATATCGATGGCCTGCAGGCGCCGGTCAGCTCGACCATCTCCAATGTCGGCATCGACCTCTACGGTTTCGACGCGGTCGACATCCTGAAGGGACCAGCTGGTGTCCTCTATGGCACGACTCCACCGGGCGGTATCTACAATCTCACCAGCCGGCGGCCGTCGAACCGGCTATCCGGGGAGGTGCAGGTCAAATATGGCACCGACGATTACCTGCAGGCGGCCGGCAACATCACCGGCCGGCTCACCGACGGGGTGAGCGCGCGCCTGACGGCTCTCTATCGCGACCGGGGCAGCCAGACCGATTTCGTCAACGCCCGCCGCGCTTATGTCGCGCCGGCCATCGCCTTCAACATCGGGCCGGATACGCGGATCATCGCGCTCGGCCAGTATCAGTGGGACCGGGTGGAAGGCGATACGAACGGCTTCCTGCCGGCAATCGGCGTCCTCTTCCCCAATCCGGTCGGCGAGGTGCGGCGCGGCGTCAATCTTGGCGAGCCCGACTACAATTTCTATCGGCGCGAGCAGTGGAGTCTGGGCTACGAATTCACCCATCGCTTCTCGCGTGCGCTGCGCTTCACGCAGAATGTCCGGTGGAGCGACTATAACGAGTATCAGCAGATTATCTACGGAACGGCGCTGGGCGCGGACAACCGGACCGTGTCGCGCGCAAATTTTCCGTTCCAGGACGAGACCAGCCAGTTCGCGATCGACTCCCGCTTCGACGTCCGTGTCGCGACCGGACCGGTGGACCACAATGTCCTCGTCGGTCTCGACTATCGCAATTATCGCGAGCAATCTGCTTTCAATTTCCTCGGAGCGACGGACATAGACCTGTTCAACCCGGTCTACAGCAGCGTGCCGATCCCGCCACCCACCAGTCTGTTTGATTTCACCAATCAGCGACTGCGGCAGACCGGCCTCTATCTGCAAGACCAGGCCCATATAGGCAATTTCATCCTGACCCTGTCCGGGCGGCACGATTGGCTGAAGATCGATAACTTCGCCGCCGGTGCGGCCTTCCCCGAAACGCAACAGGATCGCTTCACCTGGCGCGTCGGCGGAACCTACGTGACCGAGAGCGGCATCGCGCCCTATATCAGCTACGCGACATCGTTCCAGCCGGTGGTCGGCCAGACCTTCGACAGCGACGCCTTCTTGCCCAGCGTTGGCGAGCAGATCGAAGTGGGCGTCAAATATGACGGCCGCACGCTTGACGACAGCATCCGCATCTTCGCCACGGCTGCTGCCTTCCGGATCGAGCAGACCAACGTGCTGACCCTCGATCCTCGCGCGCTTGATCCGACCTCCGGCGTGCCGCCGACGGCGCAGGTGCAAACCGGTGAGGTCGTGTCCGAAGGTGTAGAGCTGGAGCTCGTCGCGCGTATCCGCGAACAGCTCAGCATCAACGCCGCCTACAGCTACACCAATGCGCGCGTGACCGAGAGCAACAACGCCGCTGAAATAGGCGCGCGGCTGGCGGCGATGCCGCGGCACAAGGCGTCGCTGTTCGTCGATTACACGCTGTCGCGCGGCGCGCTGGCCGGCTTCGGCGGCGGCGTCGGCATTCGTCACTTGAGCAGTTCTCCGGGCGTGCAGCGCACGGCGGTCGGCCAGGAACTCTATGTCTCGCCCGCCACCACCCTGTTCGATGCCACGCTTCACTACGATATTCCGGGTTGGCGCTTCGCGATCAACGGCAGCAACATCTTCGACAAGCGCTATGCCGGCCGCTGCAACGGGCCGGTTGGCTGTTTCTTCGGCCAGAGCCGGCAGATCGTTGCTACCGTCACACGGCGCTTCTGACCCGGCAGGCTTGCCGCCTGGCATGAGGATCGTGCGGCTGAACTTGGGATGCAGGATATGCTGATGCGCGCTTACTATGCCGCGCAGCGCTTCTTCCAGTCGCGCATCGCCGGTTTTCCTGCCTTGCGCGTGATGGAGGTGCGCGACCTGTCGCCGCATATGCGGCGGATCACCTTCGCCGGACGCAATCTCGATGGGTTCGCCACCAATGACGCTCTGCATGTCAAACTGCTGCTCCCGCCGGAGGGCGCACGGCGCGATCGATGGTTGGCGGTCAACCGCACGGGTAAGGCGCGGGTGCGAGCGAAGGATGAAAAGCCCGTCTATCGCACCTACACGATCCGCGCGATCGACGACCGGGCGGGCCGGGTGGTGATCGATTTCGTACTGCATGGCGATGGCGGGCCCGGCAGTCGTTGGGCACGCCAGGCCCAGACGGGCGACGTGATCGGCATGATCGGGCCACGCGGACGGGGCCTGTCCCCCGCCGACTGGTATCTAATCGCCGGTGACGAGACGGCGCTGCCGGTTATCGGTCGGATGCTGGAAATGATGCCAGACGACGCGAAAGGTGTCGTGATCATTGAGGTCGAGGACGAAAACGACCGACAGGCCCTGCATCCGCCGCCTGATATGGAACTGCGCTGGCTTTACCGGAAGACGGCGCCCATGTTGCTGGGCGATGTCGTAAAGAGCGTTATCTGGCCAGCGGACGAACGCACCGCGTTCGTATGGGCAGGGGCGGAGTTCGACGTTGCACAGGACATTCGTGCCCATATGCGTCTCCACCGAAACCTTCCGAAGGAAAGACAGCTGATTGTTCCTTACTGGAGGCTCGCCAGTTCCTCGAACCGAAGCGGCACGAATGATCATCAGACTCGTACATTCGATGAGTGCACGTCCGCTCTGGCCTAGCCTTCATCCAAAGCGGCAATCGGTTATCTGTCACCTTATATCGTTCGCTGTCCTGCCGCTTTTGGCCAGATTGCACCTTGGTCTTCGCGCATGCGATCCGGTCCGTCCCGATACGCCCACGCGAGCATATCCGAACGACCTCTTACATTGCTCCTCTCAAGAGATGGCGCTTTGCGCCGCATCGGCGGTGCGGCTTTGCCCTGCGATCGCGGTAAGCCTGTGAAACTGTTTCAGCCGAGCGCGGCGCGCACCTTGTCCATGACCGCGCTGATCCGCTCGGCCGCTTCGGTGAACGTCTCCATCTCGGACCGGCGGGTGTTGCCGCGTGCTTCCTTGGCCGCCTCGACATAGCCCTCACGATCGGATTCGAGCGCGTCGATCACGATCTCCGCTTCATCCTCGCTCAGTTCGATCTTCACCTTCTTAGACATCATGTGTTCCTCATTCTTGCCTGCCTTGTCGTGCTCGACCGCGCGCTTGCCCTGCCTGCGCCACAGCAGCAAGGCCTGATCGCGTTTATCGTTGCGCTTCAGCGCGGCGCGCGGATCCGTGTTCTCAACGTGCCCGAGAGCCAAGTATTAGAGGAATGATCCCATCACGTCAGGTTTCATGCCCGGCGCCGATGGCGTTCCAGTTGTTCGGTAGCCGTCGGAGCAAAGGCGCGAAACACCGCCAGGTCGAACGTCGCGCCATCGACGAACAGCGCGATCTGATCGCCCGTCTCGCGGTCGCGGGCAACAAGAGCGGGGCTACGGATGATCAGGCCGGTTTCGGCCTGATCATCAAAAGCGGCATTGTAGCTGCCGCCCGTCGAATAGGCCGCGATATCCTTCAATGCCCACATTTGGAGATCCGAAAGGCGAACCTGTCGCGGTTTGCCCAAACCGGGGTGCAGCATGAGCCGATCATCGGCGAGGTCGACGCGCATGATCCGGCCGCTCCCCCAAAGAACGAAGATGTAATAAGCGAGGACAGCAATGGGGGAGAGCAACAAAGCGGCAAGAATGGCCGGTTCGGGACCGCGCAGGTAAAGCCCGACGACGCAGGTCGCCGTGAGCCCCACACCCAGCCATGTGAGAGGCTTTCGCTCGGGAAGCCTGCCGCGATAGATCGTGCGCGCGGGGATTGCGTCGGTGCTGACCCGTGTTGCTTCGGATGGGTCCATATGCACTCCATGTCGATCCGGGATGGTGCGATCATGATCGGACACATGACCGATCCCGCCGGATCCGACATACCCTCCGCAGGGTATGATGGCTGGACCGGGCTATCGTATCGACGCGACTGAAGCCATTTTGTCGGGAACGCCTTATGTCTCCACTGGTCCAATTCTACATGACGATCTGGGCACCACTCGCCATCGGCCTGGTGATCGGTGTGATCGTCCTGTCCTACCAGATCGAACAGCGTTCGCCGAACCTGACGAACCGCACCGGCGTGCCGCGCTTCGCCATGCTCTTTCACACGATCACCAATTTCAATGTCGCGCGCGATCCCGGAACGCAGAAGCTGCGCCGGATCATGCTCGGCCTGCTGGCCGGCATCGTGTTGCTGTTCGTACTTGTCGGTTTCGCGATCAGTACGATCGAGCAGGGCACAGGCTGATCTGCGCCGCGCCGCGCGCGATTACCCCCAACGGGGTATGACGGCGAGGTGTGCGCTGCCCATCCTCTCCGGACACATCAGGTGCTGGGGAGTTGATGAATATGAATTCTGTACGAATTGGAATCGCGCGCGGGTCGGCCATCGCCCTGCTGCTGACCGCGGGTGCATGCGGCGACGGCGGCAATACTGACGTCAATACCGCCGGATCGCCGCAGGCTGCGGACAGCAATGCGCCCGCGCCGAACGATGCGATGCCGGGGCGGATGCCCGAATATCCGGGCGCGCAATCGCTGCGTATCCGCGACATGGTCTATGCGCGCGGCATGCCACCGCTGCCCTTCGCGACCTTCCAGACGACGGACAGTCCGACTCAGGTCGCGGACTTCTATGCTGCGGCGGCCGAGCGTGCCGGGTTCGAACTGGTGCAGCGTCGCGACAATGAAGCGACCGTCCAGATGACTTTCCGCGACGAGGCACACCGGCTTACCGTCAATTCCCAGAACCGGGATGGCGGGATGACATCGACGCAGATCGGCCTGGCCGTGCGCCCCGACCGACGCGGTCAGGCCAGCACGACGGGCAGTTAGGGGCGTACGAAAACATCCTTCGTAAACAGCTGCTTGCGACAGGAATGCTGGAGTTATTGCCAATGGCTCTGGTGCAAAATCCTCAGCGGGTGATTTCGCGCCCGTCCCCGTTGGCCTGGAGGCGGCGGAGCAGCAGCCAGGCGCGCTCGGCGTCGGCAAGGTAGTGGAAGCCGACGATATTCCGTTTGTGTCCCATCATCACGCCGCCGCTCGGCAGGTGCTGGAAGGATGGGCTATCGTGCGAGAAGAAGATGACATGGCCAGGCACCGCGCGATTCCAGGTGACCGGCGTCATATTTCGGAGCGAATAATTGAACGCGAAGGTGCGACCAAACAGCCGGCGGACGATGATCGCGCGTCGGTCCGTCAGCGCATAACCGGTTCGCGCCAGTATCGCGCGATCGACGACGACCTTGCCGCCGTTCACATACCCGACGGCCAGGAACAGGGCGCCCGCCATCGCTAGCACCGGCGCCATGAAGAGCGGATCACCCCGCGTCGCCGGCAAGAACAGGAACAGGGCGGCGAGCCCCAATCCGCCGCACAGCAGACTGATCGCGAGGCGCGCGCTGCGCTCCATAGGTGGGTGCAGAATCGGTCGCGTTACAGGGACGGGGCGCCCGCTCCACAGCAGGCGCTCCTCCGGTTCGAGACGGCTCTGCCAGTCGATCACATGGTTATCATTGTGGCGCGTAGTCGATGATCTGGACATAGGTGCGCCCGTCCTGCCCGCGGCGGGCCGTGACGTGGAGTCCTTCCGTCGCGCCATCGATCTTCAGTTCGCTGTTGATATCGTAATCCGAACGCTGACGAACGCTGTAACCGGCCTGCCGTATGGCCGCGACATAGAAATCCATGACCGCGCGGGGTTCTGCTTCGAGGTTGTAGTTCACGATCCGCGATCCGTTCGGTCGGCTGGCACTGGGGCTGCCATTCATGCGCTGGACACGCTCGACGCCGGGATGGATCGGCAGGTTGCCGGGAATGTCCTCGAACTGCGTGGAAGCAGCCGCCGTCGGCGCCGTTTCGTTCCCGTCCTCCTCGCCGCGGCCACCGCCACAGGCCGCGACCATCACTGCCAGGCCGCCAAGACCGGCTTTCGCCATCATATGCATCGCCATCTCCATGTGATTGAAAGATAGGGGGGTCATTCGGTCGGCGGCGGTGGGCAGCGATCCGTCTCACGGCCGAGCCAGGCTGCAAATTCGATGAACGGTTGCCGGCCTTGTTCCTGCTGAATGCTGGCGGCCACTTCAGCGATGGCGCTCTCCGTGTTGTTACGGCTCTGTGCGAGAGGCGCGCCGAGATTGATCGCCCGGGCACGATAGGCTGCCCCTGCCGCAGAGCGGGCAGCTGCGCGTTCGGCCACCGGCCCGTTCCCCATATCTCCCGCAAGAGTCGTATAGAGAACGCCTGTCGCCTCGAGAAACGCGGCACAGCGCACCGCTTCGTCATAGCCGGCCTGATCGGGCACGGTGGTTGGATCTCCAGCGCACCCGGCCGCAGCCAGAAGCGGGACCGCGATCAATATCTTGTATTTCATCTTCGTTTCTCCCGGATGTGAGTGAGGGCATCAGCACCGGCGCATGTGAAACGCCGGGCAACTCAGCGCCGCAATGCGGTCACGGGCATGTGATGCGGACGTCTTTGGTGTCGGCCATATATTCGGTGAGACAGTCGGATGGCCGATGCGATCCGCCGGAATCGCGCCACAGCCAGATTGCGATTGCTGCTGTGACCAGCATCGCGGCGATCATCACGCCCCGCCATCGTGTGTGGTGATCTTGCATCCATTTCCCCCACGAGATGGCACTGCGAAACGGGGTCGCCCCGTTCGCGGTTGCAGTGATGCGGGCCGGAGGGAAGGCGCGTCATACCCCCTTTGGGGTAATCCAAAATTTCCGATTCATGCTTGGATTTGCCTGATTCCGGACTGTGGGTTACGTTTTCCGCACGACCGGAACGTGGGGGCGTATTCGGTATGATCGGCGTCTTGGCGCAGACACGTCCTTGCAACAGTTTTTTCGTCGGCATCATCTTCGATGCCGGATCGCGTTCCCGTCTGGGACGCGAACACGAAGTCGGCGGACGTTGGCAAGGTTGCGCCAGGGGGTAGTGAGTATGGATAGGGCAGGTGAGTGGGAAGCCGATCCGTCGAACCTGGTCGATCTCGTTTATGCCTCCACGCTCGATCCCAAGCGCTACGATGAGCTGATGCACAGCTGGAAGGCGCATCTCGATGCGGCTGCCGGAGATGCGCAGGGCGAAGATGCGGGGATGGAAGCCCTCGCCGACGCGGACGAGATCGAGCGACACTTCCACCGTGCCTTCATGATCCTAGAACGGCTGGGGCGGCCCGACGGGGAATCGCCCTCGCTGGATGCACTGGTGAAAGGCGAGGAACGGCCGGCGATGCTGGTCGACCGGTCGGGCCGGATTGTGGCGGTGAATGATCGCGCCTTCGAACTGCTGGGCGTTGCCGTCGGCGGCACCATAGCCGAACTCAGCCTGGAGGCGTCGGGGCTTGGCAATATTCGTCAGGCGCTGGCGCTGATGGAGGATGCGCCGGCCGGCCGTCTCCTCACTCTGACGCGTATCCAGCTCCCCCGCGACGGATCGACGCCGATCGTCGCACTCAGTCGGGCCAGGTCCGATGATGGGACCGAACCCATCGCTCTGCTTTCGATCGCGGATATTCGCTGGAGTGACCGGATCGGGGAAATGCTAAAGGATGTTTTCGGCCTGACGATCGCCGAATGCGATATTGCGCGCGGCGTGATCGCAGGCCAGTCGGCCGAACAAATCGCTGTCGCCAGAAATCGATCCAACCAGACCGTCCGGACCCAGATCAAGTCGCTGTTGCGCAAGCTGGAATTGCGCAATCAGGCCGAACTGATCCGGATGATCGCCGCATTGATGCAGGTGGATGCGGCGGCCGAAGTGCCGGTGTCATCCAGCGCCTCGCAACCGAAATCCTTCACCGCGATCATGCGCGATGGCGGACGTCTGCTCGACGTGATGACCATCGGTCCGGATAGCGGACGCCCTGTCATCTTCATTCATGGGATGATGGACGGCCGCGAACTGACGGCGGAGATGCAGGACATGGTCTCGGCGCGGGGCATCCGCCTGATCTGCCCGGCGCGCCCGAATTTCGGGGAATCCGCGCCGGATGGCCCACCCGCCGGCGCCTCGGTCCGTTTCGCGGACGACGTCGCCGCGATCATGGATCATTTCGGGATCGAAAGCTGCCCCCTGATGGGGTTCGGCGCCGGCGCGGTCTACACGTTCGCGGCCGCCGCGCGGCTGGGCAGTCGAGTAACGCATGTCGTCAATGTCTCAGGCGGCGTACCGATCATTGACACTGCTCAATTCTCCACGATGACGCCGCGCCAGCAGATCATCGCCCGCACCGCCCGCTTCGCGCCGCGCCTGCTGCCGCTCATCCTGCGCGCGGGGATCGCGTTGCTCGACAGCGGGGGCGACCGCGCCTTTCTGGATGCGCTCTACAGATCGGCCTCGGTCGATCACGCTGTCGCGCTGCGCCCACACATCTTCCGGTTGCTGCGCAATGGCTATCGATTCACCGTGGCACAGGGGCACCGCGCATTCGAGATCGATGCGCATCATGTTGTGCAGGACTGGTCGGCAGACGTCGATGCGTCAGACCAGCCCGTCACGCTGGTTCACGGCCGTCACGATCCGGTCGTCGACATCGCTACGGTGCGCGATCTGGTCCGGAGGCTCGACGGGCGCGCACGTCTCGTCGAAGTGGAGGATCAGGGGCAACTCATCCTCCACAGTATGCCGAACGTGGTCATCGATGTGCTGGAAGCGGCGCTCGGCGCATCGCATACACCATCCAGGGTATGACGCGCATTCCCGCAGCGAACATGAATCCCTCGCAGTGAGGGAGATACAAATGACACGAGCGGGCACAATCCTATCCTTTTTCGCACTGGCCACCGGTCTGGCCGCATGTGGCGGGCCGGAAGAGAGCAACACGGCCGCACCGGCCGCACCGGCCGCGGCGGGCAGCGGCTATGACCGCAGCAGTTCCGCCTCACAAACATATCGCGCCGTGCTGGAATGCGGAGCGACGATGGCGGCATCGCGAACCCGCGTCTCTTCCGTCGAAACGGACGCGGATGCGCGGCGTGCGGAAGAAGCCTCCCGCCAACAGAAAGCGGACCGGCTCCGCGCCCGCGCGACCGAACTGGGCTCCGCCCTTGGCCTGTCCTCCGGCCAGGTGGGCGAGGAGTTCGATGCCCACAGGCGCTCGTTCGTGCATGGCCGAGGCATGGGGACGCGTGAAGAATATGCCAGGGTTGTGATGGGGCAGGCCGATCAGTGTGCGGCGAACCATGCCGACATTCTGGGCTGACAATCATCGGTAGCAATTTTGGCCGTCCGGGGAGACAAGGAATGAAAGACAGGGCGCGCCTGGCTCTGGCGCTGGCGTTGGTCGGTGGCGTCATGCGCAGGACGTTGCTGATCGCCGCGTTCGCCCTCGTGGTCTCGGCCATCGTCGGCATGATCGTCGCCTTTCAATGAACGGGTGACGCGGTCGAAAGGGTGGTGAGGGCGCCATGAAAGTCCGGATCGACGCGGAAGAGCGTGATCGTCTCGTGATCGGGCTTCGCAATTATGGCGGAATCCTGATCGTTCCGATCGCCGCGCTGCTGGTGGCGGCTGCGGGCATCGTTCTGTGGGTGCTGGGAAACAGCTATTCCCTGTCGGTTTCCGACGGGGAAGTGCGATACGACAGATCGTTCCTCGCCCGCGCGGAGCCGGAAATGTTCCGTGCCCGCACGGATGAAATAACCGGTGTCGAGGTCGTGCTCGATACGACGCTGGGGTTCATCAACAGCTACGAGGTCGAGATCAGCACCGCGCGGGAAAGCGTTCTCGCGCGATTTCCGTTTCTGGAAGGGCCCGAAAAGCGGGAGATGGCCGATGCGCTCCGGCAGGCGATTGCGCAGATGGACGGGCAGGTCGATTATGAGGAGGATTCGACCGGCGTGGCCTACATCCTCGCCGGCGCCTGCCTGATCGGCGCAATCCTCTTGCTGCGCGCTTTGCAGACGGTCACGATTCGGGGTGACAGGCGGCGCGCACGGCTTGTGATCCGCCGGCGCAGGACATTCTGGCCCTCAGGCTCGAAAAGCGTCATCCCGCTCGCCGGTATCGCAGGCGTGGAGATCGACACGATCACGATGCCGACGCCGAGAGGTCTGGTGAACACCAGCTTCGCTCTGTGGATACGCCGCGTCGATGCCAGAGGGGGCAGCGATCGGGTTCCCGTCGCCCTCGGCCCCGTGTTCACCGCGCAATCGGCGGAAGAAACGAAGGCCGCATTGGATCGCTGGCTGGACGTATCCTGTTTCTGACGGGGAACGGGCATCTTTATCCCCGTCTGTGCCATTGCTCCCGTTCCCTTCGGACGTGCACGCATCGGACCAGCCGACAATCAGGATCGTCCGCCGGGACTCGTTCTTCTCTAGGCCGGCGGAGAGCTCGTCGGGTGGGGAGTGTCCTGCACATGCTGACATGCAATGCCCGTCCGATCGGACAGGGCATGCGCGATCGGTTGGCCGGAAGGGGAATAAGGCAGGCGCTTATATGCCGTGAGGCCGCCCCGCATCTTCAGCACCAGCATGTCTTCGCGCATATATTCGGGATAGGGGCTGACTGGCCTGTAGAGAAACTGCCGTCGATAGCGGGTGCGGACGGTGATGGCGTCAATGTCGGCATAAGGGATGACGCGGCTTGTGAGCAGCGCGTGAAGGGTCAGGCGATCTTCGCAGAGAATGAAGTGCGGTCTCCGCAGATGCCGCCAGAACAGACCGGCCAGCACGCCCATCCCGGTACCCAGCAACAGAAGGAAAAGATCATCGGTCTGGCGCAGGCCGCGGCCAAGCGCGCCGATGACGAAGGCCATCCCGGCAAGCCCGAACGCGACGATGAGCATATCCACGAGCCGCGATTTGACCCGACCACCGAATTCGAGCGGTGTGCCGGTTGCCGGGCGCCGATCGTCATTCCCTTCCATCCGTGCCCCCTTCGTCTCCGTGGAAAGACCGTCTTCGTCACTGCCGGGCAGGATGCTCCGCTGCGGGTTTCAACCATTTGCGCGCCTGTTCGACCGACCACTCGCTTCTCAGATCGGCGAGGCGGTCCGCGTTGATTTGCGACGGCAGCCAACTGCCGGGGAGCGGTTCGGCGACGACGCCGCCGATCCGCACCTCCTGAACCTGGACCAGCCGCTTGCGGATGAAGCACAGCACGATGGTGGAATGGCTGTCGAGCCGCGTTTCATCATCCGCATACCACCATGTCAGTCCACCGAAGATCGTGGTGTTGGAAAACACGACTTTCCGCCCCGCATGATCGCAGGCCTGGCCGACGCAGTCCCGGCAGAAATACCAAGGGTAACGCCCGAACGGCTTCTGTGCCGCGCCGCAGCCGGGGCAGAAATGGTGCTCCCAGCGATCACCCCCGGGAGAAGGGGGGCGCGCTCCCTCTTTGTTTGCGTTCGAACCATCGGTCATCCGCTTAATCTCCCCGGATCCCGGTCCTTGTCCTCAGCCTGGTCACCGCCAGCGTCAAAACATGCTCACGCTCGACCTTTATCTGCTCGGCACGGAGCGTCCAGACCGTCGCGACCCCATCATTTCCCGTCTGGAAGCGGTGGATCAAGCCCAAGCCAGTCGGCCATTGTCGCCAGTTCGGCGGTCAGCCGCTCGGACGTTTCCGGTGGTGCGTCCGTTTCCAGATGGGCCTGTTGCACCAGCAGCCGACCGCCACGCCGGTCGCTCTTGAGATCGACGCGGGCGACCAGCGCGCCGTCCATCAGGAAGGGCAGCACGTAATAGCCATGCAGGCGCTTGTGCGCCGGCGTGTAGATTTCGATCCGGTAGCGGAAATCGAACAGGCGCTCTGTGCGGCTGCGCTCCCAGATCAGGGGGTCGAACGGGGCAAGCAGCGCTTGGCCAGCGATTCGCCGCGGGCGGCGTGCTTCGGCATGGAGATAAGCGGGCTGCCGCCAGCCCGCCACGGTCACGGGCAGGAGCGTGCCGTCCTCCACCAGCGCCGCGATGGCCGCCCGGCTTTCGTCCAGCCCCAGCCGGAAATAGTCGCGCAGATCGCCTGCCGTCGCCACACCCAGCGCCCGCGCGGCGATCGCCGTTAGCCGGCGCTGCGCTTCGGCGGGATCCGGTGTCGGTAGGTCGCGTATCGCTGCCGGGATCACGCGCTCGGCGAGATCGTAGACACGCGCGAAGCCTCGGCGCCGGGTAGCGGTGGTGATCCGGCCGGACCAGAACAGCCATTCCAGCGCCTGCTTGGCCGCGCCCCATTCCCACCAGCCGCTGCGGCTCTTGCCATGCTCGAAGTCGGACGCCGCCATCGGCCCCTCGTCGCGGATACGCGAGAGGATCGTCTCGACCTCCGTGCGGCGTTCCGACGCGAAGACGCGCAGCCCCTTCCAGCCGGCCTCGCCGCGTTCGGCCCGCGCCATGCGCCAGCGCATTAGCGGATGCAGTTCCAGCGGCAGCAACGAGGCCTCGTGCGCCCAATATTCGAACAGTCGCCTTTGCCCGCGCGGTCCCCAGGCCGCGCCATCGAGGAATGTGCGGTCATAGCCACCAAGCCGCGAGAAAGCGGGCAGATAATGGGCGCGTGCGCACACGTTGACGCTGTCGATCTGGTGGAGCGCCAGCCGCGTTATGGTCCGACGCAGATGGCCGCGATCCACATGTGTCGGCCGTGCTGTCCCGAATCCCTGGGCCGACAATGCGATACGTCGGGCGACGGAAGCGGAGATGCGTTCGGGAATCATGCCGTATGAAGAACAAAACAAAAACGGTTGTCAATCGGCACAGGAGCCGCACACTATTTCGAGTGATGCCGCGAAAAGAGTTGGGAGGAGGCGCGGTGGGGCACGCCTCCTCCGTTCCGACCAAGCGCGGTCAGAAACCCGATCAGAACTGTTCTCAGAACTGAATGCCGACCCCGGCATTGGCGCCGGCGCGGCCGCGTGTATCGACCGTGGCACCGGCGCGAACGACGGCCTGGCCATTGTCGAGCCGGCTCGAAAGGCCGACGGCGACCGCCGCCTGGCCCTGCCAGGTGCCCATGCCCATCGCCACCATGCCCCGGCCCGGATCGCTGGCCTGGGGCAAGGCGGCGGCGGCGAGCGCGCCTGCGATGCCGCCATTGGCGTCGCGGCGCAAAGCGGTCATGTCCCGGCCGAGTAGATCGAAACGCATATCGGTATAGCTCTGCGCCTCGGCGACCGCGCCTTGCATTGCCGTGTTGAGCTGTCCGACATTGACCGCATCAGTCGCGGTGATGCCGGCGGCTACATTACGCAGCATGACGGGCGGGCCCTCGCCGGGGCCAAAGGTCACTGCGCCGCGGTCGGCATCATATTGCACCGAATTGGCGGCGACAGTCGCGACGGCATGGAGCTGACGCCCGTTCACCGCATCGCTCGAATCGGTGGCGACGTGCCCATCCGCGACATTGTGGATGGCGACCGGGTCGCCATTGGCGCCTACCAGGGTGACGTCGTTTGTGACCGTGCCGCCGTTGGGAACATTCGGGGTGTCGGCATTGGAATATTGGATCGGGCTGATCGTGCTGCCCGATACGCTGTTCTCCAGCACGGTGATGCGGGTGGTGTTGTTCTGGATGCTGGTCGTGTTGGTCTGAATGTCGGCGGCGTTCCGGGCGACCTCTAAGTTGGTTGCATGGAGTTGCGCCCCATTCACGGCGTCGGTTGAATCGGCGGCCAGCTGGCCTGCGCGCACGTTGCGCAGGCCGACCGGCCCGCCCGATACGCCGACAAGTGTGGCGTTGTCGGTAATCGTGCCGTCATTGGGGCTGCTGGGCGCAGTTGCGTCCGCATAGCGCACCGGTCCGGGTGCCGGGACGCCGCTACCTCCGCCATTATCGGATTCGAGTGCGGTGATCCGGGTCTCGTGATTGGCGATAGTGGTCGTGTTGACGGTGACACGGTTGTCCACTGTCGTAATCCTGTTGTCGATCGTCGTCACACGGGTGTCGAGCGCGGTTATGCCGGACACGACCGATTGCAGCTGCGCGACATTGACGGCATCCGTCGGCGCCGATCCAGGCGCGACATTGGTGATCTGGCGTTCGGCTCCGACTGTGCCGACCGAGAATTCGCCGGCCGAGAATTGCGGAGTGTCGAGCGCGAGCGCGGCATAGGCGAGCTGCGGGCCGCGCGTGGCGGCGGAACCGGCGCCGATCGCGACGCTGTTCGCTACGCTGACCTGAGCCTGGTTCCCGATCGCGACGGAGGCGGTCGCCGCAGTTTCCGTACGCGCGCCGTTGCCGAACGCGACCGAATCGACTTCCCCGGCGAAGGCCGTCCGGCCGTTGGCGCCGAGCCCGCTGATCCGGTTGCCGCCGATCTCGATTCCGCCTTCCTGGGTCAGGCTCAATGACGAACTCTGGATGTTGCAGCCGCTCGTGGTGTCGACCAGATTGTCGTTCGTATCGAATAGTTGCAGCGAGAGCGGATCGCCCGCCGCCGCATCCGCCAGCAAGGCGGAGGCATTGATGTCGAGCGGCGGCAGAATCTGGCCGACGATCGGGATGACAGCGATCACGCCCAGGATCGAATTGACCCGATTCTCCACCGGCGCAACCACGCCGTTCACGACGGGGCCCAACAAACCCGTGACTGCGGAGCGGGGGAGACGCAGGCCCGTGCAGACATTGACGACCGGCGGCGCAGTCTGCGCGGCGGCCTCGTTGGTTATTACGGTCGCCAGCACCGCTAAGATGGCGGTACGGTGAATGAAGATCATTCGACTGGGACGTTTCCTGTTCCGATCCGACATAATCCCTCTCCGTCGAAATATTTCGAACAAATTGAGATATTGATCATGAGCTTAATAAGTTAACGCAAATTTGTTATTGTGATTTACTTTGAAACGTATTGAATCCGTTTCGAAGTTCATAATGAATATACTTTTCGGCCGAATGATTTGAAATCACGTTCAGGCCTGCCGGACAAGACGACCGGAATGCGTCGTGTCCCGTGCCGGGACGCACGCCCAACGCGCGGCGCGGCGGGTTGAAAATTCTTGGTAAATGAATTCTTAATGGCGGTGTGAACCGCTTGTCGCCCCTGATCGTTCGCCGTGTCGGTCCGCTCGCCACCGCGCTGTCGTCGGACGAACCGCTTTTCACAACCGGAGCATCCCCGGCGTGGCTGGACGACCTCAGGTTGTTTGCGACCGGCTGGGTCGGAGGACTGATCTTCTTCGGAACGCTGCTAAGCTAGGCGTTTTCAGTATCGCTGAGGCACCGCATCTATTTGAGTTTCGCTGAAACAGACGCTCACACCGTTGGCGGCAGGCCCTCGGTATCGGCGCATTCCACATCGTCGCACGCCTTGTGGAGCTTCCACGCCAGCCATGCGGAGACGATGCACATCGCTGCCGCCAGCAGTAGCTGATCGGCGATTTCGACGTCCGCGATCGACAGGCCGATCGCGATCAGCGAGCCGATCACCATCGCGCCGGCATTGACGATGTTGTTCGCGGCGACGGTGCGCGCTGCCTCGCTCTTCTTCACGGTTGTCGTGAGGAAAGCGTAGAGCGGCACCACGAACATGCCGCCGGCAATAGCGATGCCGAGCAGCGAGAAGAGCAGTGGTATCGCGCCGCCATGCACGAGGAACTCGTCGATGCCGTAGAGGATGTCGTCCGGCGCGCCGACCCAACGCACCGATACGATGTGGAAGGCGACGACGAACACGCCCATGACGAGCACGGACGGCATCGAATAACGTGCCGAGACCTTCCCCTTGAGCAACCGGTTCACCGCCACCGAACCGATCGCGACGCCGATCGAGAAGATGGCGAGAAACAGGCTGGCCACCGCTTTGTCGGCGGTCAGCACGTTCTTGACCAGCGGCGGAAACTGGATGAACAGCACCGCGCCGATCGTCCAGAAGAAGCTGATCGAGCAGATGGCGAGAAACAGGCGAGGGATGTGCATCGTCGCCCGCACGAGGGTGATCGACGAACGCAGCACATTCAGATCGATCCGATGGCCTTCCTCGAGCGCAGGGGCAGGGGGAACCTGACGCCCTGAGATGTAGCCGATGACCGCGATCAGCAGCACGGCGAAGGCGGAGGCTTCGACGGAAATGACGCCGGCGAGGATGGTGCCGCCGAGGATCGCGATATAGGTGCCGGCCTCGACCAGTCCGGTTCCGCCCAGCACCTCGTCCGGTTTCAGATGCTGCGGCAGAATCGCATATTTGATCGGTCCGAAGAAGGTTGAGTGGATACCCATCGCCAGCAACGCGGTCAGCATCAGCGGTATCGCCATCACGTGTACGGCCATGCCCTGCCAGGCCATGAGCAGGCCCACGGCGCCGACGGCCATGATCAGGATCTCGCAGAATTTGACGATACGGATGATCCTGGCCTTGTCGCGCGCGTCTGCGAGCTGGCCGGCCAGCGCCGAAAGCAGGAAGAAGGGCAAGATGAACAGGCCCGTCGCGACCGCGCTGAACCATGTCTCCGACGCCTCGTCGTCATAGACCTGATAAACGACGAACAGCACCATCGCGTTCTTGAACAGATTGTCGTTGAACGCGCCCAGCAACTGGGTGGTGAAAAGCGGCAGAAACCGCCGCTTGCGCAGCAGGGGAAGCGACGTGGTTGCCATATGTTGTCAGCCCGTCCCGAGGCCCGTGACGCTTAGTTCGCGGCGCCGACCGGACGAAAATCGCGCACGAAACGGTCGAGCAACCGCACCGTTATGCCGGCCGCTCCTGGCGGGACGGTCGGCTGCGAATCGGTGCGCCAGGACGTGCCGGCAATGTCGAGATGCGCCCAAGGCGTCCCCGGCGAAATGAAGGAGCCGATGAAATGCGCGCCGGCGCCGGCGCCGGGCGCGCTATCCGAAATGTCGCGAATATCCGCGATCGGAGATTCCATCGCGCTCGCGTAACGCTCATTGAGCGGCATCCGCCAGAGCAGTTCGCCGGTCGTGGTGCCAGCCGTCTGCAATTGATCGGCCAGAGCATCATGACGTGAGAACAGGCCGGCATAATCTGTGCCCAAAGCGGTTACGATCGCCCCGGTCAGGGTCGCCACATCGACGATCGCCGCCGGCTGGTAGCGCCGGTCCGCGTAGGACACGGCGTCGGCGAGGACGATCCGTCCCTCCGCATCCGTGTTGAGCCGCTCGATCGTGCGACCACCATAGGCCGCGACGACATCACCCGGCCGCGCCGCGCCGCCGCCCGGCATATTGTCGGCCAGCGCCGCGATTGCGACGACGTGGACCGGCGCACCGCTGCGCGCAAGGCTGAGCACGGTGCCGACCACCGCCGCGGCGCCGGCCATGTCGCCCTTCATCCGCCACATGTTGGACGCCGGCTTGATCGAGATGCCGCCCGAATCGAAGGTGATGCCCTTGCCCGCGAGCACGATCGGCTGGCCTTCCGCGCCCCGGCCACGATATTCGACGATCAGCATGCGCGGCGGGCGTTCCGATCCCATGCCGACCGACAGGATCGCGTTCATGCCCAGCCGCTCCATCTGCGGCACGTCCAGCGCCTCGATGGTCACGCCCGACACGCCGCGGAACGCCTCGCGCGTGCGCGTCACGAACGCCTCAGGAGACAAAGTGTTGGCGGGCTCGGTGATGAGGTCGCGGGTGAAATAGACGGCCTCGGACAGCGATTCGCCGCGGCTGCGCCACTGCGCCTGCGCCTGTTGAGCGAGCGGGCTCACGATGGTGATCGGCGCATCCTGCCCGGCGCTGCGCGGACGATCGGGATTTTCGGAGCGGTAGCGATCGAAACTGTAGCCACCGAGCCGTGCACCGACGCCGATCTGGACCAGCGCATCCGCGTTGCCGGCATAGTCGGCGGCAGCGATCGCCACCGGGCCGTCCTCGCGCACGGTTTCTCGAGCGGCGGTGCCGCCGAGATTCTGCAGGCGTACGTCTTCCGGCGCGTCGCCGGTGGTGCCGACGACAAGGATCTGCGACCAGGGTCCGATGCCGCGCAGGCTCAGCGTGTTCGACGTGCGATAGCGGAAATTCGCGGCGGTCAACGCCCGCGAAACTGCCTCGCGCGATGGCGCGTCGAGCATCGTACCGCGCGTCGCGAGTTCTTCCGCGCTGCCCAGCGGCAGGACCAGAACCCCCGAAGACGGCGCTTCCGCCGAAAAGGCGACGGGCCGGGCCGCAAAGGCCGTCGTCGCGACGGTGGAAGCGAGAAGGGCGAGGGCGGCAAGACGACGCATTCGGGTCTCCGTCAATCGATGGAAAGGCACTGTTTGGCCGACCGGGCAGGCGCGCACAAGCCTCCCATTTTGCGGATTTTGTCGTTAAACGGGTCGCTTCGATGCTGACCTTGCCCAATCTGCTCACGCTTTCGCGCATCCTGGCGGTGCCGATTCTGGTGTTCCTGCTGTGGGAGCCCGGCTGGTTCGACTATGCTGTCACGTTCGTGCTTTACTGCCTGGTCGCCATCACCGATTATTTCGATGGCTATCTGGCGCGTGCGCAAGGAACAGTGTCGCGGTTGGGCCAGTTCCTCGATCCGATAGCCGACAAGATCATGGTGGCGGCCGTCATCGTCCTGCTGGTCGCGCGCGAGCCGGTGGATTCCGGCTTCGACGGCCCGATCATCGCCGATTGGCATCTGATCCCGGCGCTCGTCATCTTGCTGCGCGAGATCATCGTTTCGGGGCTACGCGAGTTCCTCGCCGGCCTGTCGGTCTCGGTGCCGGTCAGCCGGCTCGCCAAGTGGAAGACGACTTTCCAGCTCGTGTCTTTGGGCGCTCTCATCCTCGCGGGCGCGTTGCCGCACTGGCCGTGGGTGCTCCAGCTCGGCCTCGCGACCTTGTGGGCAGCTGCGGCGCTGACATTGGTGACGGGCTGGGACTATTTGCGGGTCGGTCTCAAACACATGGATTAAGGTGCCGACGGTCTTACAGATTGTCGCGATAACGCCGAATTCGTCGAAACCGATGCTTTTGTGGACGGTCTCTGAGCTCCCGATCGCCGATCATGCGCTCGCTTGCCAGATCGCGTAATGCTCAATCTGGGCGCGGCCGCTGTTCGGACTCAAGCCGGCTGCGTCAGGCCGTCCCCTTTAGCGCGCCGGCGAGCAGACGGAACTCCTTCTCCCGCGGTGAGCCCTTGCGCCAGACCAGGGCGATACGGCGGGTGGGATGCTCAGCGTCAAGGCGCCGGGCGACCACTCCGGTCCCGTCGAGGATGCCGGCCGCCACCGCCATTTCGGGGATGAGCGTCATGCCGAGCCCGTTGTCGACCATCTGGACGAGCGTGTGCAGCGACGTGCCGAGGATGGAGGCTTCGGCGCGCAGCTCGGGCCGGTTGCAGGCCGATAGCGCATGGTCCTTCAGGCAATGGCCGTCCTCGAGCAGTAGCAGGCTGTTCTCGTCGATCGCAGAAGCGGGCACGCAATCCGGCAGTCCGTCGGCCCCGCCGGGCGGAAAGGCGACCATCAGCCGGTCGTCGAACAAGGCAGCTGAATCGACATCGCCACAGGCATAGGGAAGGGCGAGCAGCACGCAATCGAGCTTGCCGCGGTGCAGCGCATCGCACGCCGCCTGGCTGGTCTCCTCGCGCAGATAGAGCTTGAGGTCCGGCCACTGCTCGCGCAGCCTCGGCAGCAGCGTCGGCAACAGGAAGGGCGCAATGGTGGGGATCACGCCCATGCGGAGCTCACCGGCCAGCGGTTTGCCCGCCGCGCGGACCATGTCGGTCAGGTCCTCGGCCTCGCGCAGGATGCGTTGCGCCTTGTCCGCGACCCGCTCGCCCAGCGGTGTGAAGCGCACCACGCGCCGGGTGCGCTCGACCAGGGTGACGCCGATCAGCGTTTCCAGCTCCTTGATTCCCGCCGACAGGGTCGATTGCGTGACGAAGCAGGCGTCAGCCGCGCGGCCGAAATGACCGTGGGTCTTCAACGCTACGAGATACTGGAGCTGCTTCAGAGTGGGGAGATGGACGTTCATCGCTCTTCTCGATCAATGCGGTCGATCTAATCAATTTGAACGATTTATTCTAGGCCCTATATGCGCTGCACAAGAGTTTTGATGCAGTGCACAAATGAGGAGAAATACGCACATGCTTACCGTTGGCGACAAGCTTCCCGAACTCACCCTGCCGGTACAGCAGGGCACGTCCGCCCTTCCGGCCGGCGAGACGATTGACCTCGCCGAGACCAACGGGAAGTGGAAGATTCTCTTCTACTGGCCGAAGGACTTCACCTTCGTCTGCCCGACCGAAATCGTCGGCTATGGTGATCTGGCCCGCGATTTCGCCGATCGCGACGCGGTGCTGATCGGCGCCTCCACCGACACCGCCCATGTCCATTTCGCGTGGCGCCGTTCGGACGAGCAGCTTGCCGGCGCGGATTTCCCGTGGATCGCGGACAATGGCGCGCAGCTCGCCTCCACGCTCGGCATTCTCGATGCCAATGAACATGTCGCCTTCCGGATCGACGATGAAGGTCGCACGGAAGGC
>CAYTMM010000034.1:0-1704 GCA_964438875.1 uncultured Sphingosinicella sp. | reverse complement strand
TGCGACCTTCATCGTCGATCCGGACAACATCATCCAGCATGTGACGGTGAACGGCCTCAATGTCGGCCGCAACCCGGCGGAGACGCTGCGTGTCCTCGACGCGCTGCAGACCGACGAGCTGTGCCCGTGTAACTGGACGGCTGGCGAAGAGGTCCTGAGGCCGGCGGCTTAAGCCTCCTCCCGAGCCTTTGCCGGGCTCAGACCTCCCAGGGGGCGTGGCGACCGCAAGTTGCCGCGCCCCTTTTTACGAACGCCGCACGAGACTAGATTACCGCGTGCGAGAAGCAAGGAGCCTCCCATGTCCCTCAAGGAATTTGCCGACACCCTTCCCGAATATGCGAAGGATCTTCGTCTCAACGTCGGCTCGCTGCTTTCCGACCAGATGCTCGGCGATGCGCGCAAATATGGTCTCATCCTCGCCTGTGCCCACGGCACCGGTTACAAGCCGATCGTCGAAGCCGCCGAAGCGGAAATCGCCGGCAAGCTCGACGACGCCTATGCCAATGCCGCCCGCGCGGCCGCCGCGATCATGGCGATGAACAATGTCTATTACCGCTTCGTCCATCTCGCTTCGAACCCGGTCTACGAAACGCTGCCGGCCAAGCTGCGTATGAACGTCATCGGTTCGCCCGGCATCGACAAGGCGGATTTCGAGCTGTTCAGTCTGGCGGTGAGCGCCCAGAATGGCTGCGGCATGTGCATCGACAGCCACGAGCGTGTGCTGACCCAGCACGGCGTCAAGGCGGAAACGATCCAGGCCGCAGCCCGCATCGGCGCAGTTATGACGGCGGTGGCGACGGTTCACGCCACTTTGTGAGGTCATGTTGGCACGGGGCGGTCATCCGCTCCGTGTCGGCAGCATCCAGTCGACCGTCAGGCCCGGCGCGGCGTCACCGAAGCGCAGGCTCGACCCGTGCAGTCTGGCGACGGCGGCGACCAGCGAGAGACCAAGCCCGAAGCCCTGCACCGGCTCGGCGGCCGGCGCGCGGAAGAATCGTTCGATCACCTTTTCGCGATGCTCCACCGGAATGCCCGGCCCGGTGTCTTCGATGCGCAGCGCGATGCCGTCCCCTGCCTCGGCCGCCGACAGTGCGACCTGTCCGCCTGGCGGCGTGAATTTGATCGCATTGTCGAGCAGGTTGCTTACCGCCTGAAAGATGAGGTCGCGGTCGCCGACGGTCTCGAGTCCGTTCGCGATCCGCGTGTCGAGCGCGAGGCCACGTTCCTCGGCTTGAGGCGCGTGGTAGTCGGCCGCGTCTTCAAGCAGTGAGGTGATATCCACCCGGCGCATTTCCGGCTGATGGCGCTGGGCCTCGATCCGCGAGATGCGCAGCACCGCGTCGAACATCCGCGCCAGCCGCTCCGCCTCCTCGGCGGCGCTTTCGATCAGCGCTGCGCGGCTTTCAGGAGGGGCGGCGTGCAGGACGTTGAGCTCGGCCTGAAGCCGGGTGAGCGGCGTACGCAGCTCGTGTGCGACGCTGTCGGAAACGCGCCGCACCGACTCGACCGAGGTCTCGATCCGCTCCAGCATCGCGTTCAGCGTTTCGCCCAGCCGGTCGAAATCGTCGCGCGATAGGACGGCGTGTCTATCGCGGTAGGCGATGTTTGCCTTATCCTCGTGGGTGAGTGTGTGTTTGGCTGCGCGTGCCAGCGATACGATAACTCCGACCTCCTCGCTGGTCAGCGTGTCGTCGCCAAAGTCCA
>CAYTMM010000033.1:28836-31012 GCA_964438875.1 uncultured Sphingosinicella sp. | reverse complement strand
CGTCGCAGACAATAACGACGTCCAGTGGAAGCGGGAAAACAACTTGCCGAAGACGCCTCTGACCGTCTCCGCTGCAGCCGCAAGTTCCGGGCTGGAAAGCAGATTGGTGAGAATGTCGATACTCATGACGCAACTCCGGCGCTGTTGATGTTTGGCTCTGGCGCCCTCCCCGCGCAGCCCTTTGATGGGGGAAACATGAATCCAGGATGAAACGGCTCCGATTCAATTCGTTCCAACCGATGCGCCGATATGGGCGGCGGCGCGGTTGACCCGTGTCGGCGGTGGGGGCTAGGGCGCACGCTTTCCCGTCAGGAGTGTCCAATGACCGAACCTCGCCTCGACGTGCTGTGCATCGGCAACGCCATCGTCGACATCATCGCTGATTGCGACGACGCCTTTCTCGATCGCGAGGGTCTCACCAAGGGCATGATGCGGCTGATCGACGCGGATGAAGCGACGCGGCTCTACGATCATATGGGGCCGGCGCGCGAGGTTAGCGGCGGATCGGCCGGCAACACCGCGGCGGGCATCGCCGCGCTTGGCGGCAAAGCGGGCTTCATCGGCCAGGTCGCGCCCGACCAGCTCGGTGATTTCTACCGGCACGATCTCACCTCGACCGGGGTCGAATTCACGACGCCAGCCGCCGATCTCGGCGAACCGACGGCGCGCTCGATGGTGCTTGTCACGCCCGACGCGCACCGCACGATGAACACTTTCCTCGGCGCCGCGCAGCTCCTGCCTGCCAGCGCCCTCGACGAACAGCAGATCGCCGATGCGGGCGTGCTGTATCTCGAGGGCTATCTCTGGGATCCCGAGACGCCGCGTTACGCGATGGTCAAGGCGATCGACATCGCGCGGCGCGCTGGCCGCAAGGTCGCGTTCACGCTCTCCGACACCTTCTGCATCGATCGCCACCGTGACGGTTTCAACACGCTGCTGGACGAAGGCCGGATCGATATCCTCTTCGCCAACGAAGCGGAGATTCAGTCGCTCGCCGCCGTCGCTCATTTCGAGACGTCCGTGGCGGCGGTTAAGGACAAGGTCGAAACCCTTGTCGTGACGCGATCCGAAAAGGGTGCGGTGGCGATCGCGGGCGAAGTGCGGGCCGAAGTGCCGGCCGCGCCGGTCGCCAAGGTCGTCGATACGACAGGTGCGGGCGATCTCTTCGCCGCCGGCTTCCTGTTCGGCCATGCCCGGGGTCGCAGCTTGGAGGACTCGTTGCGGATCGGCGCGATCGCGGCAGCAGAGGTCATCTCTCATTACGGCGCCCGCCCGGAAGCGGATCTGAAGACATTGGTCGCCCAGCGACTGGGCTGAGGTCTCCTCCAATCTGTGAACGAAAAAGGGGAGGCCGTGGCCTCCCCTTTCTTTTGCCTTGAGACCGGACCTCAGTTCCGGTCGGCGTCGTCCACGCCGGGGATGCCGGGCTCGATGTCCTGGATCTCCGATTCGTGCACTTCGACCAGTCCGCGGCCGAGATGGCTGTTGCGGTAGCTGTAGGCGAAATAGAGGACGAGGCCGATCGCGGTCCAGATCGGTAGAACCAGCATCGCCGAATAGGGGAGGTTGAGGAAAAGGAAGAGACAGCCTGCGACGGTCAGCGGGCCGATCAGCCAGATGGCCGGCGTACGGAACGGCCGATGCCGGGCCGGGTCCGTCCGACGCAGCACCATCACCACGATGGCGACCATGAAGAAGGCGTAGAGCGTACCCGCATTGGCGATGTCGGCAAGTTGGCCGACCGGCAGGAAGGCTGCGGCGAAAGCCACGACGGCACCGGTGATCGCGGTGACGATGTACGGCGTCTTCCACTTCGGGTGCACGGTCGACAGCTTCTCCGGCAACAGACCGTCACGCGACATCACGAAGAAGATGCGCGTCTGGCCGAAAAGCAGGATCAGGATGACCGAAGGCATCGAAACGAAGACGGCGATACCCAGCAGATTGCCAAAACCGGAGAAGCCGATCTGGCGCAGCACATGGGCGAGCGCCTCGTTCGAGCAGACCAGCATCTGGCTGTATTCCGGCATCGCGCACTGCGCGGCCAGCGCCTCGGATCCAGCCGGGAACGGGATACCGTTGGGACCCATGATCGGCTGCCCGCCGAGAGAGCCGATCGCCCCTGCGGCGACCAGCATGTAGAAGATCGTGCAGACAACCAGCGAACCGATCAGGC
>CAYTMM010000033.1:664-28826 GCA_964438875.1 uncultured Sphingosinicella sp. | reverse complement strand
GCACGTTGCGCTGCGGGTTCTTGGTTTCCTCCGCCGCGGTCGAGACCGCGTCGAAGCCGACATAGGCGAAGAAGATCGTTGCGGCCGCGCCGACCACGCCGATGCCCGATCCGAAGCCGCCGAACATGCCGGCAGGAAGGAAGGGATTGAAATTCTCCATCTCGACCGCCGGGAGCGTCAAGGCGATAAAGGCGGTGAGCGTGATCACCTTGACCGCTACCAGCACCGCATTGACCCGAGCCGATTCCGTCGTGCCGATCATCAGCAGCCAGGTGATGAGGCCGGCGATGAACACGGCGGGTAAATTGACAAATCCGCCAGGCGCGCCACCCAGCGCCGCCGGCCCTGCGGAAAGGGCGATGGGAACCTGTATTCCCAGAAACTCATTCATCGTCCCGACGAAATAGCCGGACCAGCCCACCGACACCGCACTGGCGGCGACAGCATATTCAAGAATGAGCGCCCAGCCCACCGTCCAGGCCAGCAACTCGCCCAGGGCGCCATAAGTATAGGTATAGGCTGAGCCTGCGACGGGAACCATGGAGGCGATTTCGGAATAGCAGAGCGCCGCGACGACGCAGACGGCACCGGCGACCATGAACGCGATCATCAAGCCGGGGCCGGCCTTTTGCGCGCCGACGGCGGTGAGAACGAAGATACCGGTTCCGATAATGCAGCCGACGCCGAACAGGATCAGCTGAATGGCGCCCAATGAGCGATGCAGCGATTTCTTTTCGGCGGTGGCGAGGATGGCATCGAGTGGCTTGACGCGCCCGAAGATCATAAGATGTTCCCCTGAACCTGCGGCCCCCCGGCCGCGATCATTTATGGCACGGAGCCTAAACGCTAAATTCATCACCGCAAGTTGTTATTCTAACGCTCCAGCATAGCGCCCAGCGTATCGCCGCCGAAAATGTGGACGTGAAGGTGCGGCACTTCCTGCCCGGCATGTGGGCCAATATTGGCAAGCAGGCGATAACCAGGCGTAACCAGCCCGACGTCACGCGCGACCGTGCCGACGGCGCGGACGAAGCCGGCGATTTCCTCGGTGCTCGCGTGCTCGGAAAAATCGTCCCAGGAAACATAGGGGCCCTTCGGGATCACTAGGATGTGCGTGGGTGCCTGGGGATTGATGTCATGGAAAGCGAGAGCGAACTCATCCTCGTAAACCTGCTTCGACGGGATCTCGCCGCGCAGGATCCGGGCAAAGATGTTGCTGTCGTCATAAGGCAGAGTGGCGTCGATCGGCATGGCAATCCTCCTCGTCGCGCGGATAGGCCCATGCAATCCGGCGAGCAACGCGCTTGACCCCTAAGTCTCGCACGTTACGAGTCGCCCTCATGAGCGACGAGACGCCCGATAGCCTGATTCCGTATGACGAGATCGTCCAGGAAGCCCTGCGCGCGGTCGTCGGCCGGGTGCTGGGTGAAATCGAAGCGACCGGCCATTTGCCCGGCGAGCATCATTTTTACATCACCTTCAAGACAGGCGCCGCCGGCGTCGATATCCCGAAGCATCTGACCGAGCGCTTTCCGGATGAAATGACGATCGTCATCCAGAACCGCTTCTGGGACCTGAAGGTGCGCGAGGACGGGTTCGAGGTGGGGCTCAGCTTCAACCAGGCGCCGGCCCGACTCGTCATTCCCTTTTCGGCGATTACGGGCTTTGTCGACCCGGCGGTCAATTTCGCGCTCCAGTTCCAGGCACAGGCGGAGGAATCCGGCTTCGACGAGCATGACCATGCCGAGAACGACCCGCCGGCCGCCGGACCCGTCGAGGACGGCTCCAATGTCGTTTCGGTGGATTTCAGCCGCAAGAAATAGGGCCCGGCTCCTCGCCTTCTTGTCTGCCATGCCTCTTCCTAACACGGCGTGCTGATCGCCCGCAGGCGATGGCGAAGGCCGGCTGATCGGCGCTTTCCTCCACGGCCCGGGCTGCGCGGCTTCCCTATACAGAGTCACCGACCATGTGCCGGAGATCATGGCGAGGATAACGGATCGCTGATCCAGCCTTCACCTTCGCGCGCGATCGTTCTACGAGCGGGCGATTCTTTACGAGGGGGACAGGATGAACGTCACGAGCACGCGGACCGAAACCGACAGTTTCGGTCCCATCGAGGTCGCCGCCGACGCCTACTGGGGCGCGCAGACGCAGCGTTCGATCGGCAATTTCCCGTTCGGCCCGCGCGAGCGGATGCCACTGGAGATCGTCCACGCGCTCGGCTTCGTGAAGCAGGCGGCGGCGCGGGTGAATGCACGCGAGGGGGGGCTCGATGCCGGCCTTGCCGAGGCGATCCAGCAGGCGGCCGGAGAGGTCGCTGCGGGTGAGCATGACGATCAGTTCCCGCTCGTCATCTGGCAGACAGGCTCCGGCACCCAGTCGAACATGAACGCCAACGAGGTGATTGCGGGCCGCGCCAACGAGATCCTCACCGACCAGAGGGGTGGCAAGTCGCCGGTTCACCCCAACGACCATGTCAACAAGGGCCAGTCGTCCAACGACAGTTTCCCGACTGCCATGCATATCGCGGCGGCGCGCGCGGTGAACGACCGGCTGCTGCCGGCCCTGAACATTATCCACCGCCGCCTCGCGGCCCAGGCCGAAGCCTGGGACCGGATCGTCAAGATCGGCCGCACCCATTTGCAGGACGCGACGCCGCTGACGCTGGGGCAGGAATTTTCGGGCTATGCCCACCAGATCAAAATGGGCATCGCCCGCGTCGAGGCGGCGATGCCGCGCATCTACGAGCTGGCCCAGGGCGGCACCGCGGTCGGTACCGGCCTCAACGCGCCGAAGGGCTTTGGTGAGAAATTCGCTACCGAAGTCGCGAACCTGACCCAGCTGCCTTTCGTGACTGCGCCCAACAAGTTCGAGGCGCTGGCGGCGCATGACGCGCTCGTCGAGCTTTCTGGCGTGCTCAACGTCATCGCCGTGTCGCTGACCAAGATCGCCAACGACGTCCGCCTGCTCGGCTCCGGCCCGCGCTGCGGCCTCGGCGAACTGCGCCTGCCGGAAAACGAGCCTGGCAGCTCGATCATGCCGGGCAAGGTCAATCCGACACAGGCCGAGAGCCTGACGATGGTCTGCGCCCAGGTGATGGGCAATCATGTCGCGGTCACCATCGGCGGGCTGCAGGGCCATATGGAGCTGAACGTATTCAAGCCGCTGCTCGGCGCGAACGTCATCCGCTCGATCAACCTGTTGTCCGACGGCATGGAAAGCTTCACCGAGCGCTGCCTGGACGGCATGGAGGCGGACGAGGTCCGCATCGCCGATCTCATGAACAAGTCGCTGATGCTGGTAACGGCGCTGGCGCCGGAGATCGGCTATGACAATGCTGCGGACATCGCCAAATATGCCCACAAGAAAGGGCTGACGCTCAAGGAAGCGGGCATCGAGCTTGGCCTCGTCGACGAGGCGACGTTCGACCGGGTGGTGATTCCCGAGCAGATGCTCGGACGGTAAGGGGAACACGGCGCGGCGGCTCTGTTCCGCTGCGCCGCCCTTGCCTTTTGCGTCAGCCGCCCCAGACTTCGGCGAACAGGCGCAGGAAATTGCCGCCCAGCACCTTGTCGATCCGCGTCTGAGTCCAGCCGCGTTGTCGCAGATCGTCGGCGATGCGGTTGAAGCGATCTGGCGCATTATAGCCTTCGACGATGTTGAAGATGTCGGCCGCCTCGCCCGGGGCGGCGATGCCCTGCGCGGCGCGGCTCTCGTAAAAGGCCCGCTGGCGCTGGCGGGCGGCATCGTCGATAGTGAGGCCCATCAGCGGCCCGTCGCTGCCGATCCCGACATGGTCTTCTCCAGCCACGTTCACCGCATGATCGAGATGACGCAGGAGGTCTTCGCGCTGCGCCATGCCGCCCGGACGCAAGAAGGGCATCAGATAGATACCGATCACGCCGCCCTTTTCGGCCAGCGCCCGGATTTCGCGATCGTATATATTTCTCGGAAAATCAACGAGATCGCGGCAGCCGCTATGCGTGATCGCGGGCGGAAGCTGCGATGCGGCGATGCCTTCGGAAATGGTGCGCTGGCCGCCGTGGCTGAGGTCGAGCAGGACGCGCTGTTCGTTGACCCGGGCGATCACTTCGCGGCCGAAATCGGACAGGCCGGCATTGGCGCTTTCCAGACATCCGTCACCTGCCATGTTGCGTTTGTTGTAGGTGAGCTGCATGACCCGCACGCCGAGAGTCTTGAACAGCGCGACCTTTTCGACATCGCCTTCCAGTCCGGTCGTGTCCTGAAAATTGTAGATGACTCCGAGCCGGCGGCTGCCCCGTGCGGCACGCAAATCGGCGGCGGAATGAATATTGAGCAACAGCGTCGGATTCTCATCGATGAGCCGATCGAACATCGCGATCGAGGTGACGCTGGCTTCGAAGCGGTCCCTGCCATTGCCGACGCCGCCCACCGTCTGGCTCACGGCGTGAATATGGCCGGTCTGAAGAAGCTCCAAGAAACCCCGTGTCGGAGTCCGCAACCCATCGCGGGTCTCGAAGGCGTTGAGCATCCCTGACAATCCGTCGATCCGCACGGGCGTTGTCGAGGACGACGGCGATTGGGCCCAGGCAGGCCATGAAAGGGCCGCGCCACCGGCCAGCAGAAATTGGCGTCTGTCCATATGTCCCCCCAATAGCGGTGCCGTTCGCAAATTCAGCCCCCGCTTTGCCATATACGTACCGCATCGATCGGTGTGACGAGCATCAATACATTCAGTGTCAGATTGTCGCGGATCACTATGAGCGTCAGTAATTCAAAGGCAATGGCGAGGCTGATCGTCGTCCAGACCGGCAGCCGCCGGGCGAGGCCGAAACCCACAATCATCCACATCACGTCGGCGACCGAATTGACGATGCTGTCGCCGGTATATCCCAATGCGATGGTCGCCTCGCGATAGCGGTCGATGATGATCGGGCTGTTTTCCAGTATCTCCCAGGCCGCCTCGATCACGACCGCCGCGATCAGTCGGTCGCCGGGCGGATTGCGGCGCAGGAAATACCAGCCGAGCGCGTAGAAGAGGAAACCGTGGATGATGTGGCTGGGCGTGTACCAGTCGGCGAGATGCTGGCTGTTGTCGGGGCCGTGCACAGTACCAACCCACAATTTCACCGTCCCGCATTCGCAAATGGGCGATCGGCCCATCCACCACAGAATCGCCGCCATAGCGGCGATCAGCGCGAAGGCGATCAGCCAATAGCTGCGCGGGATCAACGGTGCGTTCGTCATGGCCCACCCCCAGGATGCGCGCACATTAGCAGTATCCGTGCGCATGTCGCCTCTTGACGTGGAAATGCACGTGCCGCCACTAGCGCACATGAAAGTCACCAGTGCGTTCAAGCGACGGGGCCTGCTCTTCGTCCTTTCCAGCCCGTCCGGCGCTGGCAAGTCCACGATCGCGCGCATGCTGATGGCCTCCGACGACGGTATCGCCATGTCGGTCTCCGCCACCACCCGGCCGATCCGGCCCGGCGAGGTGGACGGGAAGGACTATCATTTCGTCACCGCCGAAAAGTTCGAGGAGATGGTCGCCGACGGCGAGTTTCTCGAATGGGCGCACGTCTTCGGCCATCGCTACGGCACCTTGAAGAGCGAGGTGAAGAAGACGATCGAAGGCGGGCGCGACGTGCTGCTCGATATCGACTGGCAGGGCACGCAGCAGCTGAAGCAGGTCGATCCGGACATCGTCCGCGTCTTCATCCTGCCGCCCTCCATGACGGAGCTGGAGCGCCGTCTTCGCGGGCGCGGTACCGATAGCGACGAGGTGATCGAAAAGCGCATGGAGCGCGCGGCGGCCGAGATCAGCCACTGGGCCGAATATGATTATGTGCTGATCAACAACGACGCCGAAAAATGCCGCGAGCTCACGCACAACATCCTGAAGGCCGAACGGCTGAAAGCGACGCGCCGCGTCTTCCTCCACGATTTCGTGCGCGAGCTGATCGGCTGAAACCTTTCGCGCGGTTCGCGGATTTGGCTTAAGTTGGCGCGCGCAACAGGGAGGATGGCGATGGGCAAGACTTTGGGGCGTGTCGTGATTGGAGCGGCGGTGGCCGCGATCGCGATGTTCATCATCGGCTTTCTCTTTTTCGCGACGCCGCTCTCCCGGCTGGGCATCTCCGGTCTTGATGATGCCCAGGCAGCGGCGGTCCAGCAGGCGATGGCGGCAAATCTGCCGCGTACCGGCACGTATTTCGTGCCCGATCCGGACGGGTCGGCCGCGCAGACGGTCATGTACGGGCAGGGGCCGATCGCGACGATCCACTACAATACGGGTGGCTTCGCGGCGATGGATTCAGGCGCGCTGGTCGGCGGACTTGTGCTTAATTTTGTCGTCGCACTGCTGATCGGGTTCGGGCTCAATCTTATTGCCGGGCGGGTCGCCGATCTCGCCTCGCGCGTCCGACTGGTCGTTTTGTTCTCGCTGGGCGCGGGTGTTTTCGCCCATCTCGGCCGGCCGATCTACCATCATCATGACTGGGCGAACGCGATCTACATCTTCGTCGCCGACACTGTGATGCTTGTGGCGGCAGGCGCGATCCTGGCTTGGTTCCTGCCGGTGCCACGCGATGCGCCTGCGGATGCGCCGACGGACGTCTAGAGCAGGGTGAGGAAGCGCCGGGCCGCTGCGAAATCGGCACGGCGGTTGGCGAGCGCCAGCGCGGCTTCCGCATCCTCGCCCCATGTCTCGGCCTGCCATTCTTCATCGACCGTCGCGGCTGCCCAGGCCGTCTCCAGATTGATCGCGTCCTCGGCCAGCGCGAGTGCGATCAGCAGCGAGCCGGACACCGTGACCAGCGGCGACAGAGCGGCAAGCTGGAAGTGATCGCGAATGGCCACGGCATGGGCCAGCCGTTCGATTGTGTGCGCGGGTTGAGCCTTGTGGATGACGCCTGTGGCAATCTCGAAATCCACGTCGAAGTGCCGTCGTGCCCAGACGAGCACGGGATCCCAGCGTTCTGATTGGCGTGCGACGAGACCGGCCGGTCCCTCGGCCCGGTAGCAGGTGAGGTCGCTTTCGCCATAGATAGCGAGGCCTCGCGCGAACGCCTCTCGATCCGGTCCGATCCGATCGATCGCGGCATTGGCAAGCCCGGTGAGTGGCATGGCGCGCGGGTCGATTGTCTCGCCCTGGTCATTCCATTCGCCGGCGATCGCTTTGGCCAGCGCGGCACTGGGCGGCGCCAGATCGACGCGTCCGGGCGTCTTCACCGGACGACCGTCGAGCAGGATACGGTTGCCTTCGCCCGCTTTGGCTTCCTTGTAGAAACGCTTCACGGGCCGGGCGGTGTCCGCCAGCGCGCCGCCAGCCATTTCGGACCGAAGAAGCTGACGACCAGCGCGATGAAGGCGATCGGAAAGCCGATCACGTTGCCGCCCTCGACGATCACGTCGCTCTGCCACAGGAGGATGCCGAGCAGCACGACCAGGGTCGCGCCGATTCTCAGCAGGTTCATGGCAATGAAGCGGTTGCGCCAGACCTGGTCCTGATTGCCGTCCGTCATGTCCATGCCTTCGTAAGTGCGACAATCTCGCGCGGGATGTCCGCGATATGGTGCGCGCCGGCGTCAATCAAATCCTGCGGATCGTGATAGCCCCAGGATACGCCGATCGCGCCCACGCGGGCGGCGCGCGCCATCGCCATGTCGTAGCTGGTGTCGCCGATCATTACGGTCCGTTCCGCCATAGCACCCGCGTCCGCCATCGCCTGTTCGATCATCGAAGGATGCGGCTTGGAGGGGTGGCGGTCGGCGGTCTGAAGGCTGACGAAGCGGCCCGCGATCCCGTGATGCTCCAGGCACAATGTCAGTCCCCGGTCGGACTTTCCGGTTGCGACGGCGAGCAGCCAGCCGTCCGCTTCCAGCGTGTCGATCAGCTCGGCGATGCCGTCATAAAGTGGTTCCTCGTCCAGCCCGCGCGCGCGCATGTTCTGAAAGGCGCGCTTGTAATCCTCGGCCAATGCGGTGTGGAAATCGGGTTCCGCCTCCGGCAGCATTGCGCGCATGGCTTCGACGAGGCTGAGTCCGACCACGCGACGGGTCTTTGCGTGCGACGGTGGCGCCAGCCCGGCGGCGGTGAAGCATTCCGTCATCGCCGCGCAGATATTGTGCTGGCTGTCGACCAAGGTGCCGTCGCAATCGAATATGACGAGACTGGTCATGATTGCGCTTCGTGCATCAGTTTCGCCATCATCGGCGCAAAGGATGCGACACCCGCCGCCGCGCCCGCACGTTCGGCCTCATTCTTGTGCTGACCGAGCTTCCGCGTGCCGCGCAGCTCCTCGATCGTCAGTTCATAGCCGACGATCCCCTTCAGCAAGCCCTCGAACAGGCCGGGCGACATCTTGGTTCTTGTCCAGGCCGGCTTGGGCGCAAGCCGTGTTTCGTGCGCTGCGCTCAGATCGTCGAGCAGAGTCGTGAGTTCGGCGGTGTCGAGCTGCCGGATCGGCCCTTCTGCCTCGACGCTCACATAATTCCATGTCGGCACCTGATCCGGCGTCCCGTACCAGTCCGGACTGATATAGGCTTCGGGGCCGAGGATGGAGGCGATGGCGCGCGCGCCGCCCAGCGCCTTTACCGCTCGGTTGGCGCGCGCGACATGGAAACGCAGCCGGTCGGCGCCGGTCACGACGACGGGCGTGTGGACCACGAACGGTCCGTCCACTGCGATCGTCGCGAACGAGATGTCCGCGACGAAGGCCAGCATTGCGCCGCGATCTTCCCAGGCGAAACGACGATCCGGATGCATCAGCCGCGCCGGCGCGAACGCCGTTCACCCTTGCGCTCGCGCCGCTTCGCCTTGGCGGCGGCGGAGGCGGCCTTGCGCTTGCCCTCCGCGGTCTCGGAATATTTCACCTCGTCGAGCGGCAGGGCGTCTCCCAGTGCGGGATCGAAGCCGAGGCTGGCGAGGCTCGCGGCGAAATGCTCGGGCAGTTCGGCGGTGGCGTCGATCTGCCCGCCGTCGGGATGGTCGATCCGCAGGCGCCGGGCATGGAGGTGCAATTTGCGGCTGATCGTGCCGGTCAGGAAAGCGTCCTGTCCACCATATTTGCCGTCGCCGACGATCGGGTGGCCGATGGCGAGCATGTGGACACGGAGCTGGTGGGTACGCCCGGTCAGCGGCTGCAATTCGACCCATGCTGCGCGGTTGCCGGCCCGCTCGATCACCCGGTAGCGGGTACGTGCCGGCTGTCCTTCCGCTTCGTCGACATGCATCTTCTCGCCGCCCGTGCCCGGTTGTTTGGCGAGCGGCAGATCGATGATGCCGTCCTCGACGGACGGCACGCCAGTGACCAGCGCCCAGTACACCTTGCGCGCCGTCCGCCCGGAAAAGCTTTTGGAGAAGAAGGCCGCCGCGCGGGCACCGCGTGCGACGAGCAGGGCGCCGGACGTGTCCTTGTCGAGCCGATGAACCAGCTTCGGACGTTGCTCGTCCTCTTCGACCAACCCGTCGAGCAGCCGGTCGAGATGGTCCTTCGTCTTGGTGCCACCCTGCGTCGCGAGGCCGGGAGGCTTGTTGAGAACGAAGGCAGCGGGATCCTCGTCGATGACAAGGCTCTGGACGAACTCCACCTCGTCCCCGCTCAGCACCTCGCGCTGGCGCGGCTGCGGGCGTGCGGCGTTGGGGGCGGGTTCTTCGCCTTGTGGCGGCACGCGGATGATCTGGCCGGCCTCGATTCGGTCGCCGGGGGTGGCCCGCTTGCCGTTGACGCGCAGCTGGCCGGTGCGCGCCCAGCGCGACACCTGGCCGAAGCTGGCGTCCGGCAGATTCCGCTTGAACCAGCGGTCGAGCCTTATGCCGTCATCCTCGTCCGAGACGGTGAACTGGCGGACCTGATCGCTCATGCCGTCACTCGCATCAGCGAAAGCCCGGCGAAGAAGAGCAGCACGGAGCCGATCACGGAGGCGCAGACATAGGCCGCGGCGATCGCCAGTTCGCCGCGCTGGATCATCGATCCAATCTCCAGACTGAAGGCGGAAAAGGTGGTGAAGCCGCCGAGTATGCCGACGACGAGAAACAACCGTAGCCCTTCATTGGCGCCTGATCGCACGAACCAGCCCGCGACCAGACCGATCAGTGCGCCGCCGAGCAGATTGACGAACAGCGTGCCCCACGGAAAGCCCGGCCCGAACCGGGCCAGTGCCAGCCGCCCCGCCTCATGGCGCAGCCCGGCGCCGATCGCGCCGCCCAGCATTACAAGAAGGAGATGAGGCATGGCCGCGCATGTAGCGTTGCGCGGCGCGGCGCGCCAGTGCGCGCGGGCCGCTTCGTCAAACCGTCATTGCAATCGATGACGAAGCAGAAGGCTGTCAGCGCCCATTATTGACGATCAGCGCGACGTCGGAACCGGCATTGGTCGGCGTGACGATCAGATAGTAGGCGCCGTCATTCTGTTCGTTGACGCCGCCAAGCACATGATCGGCGCCCCGCCGTTGCTCTTCGGCATTGTAGCCGGCGCGGGTCACGGCGGCGCGGTAATAGTCAATCACTCGCTCATGGGGGTCGGCGGTGCGGAAGGTGACGACCCGCAGCCGGCGCTCGTCGCGGTTGCTGCCCGCGGCCTCGGTCAGCCGCGCGCCCGGATACATGGCGAATTCGGCCGGCAGGCGCTGCGCCCATTCCGGCCCATATTGCAGGTCCGCGCCGATCCGCGCGGCGGCGCTCTGCGCGCTCCCGGCGGGATATTGCGACTGGACCGGCGTTGCGGGCCGGCGGGCGGCGTTCGGATTGGCCTGCTGCACCAGATTGGGATCGACCAGGATCTGATCCTCCAGTGCGCTGGTCAGCGCCGGGTCCGCGCCATTGGCGAGCAATTCGTTGTCGAGTTCCGCCACTTCGTTCCGGCCGGAGCAGGCGGCGAGCAGCATCAACCCGGCGAGCGGGGCGGCGCGGAGAGCGGAAGCGAGACGGGTCGGCATGCGCGGATTCCTTTCGGGTCCATGCCGCTATGCCCGATTTCGTGCGCTCGTGGGTGAGATGAAATGGTTAATCCGGGGGCGTTTCCCGCTCTGTCCCGTCTTGGGACTGCCACCAGGCGAAGGTTTCGTTCTGTACGGAACGAATGAAGCGCGCCGCTTCCGGTCCCTCCCACGGGCCCTCATAGCCGCGCGTTCGTACGCCTCCTGCCACCCACCAGCCTTGGCCGGGTAGCCCGTCGCTGGCGCGCACCACCAGCACCGCCAGCTCAGGCTCGCCGCGCGCCTCGGCTTCCCGGTCGATCTCGCCGAGCATGGCGCACAGCGCGCGCATCTTGGGCCGGGTAAAACGGTAACCGAGATGCTCGAGTATCTCGCCATAGGACAACGCCGTCCCGGCTCTCGCCGCGGCGACGAGATGGGCACGCACTTCCTCGGGATCGGCGAGGGGGGGCACGGATGGTTCTACCGGGCGAAAGGGCTATCAGTTCCTGTTACCCAGCAACAGCCGCGCATCGGTGCCGCCGCCGGTGCGTGGCGCGATGCGCAGGGTGAAGCGCTCATTGTCGCGCCGTCCGGTGCCGGCGATCACGAAGCCCGCGCCTTCGGCGCTGTCAGAAGCGATCGTGAAGGCATCTCCGCGCGCTGGATCGCGATACCAGGCGACGACCCGGCCGATCTCGTCGCCGGTCGAGAAGCGCAGCTCCACCTCGCCATTGTCGTTGTCGCGGCGATTGCCCTGGACGTGGATGCCGCCGAACGTGGCGTCAGGATAGATCAGCGCATTGTCGCCATCCATGTCCGCCCGCGTCAGGACGGTCTCGGGAATGTCGAGCTTCAGGCTGAAGCCCGGCGCCTCGATCGTCAGGCGACCCTGTTCGGCGCGGTTTTCGGCCGTGGCGTTTTCGGTGACCGGGGCAGCATCATTGCCGAAGCGCGCTTCGCAGGCGCCGAGCAAAGCAATCGCGGCGAGCGCCGGTATCAGTTTGATCCTGGTCATCGGGCATCTCCTTCCGATGTCTTCTAGCTGTATTATTGAAATAATACAATTGACCGCTTGCCGCTCTTTATTCGGTCCTCTAGGCGCGCGTCATGGTCGACGATCAAAGTCAACGGCGCGCCGGGCTGCTTTTCGGCGTGGGCGCCTATCTGCTGTGGGGCTTTCTGCCGCTCTACTTCAAGGTACTTGACCATGTGGGGCCGATCGAAATCGTCGCCCACCGGATCGTCTGGTCGCTCGCTCTTCTCGGCGTGCTCATCGCCCTGCGGCGGCGCTGGCCGGCGCTGCGCGCCGCGCTCGCCAACCGCCGGGCGATGTTGCTGCTTGCCGTCACGGCGGTGCTGATCGCGGTGAATTGGCTGGTCTACGTTTATGCGGTCGTAAGCGGTCATGTGCTGGAGGGCAGCCTCGGCTATTATCTCAATCCGCTGGTCAACATCCTGTTCGGCGTGGTGCTGCTCAAGGAAAGGTTGAGCCGCGTGCAGGTTGTTGCCACCCTGATCGCGGGAGCGGGTGTGATCGCGCTGGCGACGGGCGCCGGATCGGGTCTGTGGATCAGCCTGGTGCTCGCGGTCAGCTTCGCGTCCTACGGCTTTCTGCGCAAGATCGCGCCCGTCGAGTCGCTGGAGGGGCTGTCGATCGAGACCGTGATCCTGGCGCCGATCGCGCTGGGTTGGGTACTCTGGCTCGAGCAGACCGGAGTGGGCGCGTTTGTCTCGGCGGGTTGGACAACGGGCGCGCTGCTTGCGCTGGGTGGCGCGATCACAGCCATCCCGCTGCTGCTGTTCACCGCGGCGGCACGGCGCTTGCCTTATTCTACGATGGGGTTCCTCCAGTATATCGCGCCGTCTATCCAGTTCTTGCTGGCGGTACTGGCCTTCGGTGAGCCGCTGACTCGCGCGCACGCGCTGTGTTTTGGTGCGATCTGGACGGCGCTGGTGCTGATCAGTTTCGACGGCCTACGTGCCGCGCACAAGGGCCGCGCCGACGCCTCCCGAGCCTAGAAAGTCACTCCGTTCCCCTCCGCGTCCGGTACGGCCGGCGTCAGCGGGCGGCATTCGGGCAGGCTGAGCTGCGCGTTTTCGTCGCAATTGCGCGTCTGGATGTCGCCGTTGGGCGCGATGAACACGCTCCACTGGCGATTATCGTCGCACAGCGCCACCCACATCTCCATACCGCGATACTCCTGCTGGTGCGTGGTCGCCTCGACCCGACCGCAGCGTCGACCACTGTCGCGAATGGCCCGCATGATGCCGAGCCGCTGCATCGGCTCGGACAAGGCCGCGAGCTGATCGTGATGCGGATTCTCAACCTTGATGGGCCGGCGATCCGGCGTCGGTGCGCCGCTTTCGCAACCGGCAAGCGCCAACGCTGCGAAACCGATCGCTAGAGACATCCGCATCGTCATTCTGTGGCTCCTATTGTCCCGGCCCATTCGGCACGCGCGCCGACTGATCGTCGATCACCTGCGCTTCGCCGGCATTGCCGATCGCGATCGTGTAAGTCCGCCCATTGTCGCAGCGTACGGACCAAAGAGGGAAGCCCCGATGATCGCCGGCGCGGACGGACCCGTCAACATGGGGGCAATCCTGCCGGGTATCCATCAGTGCGCGGATGAACACCGCGTTGCGCTGACCTTCGGGCATTGCCTCAAGCTGGTTTTGCAGGATGGTCGCGTCGGCGGCCGCCTCCGTCTGATTGCGCGGTTCGGGCACCTCAGCCTGACAGGCGGCCAGCGCAAGGGCGGCAATCGCGATGGGCAATGCGCGCATCGGGCTTCTCCTTTTTATGCCGCTACAATGAACGATCCCGTGATCGGTTGCGCGCCGTCAGCCGGCGGCGCGTGCCCGATAGAGGGTTCTAAGTTCCACTTTATCGATCTTGCCAGTGCCCAGCTTTGGCAACGGCTCGTCGACGAACCAGCTGCGCGCCGGCATCTTGAACTGGGCGAGATGGCCGGCAAGGAAAGCGGCTAGCCCTGCGGCGTCCAGCCCGCCCTCCTCGCAATAGACGACCGCGCCCGGCACTTCTCCGAACCGTTCGTCGGGAACGCCGAACACGGCGACTTCCGAGACTGCCGGATGAGCGTAGATCGCGGCTTCTACTTCCTGCGCGGAGATGTTCTCGCCGCCGCGGATGATGATGTCCTTCTTGCGATCGACGATGAACAGATAGCCGGCATCGTCGAGATAACCGAGATCGCCGGTCTTGAAATAGCCGTCGGCGGTGAAGGCGGCGGCGGTGGCGGCCTCGTCGCGCCAGTAGCCGCGGATATTGGCGGCGGAACGGATCGCGATCTCGCCGGTCTCGCCCACGGGCAGATGCGCGTCGTCTGGCCCCAGGATCGCCAGCTCGACATAGGGCGCCTGGGCGCGGCCGGTCGAGGCGGGCTTGTCGTGATAATTGGACCAGAAATTGCCGCAGCCGACCGCGTTGGTCTCGGTGAGGCCGTAGCCGAGCGCCGGCTGCGCGCCGGTGAAGGCGTCCTCCAGGCGACCGACATGCGCGACCGGTCGTGGCGCCCCGCCGGCGGCGATGTCGGTCATCGTCGAGACATCATATTTATCGCGATCCGGATGCTGCATCATCTCCAGGCTCATCGTCGGCACGCCGACGAAATAGGTGATCTTTTCCTTTTCGATCAGCCGGAGCGCCTCGCCCGCGTCCCAGCGGGGCATCAACACCATGCCGCGCCCGATGACGAAGCTGTTCAGCATTACCGGCACTTCGCCGGTGACGTGGAAGAGCGGCACGTTGATCAGCGTGCGAGGATTGGGAACTGTCTCGCCCGCCGCTTCCCGAAGCCCGCGCAGTACCGCGAGCCCGGTCGCATAGGCATAGACGCCGGTCGTGACGGCGCGATGGGTGGAGACGGCGCCTTTGGCGAGCCCGGTGGAGCCGGACGTGAAGAGAATGGTGGCATCGTCGGTCGGCGCGACCTGGGGCAGTTCGCCCTCGGGCCCGAGCAGGGGCGCGATCGCTTCCGTGATCGGCGCTTCGACGGCGAGCGTGGTCACGTTCACGTCGAGCCCGGTCGCGGCGATTCGCTTCGCGCGGCCGGCATCGGCGATCACCAGCTTTGGTTCCACCAGATTCAGCGCGTGGCGCAACTCGTCCGCTTCCCACCAGCCGTTGAGCAGCACGGCGACGCCGCCCGCCTTGGTGATGGCCATGTAGGAAATGACCCAGGCGGGGCAGTTGCGCATCGCGATGGCCACCCGGTCGCCCTTGCCGATCCCGGCGCCAACGAGCGCCTTGGCGAGCGTCGTGGCGTGGCCGTGGAGCTGCGCGAATGTGAAGCGCTCGTCGGCGGCGACCACGGCCTCGACATCGGCGTGCAGCATGCAGAAGAAATCGAAGAGCAGCGGCAGGGTGGGCGGAAGCTGGGCGGCGACGGCGCGTCCCTCATCGTCGCGGCCGACCTGGATCCGGCCGCCTTCGCCGGTGACCATGGCTAGCACCGCGTCATATCGTCGATCGAGCTCGCTGGGCATCCTCGCTCCTGTCTTTGCCTTTTCTTGTGCCCCCATTATGAAGGCGCAAATCCGATGGGGGAAGCCTTGATCGACGCCCTATTTACACAAATGACAGCAAATGCCGGGGCGATCAGTTATGTCGATCTCGGCCTCAGCCCGATCGCGCTTGATCTCGGCTGGTTCCAGCTCAGATGGTACAGCCTTGCCTATCTGGTCGGAATCATCTTCGGCTGGTGGTATTTGCTGAAGCTGATCGCTCAGCCCGGCGCGCCGATGGCGCGGCGCCATGCCGACGATCTGGTGTTCTATGCCACGCTGGGGGTCATCCTGGGCGGACGACTGGGCTATGTATGCTTCTACAAGCCGCTCTATTATCTCCAGAATCCTCTGGAGATCATACAGCTCTGGGACGGCGGCATGTCGTTTCATGGCGGTGTGATCGGCGTCAGCCTCGGCATCTTCTGGATGGCGTGGCGGAACGGCCTCGATTGGCTGCGCGTGCACGATTATGTCGCCTGCTGCATACCGCCGGGTCTACTGCTCGGCCGGCTCGCCAATTTCGTGAACGCGGAATTGTGGGGCGGCGTGACGGACGTGCCTTGGGCGGTGCGTTTCCCTGAAGTGGTGAATGGCGCGCTGGTGCTCGGTCCGCCGCGTCATCCGAGTCAGCTCTACGAAGCGTTGCTGGAGGGGCTTCTTCTCTTCCTGATCCTCGCGATCCTGTTCTGGAAGACCCGCGCCCGTTACCAACCCGGCAAGCTCGTCGGAACCTTCCTGCTGGTCTACGGTCTCAGCCGTTTCGCGATCGAGTTCGTCCGTCTGCCCGACGCGCATCTGGTCGATTTCGCGCAGTCGACCCAGCTTCAGATGGGCCAATGGCTGTCGTTGCCGATGATCGTTGGCGGCCTCTATCTGGTGCTGACTGCGGGGCGGCGCGCCGACCGGGTCCGGCCGGTCGCGGCCGATGCCGGCGCTTGAGGAGGCGCTGAGGGTCCGGATTGCGCGCGAAGGGCCGATCACGGTCGCCGAATACATGGCCGCGGCCAATGCGCATTATTATGCGAGCCGTGATCCGCTCGGCGTGAAAGGCGATTTCACCACCGCGCCTGAGATCAGCCAGATGTTTGGTGAATTGATCGGCATCTGGCTGGCGGACCTGTGGAGCCGCGCGGGCGCGCCTGCGGACGCGGTCTATGTCGAACTGGGACCGGGCCGGGGCACGCTCGCCGCCGACGCGCTGCGCGCGATGAAGGCGGCGGGGTTCGCGCCGCCGGTCCACTTCGTTGAGACCAGTCCGCTGTTGCGTGACGCGCAGGCCGAGCGGGTGCCGGCCGGACGCTGGCATGCTGACTTTTCGACCCTGCCGGCGGATGTGCCGTTGCTGATCGCCGCCAACGAATTTTTCGATGCCCTGCCGGTCCAGCAGTTCGCCGCCGATGGGCGCGAGCTGCGAGTCACGTCGGCGAACGACGGCTTTGCCCGCGATGGCGCGGTCGAGACCGAAACTTCGTCCGCCTCGCTGGACATCATATGTGCGCTGGCCGAACGGCTCGCCGCGCAGGGCGGGGCGATGCTGATCGTTGATTACGGCTACGATCGACCCGGCCGGGGCGATACGCTGCAGGCGGTGGCAGGTCATGCCTATGCCGATCCGTGGGCGGCGCCGGGCACGCGTGATCTCACCGCTCATGTCGATTTCCATGCCTTGGCCGTCGCTGCGCGATCGGCGGGCGTGCGTATTGCAGGGCCGGTCGGGCAGGGCGACTGGCTCGACGCGATGGGGATCGCCGTGCGTGCTGCTGCCCTGGCCCGCGCGGCCCCGTCGCGCACCGAGGAAATCGAGGCCGCTCGGCTGCGCCTCACCGCGCCGGAGCAGATGGGCCGGCTGTTCAAGGCGATGGCGGTGCTTGCGCCGGACTGGCCCCATCCGGTCGGGTTCGGGGCATGACGATCACCTATCGCGACGGCACGGTCGACGACGCGGCCCTGATGTCCGCGCTCGGCGCCCGCACCTTCACCGAGACGTTCGGACATCTCTACACGCCGGAAAATCTCACCGCTTTCCTGGAAAATCACAGCGAGGCGAACTGGCGCCGTGAGCTGGACGATCCGCGCTATGCGGTTCGCATTGCCGAGGCGGACGGCGTCGCGGCCGGCTTCGCCAAGCTTGGCCCGCCCTCGCTGCCGTTCAAACCGGCCGGGCCGAGCGCGGAACTGCGCCAGCTCTATATCCTCAAGCCCTGGCACGGCGTGGGCATCGCGCCGGTGCTGATGGACTGGGTACTGGATCAGGCGCGCGCGAAGGGCGCGACCGAACTCTACCTCTCCGTCTTCATCGACAATGCGCGAGCCAGGCGTTTCTACGACCGTTATGGGTTCGAAGCGGTAGGGCGCTACGACTTCATGGTCGGCACCCATGCGGACGAGGATATCGTCATGCGGCTGAAGCTGGGCTGAGGCCGGCGTGTCAGTTCGGGCAGCGCGGGTCACCGGGGCAGATTGCAAAGCTCTCCTTGGGGCCGCTATCTCCCAGTTCCGGTTCGGCGGGTAATGGTGCGGCTGACGGTGGAGGCGGCGGGAGCGCAGCGCCCGGACGCCGCGGCCGCACACCTTGAACACTGTTGCGTTGCCGCGAGAGGCGCTCGCGTTCGGCGGCCGCTTCGGCTTCGGCCTCCGCATCAGCGTTGGATGGGCCCTGTGTCTCGGCTGGCGGCTTTTCCGTTGGCGAGGGCTGTGGCGCTTCCTGCGCGAAGGCGGGAGCCAGCAGGAGGCCGACGCCGCCCAGCCATGCCGCGATCTTGAGGTGCCGGATCATGAGTCCATCATAGCCGATCTCCGTCGCCTGGGCTAGAAAGGGTCGGCAGGGCAGAATGAGCGACATCTTCTTCTCCTACAAGCGCGAGGATCGCGCGCGGGTGGCGCCCTTGGTCGCAGCATTGCGCGCGGCGGGGCTCGACACCTGGTGGGATCAGGACATTCCGGCAGGCGGAAGCTGGCGCGAGACGATCGCGCAGCGCCTGGCGCAGACTCGTTTGTGCGTCGTCGCCTGGTCAGACGGATCGGTGGGCGAGGGCGGGCGCTATGTGCGCGAGGAGGCGGAACATGCGGCGTCGCGCGGTGCCTATCTTGGCGTGCTGCTCGATCCTGTCGTTCCGCCTTTCGGCTTCGGCGAATGGCAGGCGATCGACCTGTCCGGGTTCGATGGCGATGCGGACGATACGCGATTGCCCTGGTTTGTCGATCAGGTGCGCGCGCGGCTCGAGGGTGCGCCATTTCTCGGCCCAGCGCCGCCCGTCATCTCCCGCAAGGTAGCAAAGCGGGCTCCTGTCGTCGCGCTCGCGGCGGTGGCGGCTCTGCTCGTCGCGTCAGGAGGCTATTATCTGTCGGGGCGCGGGACCACGGCCGCGCCGCCGACCCCGACGTCTTTCGTGAATGCGCGGCTTGCCGCCGCCGAATGCTCCTGGGTCCAGATCGCCAATGTTCGGCCGGGGGACGATGGCGAACGGATTGCGCTGTCGGGCACGGCGGCTGCGCCGGACGCGTTGCAGGCGGCCTTGCTGCGGGAAGCGGATGCCGCAGGCGTAGCGCTCGACGCTGTCGACATCGCGGAGGTCGCCACCGCGCCGCAGCAGGTGTGCGCGGAACTGGAACTGATCCGTCCTTATCGCTGGGACGATCGTTCCCGCCTGACGCTGATCCCCCCGCGCGGGGCGCTGACGCAGACCGAGCATGGCTGGTCGGGTCGGTTCGAGTTCGAGCTGGATTATAGCGCTTTGCCCCAACATGCGGCATTGCTCGGCCTTGATACGCTCGGCGGTCTCAAGGTGCTGCTACCGGATGTCCATGTCTTCCGGCGCGAACATGCGCCGCTGCGCGAGAATGGAACGGTGGCGACTTATGAAGGCTATTTCTTCGACGACAACCAGGACGCCCGCAATGTCGGCCTGATCCTGCTGACGGCCGACCGGCCGATCGATGCGGTCTTGGTCGAACAGATCGGCAATGTATCGGATCGTGCGGGTCTGCGCGGGATCGACGCGGCGGCGCGGGAAGCGGGATGGCGTTTCGAGCTGGCGCTGGTGCGCTGCGGGTTTGAAGCCGGGGAGACGCGGCAATGCTAGAAAGAATCGATGTCATCCGATCGGCGCTGATCGGCGTCCCGCATGGCTTTCTCGGCCGGCGCGGCGGCGTCTCGTCCGGCGCCTGTGCGGGCCTCAATGTTGGGCTGGGCTCCAGCGACAACCGGGAGGCCATCGCAGAGAATCGCCGGCGCGCGGTCGAAGCGGCGGCGCCAGGTTCGCTGCTGGTGACGGTGCATCAGGTCCATTCGCCCCATGCCGTCTTTGCGTCTGCACCCTGGCCGGATGACGCGCGGCCCCATGCCGATGCGCTGGTCACGAACCGGCCAGGCCTCGCGCTCGGCATCCTCACCGCCGATTGCGCGCCGGTTTTGATCGCCGACATGGATGCGGGCGTGATTGGTGCGGCCCATGCGGGGTGGAAAGGCGCGTTCGGCGGCGTGATCGAATCGACACTTGCGGCCATGGAAAAACTGGGCGCGTCGCGCGGCGGCATCGTCGCGGCGATCGGCCCGGCCATCGCCCGAAAATCCTATGAGGTGGACGATGCTTTTCACAACCGCTTCGTCGAGGCCGATCCCGAGAATGACCGCTTCTTCACTGCTGGGCGCGACGGCCATCACCAGTTCGATCTGGAAGGCCACGTCGCGGCCCGCCTCGCCGCCGCCGGAGTGGGGCGCGTGGAGGCGCTGGGCCTCGACACCTATTCGCAGCCGGACCGCTTCTTCAGCTACCGCCGCGCGACCCATGAAGGGCTGCCAGATTACGGCCGCCAGCTCTCGCTGATCGCGCTTCCGGGCTAGCGGGACGCCCGCGACCTTTGCTAGAATGCACTTGGGCAACGGACCTCACCCCTGGGCTGCTCGGACGAGCCGGCCTTGAGCCTGTCCCCACGCGACGGGCTCGGTCTCCACACAGCATTCGCTTGCAGCGAAAGGAGACAGACCATGGCCGACGAATCCGAAATTACGGGCGTGACGCCCCGCCGCCGTCCGAAACCCGACGTGCTCGAAATCGGCGGGCGCAAGCTGAAGCCCTCGACCCTGATGATGGGACATGGCTTCGATCCGGCCTTGTCGGAAGGCTCGTTGAAGGCGCCGATCTTCCTCACCTCCACTTTCGTTTTCGAGAATGCGGCGGCCGGCAAGCGCCATTTCGAAGGTGTGACCGGCAAGCGCCCCGGCGGCGCCGAGGGGCTGGTCTATTCGCGCTTCAATGGCCCGAATCAGGAGATTCTCGAGGACCGGCTCGCCGCTTGGGAGGATGCCGAGGATTCGCTGACCTTCTCGTCTGGCATGTCTGCGATCGCGACTTTGCTGCTGACCTTCGTCCAGCCCGGCGATGTCATTGTGCATTCGGGCCCGCTCTATGCCGCGACCGAGACATTGATCGGCCGCATTCTCGGCCGCTTCGGCGTCACCTGGCTCGATTTCCCCGCCGGCGCGACTGGCGCGGAGATCGGAAAGGTGCTGGAGAAGGCGAAGGCGCAGGGCCGCGTCTCGCTCATCTATCTCGAAAGCCCTGCCAACCCGACCAATGCGCTGGTCGATGTCGAGGCGGTGGCCACGGCGCGCGATGCGGTGTTCGGCGATGAAAAGCCGCCGATCGCAATCGACAACACCTTCCTCGGCCCGCTCTGGTCCAAGCCGCTGGAGCACGGGGCGGACCTTTCGGTCTACAGCCTCACCAAATATGCCGGCGGCCACAGCGATCTCGTTGCCGGCGGCGTGGTCGGCCGCAAGGCGCTGCTCGATCCGGTCCGGATGATGCGCAACACGATCGGCACGATCACCGATCCCAACACCGCCTGGATGCTGCTGCGCAGCCTTGAGACGCTGGAACTGCGCATGAGCCGGGCGGGCGAGAATGCCGAGAAGGTCTGCGCCTTCTTCCGCGACCATCCCAAGGTCGAGAGCGTCGGCTATCTCGGTTTCCTGAAGGAGGGGCGCCAGGCGGACATCTATCGCCGCCATTGCACCGGCGCGGGATCGACCTTCTCGCTCTATTTGAAGGGCGGCGAGCGGGAGTCCTTCGCCTTTCTCGATGCGCTGAAGATCGCCAAGCTCGCGGTCAGCCTCGGCGGCACGGAAACGCTGGCCAGCGCGCCGGCGGCGATGACGCATCTGTCCGTGCCCGACGAACGCAAGCAGGCGCTCGGCATCACCGACAATCTGGTACGCATCTCGATCGGCGTCGAGGATGCGGACGATCTGATCGCGGATTTCGATCAGGCGCTGAAGGCGGTTTAGCGTCGTTTTCAGCTTGCGCTGAATCGGCACCGGCCCGCACCCCCATCCGGCCTCCCATCGATAGGATATGCTATTGGGAGGCTGCGGGCCGGTGCCGCCTATGGTTCAGCCTTGCTGAAACAGACCCTAGCGTCCCGCCCGCTTGCGGTCGCGCCAGTCGAGCACTTCCCAGCCTTCGTCCTCGGCCAGGCGCACCAGCCGATCGTGGGCGTTGGTGGCGAAGGCTTCGTCGGACCAGGCATGGACCGGCGAATCGGAAATATGGTCCGAATAGAAGCGGATATGCAGCGCTTCGCGCTCCAGCCCCTCGCGCTGGAGCCACGCCTCGATCATGTCGAGCTTGCCGAGACCATAGCAATTGGCGCCGTCGATCCGCGCGACGATCCGGCCCTTGCTGTCCGGCAGCGTATCGGTCGCGATAACGTCGTCGAACCCCAGCCGCTCGGCGATCGCCGCCGCGTAGAGTCGGTAGGAAGCGGTCGCCATGACCAGCCGTCGTCCCGCCGCCTTGTCTTCGGCGAGGCGCGCGCGTGCCCCGGGCAGAATGTTCGTTGCCACTTGCCGGTCGGCGAAGCCGTTCACCACCGGCTCCAGCGCCGTCGGCGTCGGTCGGCCGATCAGCAGCCGGTAGTTCAGCTCCTTGAGCCTGCCTCTGTCGACAAGCCGCAATCCATAAGCGAGGACCGTGATTATGACGATCGGAAGCAATATGGCGCGCCACGGCGCGAGCCGGGCGCAGGCATAGGCCAGGAACGGTGTGAAGGTCGGCTTTCGCGTGACCGTCTTATCCATATCGTAGATGGCGAGTGCTTCGGTCATGGAACCTTCACGAGCATGAAAGCGTAGCGATTGTCCATGCTTGCTTGCCGCCCGCCCGGAATTGAAGCAGTCTCTTCGCGATGAGTGTCACCGCCGAGTTCAGCAGCGATGTCGAGCATCGCCGGTGCGTCCTGCGCTTCGCCGGCCAGCTCACCTTGCTCCATTCGCGCCGGCTTTCCGAGGAATTGAATGCGATCGACGCGGAAGAGATCGTCGCCGATCTGTCCGGTGTTGAGCGAATGGATACGGTCGGTGCCTGGCTGATCCACAAACTGGCGCGCGACCGTGGCGCGCAGATCGAGGGCGTGAGCGAATCGCAGCAATTGCTGCTCGATCAGGTCGCCAAGGCGGACCAGCCCATGCAGGTCCGGCCCGAGCGCGAGCCGCAGATGCTGAACATGGTCGCCGATGTCGGCGCGGCGACCAAGGTGGCGCTCACCACCCTTGTGGGGCTGATCGGCTTCTTCGGATCGCTGTGCATTTCGGTCTGGTATCTCATCAAGCATCCGCGTCGCTTCCGTTTCAATGCGGTGGTGACGCGCTTCGAAGTGGTCGGAATCAATGCGCTCGGCATCATTGGATTGATGAGCTTTCTCGTCGGCATCGTCATCGCCCAGCAGGGTGCGGTGCAGCTGCGCCAGTTCGGTGCCGAGGTCTACACGATCAACCTGATCGCCCGCGCGGCGTTCATGGAACTGGGCGTGCTGATGACCGCGATCATGGTCGCCGGTCGTTCCGGTTCGGCCTTCGCGGCGCAGATCGGCTCCATGAAGCTCAACGAGGAAGTGGATGCGATGCGCACGATCGGCGTGTCGCCGATGGAGGCGCTTGTCCTGCCGCGCGTGCTGGCGACGGTGCTGATGATGCCGCTGCTCGGCTTTTACGCCGCTGTCGTTGCCATCATTGGCGGCGGTTTCTTCTGCTGGACGGTTCTCGACATTCCGCCCGTCACTTTCATCCAGCGCGTGCAGGAGATCATCCCGATGACGGATATCTATCGCACGCTGATCAAGGCGCCGGTCTTCGGCATGATCATCGCGATGGCGGGCTGCTATCAGGGTCTGCAGGTGCGCGGCAACGCCGAGGAGGTGGGTCTGCGCACCACCACCGCGGTTGTCCAGGGTATCTTCCTCGTCATCGTGCTCGATGCCTTCTTCGCCGTCTTCTTCACGTCGATCGGGTGGAGCTGATGGAGGGGCATGATCCGATCATCTCGGTTCGCGGGCTGCGCAACGCTTTCGGCGAGCAGGTCGTCCATGACGGGCTGGACCTTGATGTGCGGCGCGGCGAGATATTGGGCGTGGTCGGCGGATCCGGCACAGGGAAATCCGTGCTGATGCGGGCGATCATCGGCCTGCAGACGCCGGAAGCGGGCGAGATCGAGGTGTTCGGTGAGCCGATGGTCGGTCGCGATGAGGAGGAAGCCAAGCATGTGCGCCGCCGCTGGGGCGTGCTCTTTCAGGGAGGCGCGCTGTTCTCGACGCTCACGGTGGCCGAGAATGTCCAGGTGCCGATCCGCGAATTTTTCAGCGGTCTCGATTATGAGCTGCTTGACGAGATCGCCGCCTACAAGATTTCCATGACCGGCCTACCGCCGCTCGCCGCGACGCGCTATCCTTCTGAGCTGTCCGGCGGCATGAGGAAGCGCGCCGGCATGGCGCGCGCGCTCGCGCTGGACCCCGAATTGCTGTTCCTCGACGAACCGACCGCCGGCCTCGATCCCATCGGCGCGGCGGCGTTCGATCAGCTCATCAAGGAGCTGCGCCACGCGCTCGGGCTGACCGTCTTCTTGATCACGCACGATCTCGACACGCTCTACGCGATCTGCGACCGGGTGGCGGTGCTGGCGGATCGTAAAGTGGTGGCCGTTGGAACGATTCCGGAATTATTGGCTTTGGATCACCAATGGATTCAGGAATATTTCAAGGGGCCGCGTGGACGTGCTGCGGCGAACATAGCTGATCAGGGGAAGGCCGGGGACTGATGGAAACGCGCTCCAACCAAATCCTTGTCGGCAGCGTCGTGCTCGGCCTGGTCGCGGCGATGGTCGCGTTCATTATCTGGCTGGGGCAGTTCGGGGAGGGCGGGCAGAAGACCTACGACGTCTTCTTCCAGCAATCTGTCGAAGGGCTGGCCAAGGGATCGGGCGTCACATTCCGGGGCGTGCCGGTGGGGCAGATCCATTCGATCAACCTGGAGCCGCGCAGCCCGCAATTCATCCGGGTGCGGATCACCGTGAACAACAGCACGCCGGTGCTCCAGGGCACGACCGCGACAATCCGCGGCGTCGGTTTCACCGGTGTCTCCCAGATCCAGCTCGATCCGCCGGAGCCGCAGCCGGGTCGGCCCGCGCAGACGGAAGAGATACGCTGCCCCGATCAGAATCCGGAATCCGAATGCCCCTATGGCTATCCGGTCATTCCGACCCGACCGGGCGCGCTGGGGCAATTGCTCAACACCGCGCCCGAATTGCTGGAGCGCGTGACCACGCTGACCGAGCGGCTGACAGAGCTGCTCTCCGACCGTAACCAGGAGAGCTTTGCCGCCATCCTCGACAATATCGAGGGCGTGACACGCTCGCTCAACGAGCGCTCGCCCGAGATCGCGGCGACGCTGGCCGAGGCGCGGGTCGCGATCGCACAGGCAGGGCGGGCGGCGGAGCAATTCGGCGAACTGGCCGAATCGACTAACAGTCTGGTCAATCAGGAAGGCCGTCCGCTGCTGGCCGATCTGCGCCAGACGTTGCGTTCGGCCAGCAACAGCATGGAGCAGCTTGAAGGCGCGATCGGCGATGCCCGGCCGGGCATTCAGGCCTTCTCCACCCAGACGCTCCCGGAGGTTGGCCAACTCATCCGCGATTTGCGGGCGACTTCCGAATCGTTGCGCGAGATCACCGACCGGCTCAACCAGCGCGGCGTTGGCGGCGTGATCGGTGGCCAGCAACTGCCGGACTATCGGCCCGGAAGAGGGAATTGACGATGCGTGTGAAAGCCCTGGCCGCTTTGGCCGCTGCCCTTTCCCTGTCCGCTTGCTTCGGCGGGTCGAAAGGTCCCGACCGGCTGCTGACCCTTACGCCGTCCGAGACGCGCCCGTCGGCGAGCCCGCGTACGGCCGGGCAGGGGACGGCCGTAACCGTCGCCGATCCCACCGTGCCGCAGGCGCTGCGTACGACCCGCGTGCCGGTTTATGTCGACGGGACGACGATCCAGTATCTTACCGGCGGCGCCTGGGTCGAATATCCCGGCCCGCTCTTCGCCCGCTTGCTGGGGGAAACGATCGCGGTCCGGACTGGCCGGGTGGTGCTTGATCCCGCCCAATATGCCCGCGATCCCGGCACCCGCATCACCGGCCATCTCGCCCGCTTCGGCCTCGATCCCGCCGCGATGGAGGCGGTGGTCGTCTATGACGCGACCGTGCCGCAGGCTGGCGGAGGCATCACGACGAACCGGTTCGAGGCCCGGGTGCCCGTGGCAGAGGCGACAGCGGAAGCGGTCGCGCCGGCGCTCAACCGCGCTGCCAATCAGGTGGCCGCCGAGGTCGCCGCCTGGATTGGGCAGTAACGCCTTCGGTTCAGGCCAGGCTCTTGCTGGCCTGTTCGAACACGTCCTTGCTGAGGCCTTCGGTCGCGACGATCCGCTCCAGTTCGGCGCGCATCAGGGCTGCGCGGCCCGCATCGAAGCGGCGCCAGCGGCCCAGCGGCGGGACCAGCTTGGCGGCGGTCTGCGGATTGAGCTTGTCCTCGGCCAGGATCATGTCGGCGAGGAAGCGATAGCCGCGCCCGGAGGCGTCGTGGAAGGCGCGCTGGTTGACCGAGAAGGCGCCGACCAGCGAGCGCAGCCGGTTCGGATTGGCGAGCGTGAAATCCGGATGCTTCGCCAGCTCCTCCACCAGCAGCGGGGTGTCTTCGCGGGTCGAGAGCGCCTGGGTGGTGAACCATTTGTCGATCACCAGCGCATTGTCCCGGTAGCGATCGTAGAAGGCGGTCAGCGCCGCCGTGCGCTCCGGCGCGTCGCCGTTGACCAGAACGCCGAGCGCGCCCTGCCGGTCGGTCATGTTGTCTGCGTCATCGAACTGGCGCCGGGCAAGGGCGGGCGCGTCGGCGGCGCCGGTCGCGGCGATATAGCCCAATGCAATGGTACGCAGCCGCCGCGCGCCCTTGGCGGCCGGATTGTATTCGAAGCGATTGGCGACGCTCGCCGCATAGGCGCCGCGCCACAGATCGTCGAGCGCGGTGCCGAGATCGATGCGCAGCGCCTCGCGGGCGCGGTGGATCGCTTCGGGATCGACCATCGCCATCCGGTCACCGATGAAGGATTCGCTGGGAAGCAGGACGGTCTCGGCGATGAAGGCGGGATCGAGCGTCTCGTCGGTCAGCGTGCGGCGGACGGCATCGACCACGGCGCCATGATCGCCCGCGCCCGACGTGACGCTGGCAATCAAAGTATCGAGCATGAGCTGCTGCATCGCCTCGTAGCGGGCGAAGGGATCGTCGTCGCAGCCGGAAAGGAAGGCGAGATCGGCGGCGGCGCGATCGGTCTCGACGATGACCGCGGCAGAGAATTGGCGGTTGATCGACAGGACCGGCCTGGCGGGCGCGCCGGCCAGCGGGATGCTGGCCCGGGCGGCATCGAGGATCACCAGCCGCTCGTCTTCCGCCTTGCCGGTCGCCTCGTCGAACAGGGCGACCCTGAGCGGGATCGCCATCGGCGCCTTCGCGGGCTGGCCGGGCGTCGGCGGCACGTCCTGCGCCAGCTCCAGCGTCACCGCATCGCCGTCGCGCGCGAGGCGGGCGGTGACCTTCGGCGTGCCGGCCTGGCTGTACCAGAGGCGGAACTGCTTAAGATCGGCGCCGCTCGCTTCCTCCATCGCCCGGACGAAATCCTCGCAGGTCACGGCCTGCCCGTCATGCCGATCGAAATAGAGATCGCAGCCGGCGCGGAACTGCGCGGGGCCGAGGATGGTGTGCATCATCCGGATCAGCTCGGCGCCCTTGTTATAGATGGTCGAGGTGTAGAAGTTCGAAATCTCGATGTAGCTGTCGGGCCGCACCGGGTGGGCGAGCGGGCCGGCATCCTCGGGGAACTGCGCGGCGCGCAGCATCCGGACATCCTCGATCCGCTTCACCGCGCGGCTGCCCATGTCGGCACTGAATTGTTGATCGCGGAAGACCGTGAAGCCCTCCTTGAGGCTGAGCTGGAACCAGTCGCGGCAGGTGACGCGGTTGCCCGACCAATTGTGGAAATATTCGTGGGCGACGACCCCGGCGATGGCGTCGTAATCCAGGTCGGTCGCCGTGTCCGGATCGGCCAGGATGTAGCGCGAGTTGAAGACGTTGAGGCCTTTGTTCTCCATCGCCCCGAAATTGAAATCGGCGACCGCGACGATGTTGAACACGTCGAGATCATATTCGCGGCCGAACACCTCCTCGTCCCACTTCATCGAGGCCTTGAGCGAATCCATCGCATGCTGGGTGCGCTCGACATCGCCGTCGCGGACCCAGATACCGAGATCGACCGTGCGGCCCGAACGGGTGGTGAAGCTGTCGCGATTGGCGACCAGATCGCCGGCGACCAGGGCGAACAGGTAGCAGGGCTTGGGGAAGGGATCGGACCATTCCGCCCAG
>CAYTMM010000033.1:0-654 GCA_964438875.1 uncultured Sphingosinicella sp. | reverse complement strand
GCACCGGATAGAGCGCCTTGTCGGCGGTCATCCTGACCCGGTAGCGGCTGAGCACGTCCGGCCGGTCCGGGAAGGGGGTGATGCGGCGGAAGCCTTCGGCCTCGCACTGGGTGCAGAGCATGCCGCCCGATTCGTAGAGGCCCATGAGCTGGGTGTTGGCGCGGGGCGAAATCTCGACTTCGGTCTCGATCACCGCCCGGTCGCCCTCGACCGGCACCTTCAGCACATCGTTCTCGAACCAATAATTGACCGGCTGGCCATCCACGGCGACGCGGATCAGGCGCAGATTTTCGGCATCGAGCCGGACGGGGAGCTTGTGATCGCCCGAGCGCTCGACGGTCAGCGCGGCGCGGACGATGGTGCGCGCCGCGTCCAGATCGAAATCGAGCGCGATTTCGGGCACCAGCCAGTCCGGCGCGCGATACTCCTCGCGACGGATCACATGGGGCGCGGGCGCGGCGGGGGCGTTGAGGGCATCCAGCATCGGGTGAATTTAGGCCCGCCGCCACCGCCGCGCAATCAGGGCGTCCCTCTCTGTTAAGTTGACAAAGTTGACAGGGTGAGGGGTGTTTTGGCGGGGGCGAGGGTGGAAGGCACTGGTGATCTGCCCCCTTCTGAGTGGTCCGGCGACTATCATAGTCTGGACCATGAAGG
>CAYTMM010000032.1:0-31308 GCA_964438875.1 uncultured Sphingosinicella sp. | reverse complement strand
AGAAGTTCGTCGCCTTTCAGCAATTCCCGGAACCGGGCGGTCTTCTTCATGAGGGTCTCCTGATCGGAAGAAAGTTGCTATGCACACATGACATCATGTAGACATGATGTCGAGTGATGAGGCTTTCGGGACGGCGGACTTTGAGCACGGTGAACGACATGGCGGATCGTTGGGCGTCTCTCCCGGACGGGAGAATGCACGTCGATCTGCCAGCAGTAGCAGAGGCCATGGGCGGCGCCCTGGACAGGCTCCCGTTCGTGCTGCGGATCGTGCTCGAAAACCTGGTCCGCAATCAGAGCGCTCTGGGCGTCGACGATGCGACACTGTCGCGCGTGGCAAAGTGGTCCGGCACCGGTTCGGCCTTCTCGGTACCGATGCGCGTGTCGCGCGTCATCCTGCCCGACTCCAGCGGCCTGCCGGCGCTGATCGATCTCGCCGCTTTGCGCGCGACGCTGGCGAAACAGGGCGTGGATCCTGCCGGCATCGGCCCACAAATTCCGGTCGATCTGGTGGTCGATCATTCTCTGATCGTCGATCAGGCCGGCCATGCTGGAGCGGCGGCATTCAATGTCGCGCGTGAGTTCGAACGCAATGGCGAACGCTATCGCTATCTCAAATGGGCCCAGCAGGCATTCGACGGTCTACGCATCGTGCCGCCCGGCATGGGCATCGTTCATCAGGTCCATGTCGAACGCCTCGCCGGCGTGGTTGCCGAACGCGACGGCCGCCTGTTTCCCGAATTCGTGCTGGGCGGCGATTCCCATACCCCGATGGTCGGTGCGCTCGGCGTGCTCGCCTGGGGGGTTGGCGGGATCGAAGCGGAGGCAGCCATTCTCGGCCAACCCTATATGGTCCGCGTCGACGAGGTGGTGGGCGTGCGCCTGAACGGACGGCTGCGCGAGGGCGTGACGACCACCGATCTGGTGCTCGCCCTCACCGAGCGGCTACGGCAGGCCGGCGTGGTTGGGCAATATGTGGAGTTTACGGGCGACGGCGCAGCGTGCCTTACCGCGCCGGACCGCGCAACCTTGTCCAACATGGCGCCCGAATATGGCGCCACCTGCGGCTTCTTTCCGATCGATGCAGAGACCATCGATTATCTGCACGAGACGGGCCGCGAGCCGGAGCATGTCGCCATGGTGAAGTCATTCGCCAAAGCGACGGGCCTTTACCGTTCGCCCGGCGACCCGGAGCCGCGCTACAGCCGTATCGTCGAGCTGGACGTCGATGCGGTGGAGCCGAGCCTGGCCGGACCACGCCGCCCGCAGGACCGGATCGCCTTGGGCGCCGCCGCCGATGCGTTCCGCGAGGCGCTGGAAAAGCCGCCCACAGAGGGGGGCTTTGGTGTCGATCCGGACGTGCGTGACGACCTGACTGTCGATGGCATAACGGCGCCGATAGGTCATGGCGTGCTGGCAATTGCTGCGATCGCCTCCTGCACCAATACCTCCAATCCCGGGGTCATGATCGGCGCGGGCCTGATGGCGAAACGCGCGGCGGAGCTGGGCCTGAAACCGCGCCCCTGGGTCAAGACCTCGCTCGCGCCCGGATCACGCGTGGTGACCCGCTATCTGGAGGAGACGGGACTGCTCGCGCATCTCGAAACCTTCGGTTTCCACGTCATCGGCTATGGCTGCACGACCTGCAGCGGCAAATCCGGCCCGATCGATCCCGATCTTGCCGCAGCGATCGAGCGCAGCAAGATCGTCGCCACCTCGATCCTGTCCGGTAACCGCAATTTTGAAGGGCGCATCCATCGTCTGATCCGAGCCAATTATCTGGCTTCGCCGATGCTGGTCTTCGCCTATGCTCTGGCCGGACGGATCGACATCGATCTGACCCGTGAGCCGCTCGGCCACGACCCGGTCGGCAATCCTGTATTTCTCGCAGACATCTGGCCGGACCGGACCGCGATCGACGCGCTCATCGGGGTGGCACGGGCGCCCGAACTGTACCGCGCCAATTATGCGGATCTGTTCGGCGGGACGAAACAGTGGGATGCCTTGGAGGTGCCGGACGGCCGGCTTTTCCCGTTCGATGCGGGTTCGACCTATATCGTCGAGCCACCTTTCTTTTCGTGCCGTATCCCGGTCGACGACAGGATCGAAGGGGCGCGGGCTCTCGGCCTGTTCGGGGATTCGCTGACCACCGATCACATCACGCCGGCGGGTGAGATTCCACTGGAGAGCGAAGCGGGCCGCTATCTGCTGGCCAGCGGCGTACCGCAGCAGGCGTTCAACGCCTTCACCCAGCGACGCGGCAATCACGAGGTGATGTTGCGCGGCGCATTCGCCAATCCGCGGATCCGCAACCTCCTCGCGCCGGACCGGGAGGGCGGCGTGACGCTGCATTTACCCGAAGGCGAGGAAGTGTCCGTCTATGCCGCTGCCGCCGCCTATCGAGCGGCCGACACGCCGATGATCGTCCTGGCAGGCAAGGATTACGGCATGGGATCGAGCCGCGACTGGGCGGCAAAAGGCACGGCGCTGCTCGGTATCCGCGCCGTGATCGCGGAGAATTTCGAGCGCATCCATCGTGCCAACCTGGTCGCGCTCGGTGTCGTGCCGCTGCGTTTTCGCGAGGGTGAAGGCTGGCGCACCCTGGGCCTCACTGGCCGCGAGACATTCGATCTCTCCGGTCTCCACGACGCCGTCGCGTCTTCCGGATGGGTAGATGTCACCGCGACGGCGGATGACGGCCACGTCATCCTGTTCCAGGTGCAGCCGGTAATCGAGGCGGCGACGGAAATCGCCTGCCTGAACGCCGGCGGCATGTTCGCAATGATCCATGACAAGCTGCTCGCCGGACATGGCGATGAATTCCCCTCTCCCCAGCCGAAAGGTGCCTGACGTGAAGCTCGATCTCTTCCTCACCAACGGATTGCTGGTGCATCCCGATATCGGCGTGGCGCCGGGCGGGATCGGCATTCGGGACGGCCGGATCGCGGTCATCTGCGCGCCCGGCGAGCGTTTCGGCGCGGCGCGCGAGATCGATTGCGGCGGCAAGTGGATCATGCCGGGCGTCATTGATCCGCACGTCCATTTCGGCTTCGGCGATCCGGCGACGGACTTCCACACCGAATCCCGTGCCGCCGCGATCGGCGGGACGACCTTCTATCTCTCCTTCTACCGGACCAAGGACTATGTCGCGGGCTTCGATGCCTATCGCGACGCTGCCGCGGCGCAGAGCGTGCTAGATTTCGGTTTCCACCTCGGCCTCACCAGCGACAACCAGGTGCAGGCACTGGACGAATGCTACCGTCGTTTCGGGGTAAGCTCGTACAAGCTTTACCTGATGTACAAGGGGCAGGCGGGGCTGGCGAAGGGCTTTACCGATATCGACGACGGCCTGCTCTTCTCGGCGCTGCGCGCAACGGCCAAGCTGCCCGGCGCGGTGCTTGGCGTTCATTGCGAGAATGTCGAGGTCATCCCCTATCTGCGCGAGCCGCTGCGCGCCGCAGGGCGCGACGATCTCGCCGCGTGGGACGAGCAGAGTCCCGATTTCCTGGAGGCGGAGAACGTTCATCGCGCCTGCTACTTTGGCGCGAAGACCGGTGCCGCGGTCAACATCGTGCATCTCAGCGCGCGGGAATCGCTCGAGGAGGCGCGGCGTCATCGGGCCAATCGCGTGGCCCCGATCTATGTCGAAACCTGCCCGCACTATCTGCACCTTACCCGTGATTCCGCCGCCGGGGTGATCGCCAAGGTCAATCCCGCACTGCGCAGTCAGGCGGATGTGGAGGCACTGTGGGAAGGCGTGCGCGACGGGGCGGTGACCACAATCGGCTCCGACCACGTGCCGCGCAAGCGCGACACCAAGCAGGAATTGTGGAGTTCGACCAACGGCTTCCCCGGTACAGGCACCATCCTGCCGATCATGATCAATTCCGGCTATCACGCGCGCGACGTGCCAATCGAGCGACTTGCAGCAGTGATGAGCAGCAATGCGGCCAAAATCTACAACGTTCCGAACAAGGGCTCGCTCACGGTCGGCTACGACGCGGATATCGTGATCGTCGATCCCGATCTGGAACGCGTCGTGGATCCCGCACGGATCGGATCGCACGCCGATTATTCCCCTTTCGAGGGCGAAACCCTGCGCGGTTGGCCGGTCCTGACGATCAGCCGGGGCCGCGTCATCGTCGAAGATGGCGATCTAGCGCACGAGGCGGAATCGTCGGGCGGCCGCTACATTTCCCGCCAAGCCAAGGAGTTCAAAGCGTGACCAAGCGTGTCTGGGATGATTATCTGACTGACCTCGACAAACAGGTCTATGCTAAGGCCGGCTATGGCAAGCGCGGCGGGTTTGGCACCCGCCCGGCCTTGTTCGTGATCGACGTCCAGTACAATTTCTGCGGCGATGAGCCGGGCCAACACATCCTTGACGGGCTCGACCAGTATCGCACCCATTGTGGCGAGGCGGGTTGGCAGGCCGTGCCCTATATCGAACGGCTGGTCAAAGCCGCCCGCGCAAAGAACATCCCGATCTTTTTCACCGAAAGCGAGCGCCGCGCCGACATGCTCGACAGCGGCGTCCAGGTCGGCAAGAATCATCGCGGACAGGAAAAGACTTCGATCGAGGGCACGCACGCGACTCAGACCGTCGCACCGCTCGCCCCGCAGCCGCAGGACATCCTGATTGGCAAGCGCAAACCTTCGGCCTTCTTCGGCACGATGTTCATGAGCCACCTCAACTTCCTCGACATCGACACGCTGATCATGACCGGCTGCACGACATCCGGCTGCCTGCGCGCCACCGCCGTCGATGCCTACAGCTACAATTTCAAGGGCGTCATCGCGGAGGAAACGGCGTTCGATCGCTTCGAATCCAGCCGGGCAATCAACCTGTTCGATCTCAACTGCAAATATGCGGACGTGATCCCGACCGACGAGGTCGAGGCCTATCTGGAGGGGCTGCCGGTGCGCGAGCCGTTCGCGATGCCCAAGGGAGCCTGATGATCGAGGCGTCTTCGCCGACACCGGTCTTCCTGCTGACGGGATTTCTCGGCAGCGGGAAGACGACCTTGCTGGCGCGCCTGCTCTCCCGGCCGGACTTCGCGGACACGGCCGTGATCGTGAACGAATTCGGCGAGGTCGGACTCGATCACCACCTGATCTCCACGGGTGAGGAACAAGACGCCGTCGTCCTGCTCGACAATGGTTGCCTTTGCTGTACGGGCGGCGACAGCCTTGGCGAGACACTCACTGATCTGTTCCACCGTCGCGCGCGCGGCGAAGTTCCGGCCTTTTCGCGGGTCGTGATCGAAACGTCGGGTCTCGCCGACCCGGGCGCCATTCTCGCGACGCTGATCGGCGACCGTTTCATGATGCGGCGCTATGTGGTCGCGGCCGTCCTCACCGCGTTCGATGCCGAAGCCGGCGAGGCACAGGTCGCGCGCTATGCCGAGGCCGCCGCGCAGCTTGCGCTGGCCGATCGCGTTATCCTGACCAAGGCCGATGTGATTGACGATGTGACGGAAATGTGCCTTGCCGAATGGCTGCGCACCGCAAATCCCCATGCCGACCTCCTCGTTTCGCGGCATGGCGATATCGATCCCGCGGCGCTGCTGGCGCCGGCGCCGGAGGGCCAGCGGGAGACCGGTGGAGCAGGCTGCACCCACGACCATTCACACGACGGCATCCATGCCTGCCACAGCACCGGAATCAACACAGTTTTCCTGCCCCTCCCCGATCCAATCAGGTGGGAGGACTATGCTGCGATCGTCAGATGCCTTCAGGAAGGCGAGACCCCGCTCTGCCTGCGAGTCAAGGGCGTGATCCGCATCGCGGAAGAGCCGATGCCGCTCGCGGTGCAGGGCGTGCGTCGGCTGTTCGCGCCGCCGCAGCCTTTGTCCGAAACAACGCAAGCCCGGCTCGGTCTCGTCCTGATCGGAGAGGGGCTGGACGGCACGGGATTGGCCGCCTCCCTCTCCTCCCGAGGTGTCTCGGTACAGCGAGATCAGCCCGCGCAATAGGCGCGGTCGACCATGTCGAGCATCGCGGTATTTTGAAGATAGGCACGCGCCTTCTTCTTGTCGGCCGCCGTCGTCCGCATCAGTTCGATCCAGTCGCCGCCGGCCTTGGAGCTGCGGTCGGTGCGCGGCAGCAGCATCGACGCAGCGATTGCACGACGTAAGTCCGATGCGGCGTCGGCAATGCTTTGGTCATTGGCCGCCAGCGCCTTGACCAAAGCGTGACCCATGGTCGCGCCGTCGTGGACGCCGCAATTCATGTTCATCCCGCCGCGCGTACTGGTGATGTGCGCCGCGTCGCCGGCCAGGTAGACGCGCCCGTTCCGGAACGCGGACGCCGTCTTGCAGCTCACGCTGTAGAAATCGCGGTCGACAAGTGGCGGCACCTGCGACACGTTCGGCATGACGATGCGGATTTTTTCCAGGATCCAGTCATCCGTGATCACGCTCTCGTCCTCGACATCTCCGACCCGCAGTACCATGCGCCAGCAATCCGGCATCTTCAGGAAACTGATCGACCGATCGCCATTGTGGACATAGGCGACAGGCGAAATTCCCGGCACGATATCCTCCGGCCGATCACGAAGCATTAGGCGTAGCACCCGCCCCGGATATTCCTTGCCGGGGAAATCGATGCCCAGCATCGTCCGAACGCTGCTGCGCGAACCGTCGGCGGCAAGCATGTAGCGGGCGCGGATTCGCGACTCCGTGTCTCTCTTGCGGACCGTGGCGGTGACGCCGTCCGCATCCTGCGCGACACCCACGACCTCGGTCTCGAAGCGTACATCAGCGGCGGGATGGGCGAGCAGCTTTTCGAGCATCACCGGCGTCACCTTCGATTGCTCGAGATGCAGGCGATAGGGAAAGCGCGTTTCGGAGGAAAGATCGCCGATATCGAATTCCGCGACGACATCGTCCTTCACCCGATGCTGGATGCGGTCCGCGATCGCCCCGAGATGCTGGACCTCCTGCAAGACGCCAAGCGAATCCAGAAGCTCGAGCGTCGGCGGATGCAGGGTCGATGCGCGCGATGCGGTGCTGATGGTCTCGCGTTTTTCGATCAGCGCCACGCGGGCGCCGCTACGCGCAAGGATGAGGGATGCGATAAGCCCGACGGGCCCGGCCCCGGCCACGATTACATCGTAGGTTTCATCGCTCATCTATCTGCCCAATCAATATTATGATGTCATAAACACATGATGAATTTATTGAGGCAGTGTCAAGCGACAGAAGGGGAAGGTATATGTCGGAGGCTCAGCCCCGCTTGCGACGTGCGGGCGCCTGTCGTTGCGCTTCCGCGACCAGATCGGCAAGGCCAGGATAGGCGCCGGCCTCGACCCGTCGGAAGGCTTCCAGTTCGGAACCGATCGTGTCCGCGTCGCGCTGCGCAATCGCCCAGGCGTCCGGCGTGCCATAAGCTTCCAGCAAGGGCGGCAGAGAATGGGTCGGCCGGCTGCGCTTCTGCGAGGGCGCGTCGAAGAACAGGGCGACTGCCTCGGCGAATGCCGCGAGACCGGATTCGCCGGTTTCGGCGAGCTCTTCTGCGGCCGCGATGAGCGCCGACAGTTCCTGTTTCCGCAAAGCGAGACGCTCGCCCATCTCGTCGAGATAAGCATGGTCTTCCACATGGCTGGCCGGAAGGACAGGCCGCAGCTGATCGGCGAGCGACAGGTCCTGCGCGATCATCCGATTGACCGCGATCCGCAGCTGATCGATGCAGATATAAATGAAGGCCTCCCGTGTCACCCAGTCCGCTGCGGGATGAGCCAGAGCCGCCTGAAGATAACGTCGTGTGCGTACCATCCGACGCCGTTCTTCGCTGAGCGCCGCCCGTTCGGGCGTCTGGAATGCCTCGTTGCCCGCCATGCGCCGTCAGTCCTTCGCCTCGTGATAGGAAGGCGTCCGCGTCGTCGGCACGGCCTTGTGCACCCAGTTCTTGGCGTCGCCGAGCCGGCCGGCGGACGGAATCACGAACACTTGCCGATCGCATTCGGCACGCACGATATCGGAATCGATCATCCAGCCACGGCCTTCCAACCGGCGGTTCAGCGCACGAAACGCAGTTTCGAGCTGGTCCGCCTCGGTGAGCAATTCGGCGGTGGGCGATTTGGGCGGAAGGATCGGGCGGACGGTTTGGACGATGGCGATGTCCTCCGCCACGGCGCGGCGGCGCCCAGCAAGGCGTTCCTCCTGGAAATGATCCTCGAGCATGTGATCGCGCGCCTGGGTGGTGAAAGTGCGCGTGCTGAACTCGTCCACTGGCGTGCGATGCGACAAGGTGGTCTGCCGCAAGCCATCAGCGCGGTTGATTTCGATCCGGTGCGTGATTCCGGTGAAGGTGAACGCCGTCGTCGCCTTGGTCTTGCCGCGCTTTTCAGCCGTCAGCGCCCGCATCGTTCCGCTCTTCTGCGAGCGGTCCGGAGCGGTACGCTCCCGCGTCGTCCGCGCGCCCCAGTCGTCATGCTGCACCGGCACGATCTGCACTTTCGGATCGCGCTTGCTGCCGAACGAGGTGTGGACGAAGCTCGGATGCGCGCCGTCGATCGAATTCTCCTCCGATCGCGCCCAGTTGACCGGCGCCTCATATTGCATCGGCAGCAGCTTCCAATCGGGATAATAATATTCGGGGAACCAGCTGTCATCGAGGAAGGGCGGGCGTTCCTCCTCCGGCGCATCGCCGAGGAAGACCCAGATCCAGCCGAATTTCTCGCGCACGGGGTACGAATCGATCCGGGCGCGCTTGGGCGGCACGACGTCACCACCCAGAGCGGGAATCTTCACGCAGCGTCCGTCGCCGTTGAATTCCCACCCATGATAGGGACAGGCGATGCAGTTTTCCTTGATCTTGCCTTTTGAAAGCGACGCGCCCCGGTGGCAGCAGACATCGCTGAGGCAGCGGATTTCGCCATTGGCATCGCGGAACAGGACGAAATGGCACCCGAGCATCTTAACGAACATCGGCTCGTCATCCTTAAGCTCGGAGACGGCATTGGCGACGTACCAGTTGTTGATGAACATCGGCTATTTCCTTCCCTTCGCCCAGGCCGCCAGCGCCTCGGCAGGGCTACGGTCCAGGCAGCATCGCAGCACCTTTGATAAATATCATGATGTTATATAAACATGATGTCAAAGCAAAAGCGCTTGATCTGCCGCGCTGTGCCGTCAGGGCTGGCGAACGGACAGCACCACCCGCTCCAGGATCGGGGCCAGGGTCGCGCGGCGGCGCCAGGCCAGCAGGCTGGCGATCACGCACAAGGCGGCGCCGATCGAAAAGGTGCCTTGCAGCCCCAGCGCCGTTGCGATGATGCCGATCGAGAACGCTCCGATATCCGGCCCGGCCCGCGACAGCACGAACCACAGGCTGAGCACGCGGCCGCGCATATCGTCGTCGACGCTGGTCTGTATCAATGTCTGGGCCGCGGTCATGAAGGCAACGGTGAAGAATCCGGCCAATGCGAAAACGCCGCAGCCGATCCAAAAATTGCCGATCCAGACGAAGACGGCGATGCAGCAGGCATACGCGCCGGACGCCAGCAATGCCGAAGCGACAAGGCCTTTGGCATCACGTCCGGCCGCCCAGATGCCGCCCAGGATGCTCCCTCCCGCCAGGGAGGAAGTGAGAATGGCGACGGATTCCACTCCCTGGCCGAACATCAGATCGACGATCGCGGGGAGGAAATCGGAAATCGGGCGAACACAGATCACGGTGATGGCGGCGAGCAGAAAGATTGTGCTGATCCCGCCATGCTGCGCGACGTAGCCGAAGCTCGACCCGAAGTCGGACCAGACGCTCGCTTTTTTCTTGGTCGGCCGTTCGTTCAGCGCCTTGCGATCGATGCGGAGCGCGACGACCGCGATGCACATCGTGAGGAAGCTGAGCGCATTCAGCAGGAATGCGCCCCCCAGTCCGCTATAGGCGATGGTGAAGACCGCGATGGCCGGACCGATGAAGCGGGCGGTGTTGAACACCATCGAGCCAAACGAGACGGCGGAGGCAAGCTGGTGCGGCTCGACGAGCGTCGGAATGATCGTCATCCGGGCCGGCTGCGAAAGCGAAATGGTGGTCGACAGCAAGATCCGGAAAACCATCGCGACCGCCAGATTCACCGCACCGAATTCGTAGAGAAGGAAAAACCCGAAGGTCAGCAGAAAGCTGAGGATCTGGGTCGTCGCGGTGAGCCGGAGCCGGTCCAGCCGATCGGCCATCACGCCGCCCACCAGACCGGCGAGCAGTGTGGGCACGAAAGCGACCATCGACATGACCCCGATCCAGAACACGGACTGAGTCAGCTCCCAGATGAGCCAGCCGAAGGCGATGCTCTGAATCCAGGTGCCGGTCAGGGATACGATGTTCCCCGATATGTAGATGGCGTAGTTCCGGTTCGCGAACAGGGAGCGAATGGCTGCAAGTCTCATAAGAACCCGCCTCCATGCTGCCGCGGGCGCGGCCCGGCGCGCGTCAGGCCGTCACCGGATCGCCCGCAAGTGCGGGTGCCGAGGAGGTCGTCGGGACAGGCTTGTGCACCCAGTTTTTCGAACTGGCGCGCCTCGTGGGCGACGGAATGACGAAGACCTGTCGATCATATTCGCGTTCTACGGCTTCCAGATCGATTTCCCAACCTTTTGCCGCTTGTGCCGCGATGATCTCGCGGAATGCGGTTTCCAGTTGGTCAGCCTCCGTCAGCAATTCGCTAGTCCGGGATTTTACCTGGAAGCGAGGGCGCACGCCCTGCACAACCCCGACATCCTCGTCGATCGCCTGCTTCACACCCGCGAGGCGCTCGGCGTCCATCTCTTCGGTCAGATCGTAATTGCGCATCTGGGTGATGAAAGTGCGCGTGCTGTTCGCATCCACCGGCGTGCGATGCGCGACGGTGCAGATAATCAAACCGTCCGCCCGCTTGATATAGATACGATGGGTGAGCCCGCTCCAATGGAAGGCGGTAGTGGCGACATTCTTGCCACGCACTTCGGCCGTGATTTCGCGCATGCGGCCGGACTTCTGCGATCGATCGGGCGGCGTGCGTTCGCGCGTCGTGCTGGCAGTCCATTCGCTGTCGCGGACGACCGGCACGATATGGACGGCCGGGTCGCGCCGGCTGCCAAAGGCGGCGTGAACGAAGCTGGGATGAGCGCCGTCGATCGAATTTTCCTCCGCGCGCATCCAGTTGAGCGGTGCGACATAATCCACACTCACGGCGCGCCACCCGTCGGTGACGCCATATTCGGGGAACCATTCGGCCGGCAGCGGCGGGCGCTCCTCTTCCGGCGCATCGCCAAGGAAGACCCAGACGAGGCCGAACAGCTCGGCCACCGGATAGGCATCGACGCGCGCGCGCGTCGGCGGGGTTATATCACCCAGCGCCGGGATACGCAGGCACTGGCCGGACGCGCCAAACTGCCAGCCATGATAAGGGCAGGCGATCCGCCCGTTCTCGTGCACCTTGCCATGGGCGAGCGACGCGCCGCGGTGAATACAGACATTGCTGAGACAAACAATGTCGCCCTTTTCATCGCGGAAAAGAACGAAGTCGGCACCCAGCATCCGGGCGTGAAGCGGCGCGCCGGCCTTCACCTCGTCGATCTTGCAGGCGACATACCAGTTGTTGATGAACATCGCGGTTCCTAGTTGGATTCAGCGGGGGCGGAGATTTCACCGATAAACGCCTTGTACTGCGTGCCATCGTCCCCGTTTTCTTCGGGGACGGCTTCGTGCAGGATGCGCAGGATCCGCGCGAGATAGGTTATCCGCCACGCCTCACGCTCGGCGGACAGCTCAGGAGAAACTTCGAACGCCTCGATATCATCGACCGAAAACCGATCCCTGCTACCCGCGAGCCGGATGACCGTATCGAGCCGCTCGTGCAGAACAGCGACTTCGGCGGCGAGTGCCATTGTGATCGACAGGACCCGCTCGACATGCGGTTCGCCCGTGGGATAGGGCCGATGCCCCTTGGGTGTCAGCGGGCGCGACTTAAGCTCGGTCATGCGTCACCTTTCACGGCGGAATAGGCCCAGTAGATCAGCTTTCCACTCGGCGTCGGAGCCAGCCTGTTATCGATGCTCTCGGGCAGGAAGCCTGCGTCGACGGCGGGACGTTCCATGTCCATGTCGAACAGCAAGGTGCCCCAGAAAGGTTCGTTGTTGTTCATCGTGTCCCAGTCCGCGATGAACTGGTCGAACGGATCCTTGGCGCTGAGACGGCGGCCGACATCGACGTGCAGCATGATGCCGCCGGGACGCAGCAGGCGGGCGCATTCCTTGACGATGTTGTGCACCGCGCGGCGCGACGATTCATGGAACAGGATGTGGCTGACGACCAGGTCGAAGCTGCTGTCCTCGAAATCAGTGCATTCGGCGTTCTGCTGGCTGAAATGTGCCGCCATGCCCAGCGATTCCGCGCGGCCATGGGCGTAACGCACCACCGGCGCGGAAACGTCGATGCCATGCACCTCGGCGCCCGGAAACGCCTCGACATAAGGCAATGTGTTCATCCCCGGGCCGCAGCCCATGTCGAGGATGCGTTTGGGCTGGAAATCGGGCCACATCTCGCGGATCGCATTTACGCCGGTGGTGCCGCGCACGTCATTGAGCGGACCGCGCGCGCCGCGCCCAAAAATGAAGGATCCGATATCGTAACGAGCGCCGGCATAGACATCGTCTTCGCCCAGCTCGACGAAATAGCCGCCAGGCACGCAGTGGATATCAACCGCCGAAATGTAACGGGGGATCTCGAGATTGGGGTTAAGCCGCAATGTACCGTGCGTGGCGCTCGCCTTCAGCTCACGATATTTTTCCACCAGTCCTGGGAGCTGCCGTTCCACACAGGCTGCGGTCGAATCCACATACAGCTCCTGCTGGATACGGCCTATCGCGCTCCACATCTGATAGAAAGGCTCGGGACGCATAAGCGCAGCGACTTCCTGGCGTGTTTCAGGCGGACGCCCCTTTTCCTTCGTGAAGGCCGGCTTCAGCTTTGTTTCGTAGAGGCGACGATTCGCCTTCACCAGATCGCCAGACAGCATGTTCTTGAGCGCGATGTGGAAATTGTGCCGGGAGATTTCCTCGCTGGTCTGGCGAGGCAGAAGCGCATGGGCGGCCATGGTCATTGAGCGACTCCTGTCACATATTGATATGAAGACATGATAACAGTATAACCATGCTTGGATCAAGCGTGCTTGCGGAAGGGAGCAGATGTCGATGTCCGGGGGGACTGCGGAAGCTGTGCACGAAGCCGAAGGTGCGCCGTCGTTCGATCCCGGCGATCTGATCGTGGCCGTCAACGATGTGGCCCAGCCGGTCGATTTCCGCGCAGGTGTCACGGGCAAGGGTCGCTACTGGCATTGCGATTCCTCGTTGACCCGAAAGGCGGAGTTCCACGCCGGCGCGGACGGCCTGATCATCGGTCTCGCCTGGGATGCCAGGCATCGGATCGTGTTCGCGACATTGCCCCGCATTTCCCGGATCATGGCATTCGAGGCCTCCGGCCAGCCACGATCCCTGATACTTCCGCCCCGACGGCCCTATGGCAATATCGTTTGTCATGCGTCTGGCGATCTGCTCGCGGGTATCCATGTGAATGGGGTCGAGCCGGATCAGTTCATACGGGGTGCGGGGAAGCTGGTGCGGTTCGATCCGATGGGGGGCAGCCGCGAAACCTTCAATGTTGAGATTGATGGCGGACGGGGGGGGCGTCACGGCGTGAGCGGGCTGGCAACCGGCCCGGCTGCGCCAGACATCGTCCATTATGTCTCCGAAGCCGGCTCGCGCCTGTCGCGGTACGACATCAATGCGCGCCGTCAGCTTCCCGATCTCCACATCTTCGCCGAAGGCGATGCCCGAACCTACGGGCTGGCGATCCGGGACAATGGCGATGTCGTAATGGCCACCGGCAACGGCGCCGTACGCCTCGATCCGGACGGCCGGATCATCCAGACCTATGTCGTGCCGACGCCGCGCGGCTGGACGCGCACCGCCCTCTCCGCGGACGGCCGGCATTTCTATCTGGGGAACTTCATGGAGGGTCTCCTCCACCGACGCGACATCGAAACCGGGGACATCGTCGCCAGCCTCGATGTCGGCCTTCGCGGCGCGCTTACGGCCGTCGTCGAAATTCCACCCGCTTATTGAAGGAAACCTGATGGCGCGAACGATTTCCGTGCGGAACCCGCGCACTGGTGCACATGACTATCAATTGGAAATGCCAGATCCGGCAGACATTCACGCGCTAGCAGGGCGCCTGAGATCCGCGCAGGCCGAATGGCAGGCGATGGGACTGGCAGGCCGGGCGGAGGTGATGACGCGCTGGGCGGACGTGGTCTCCGCCGATGCCCAGAAGATCATCGCCGCCCTTGTCGCCGACACTGGCCGCTACACCATTTCGCGTAACGAGGTGAACGGGATCGCAAAAAAGGTCCGGCGTCTGTGCGCTCAGGCGCCGGGGTGGATCGCATCGGACGAGGAATTGTCGAAGATCGCGCCAGACGTCGCCTTCCGCGCCCAATATGTGCCCTTCCCGCTCACCGGGATGATCAGCCCCTGGAATTTCCCGGTCACCTTGTCCCTGATCGATGCCCTGCCGGCACTGCTTGCGGGTTGCGCCGTCATCTTGAAGCCGAGCGAAATCACGCCCCGCTTTATCGAGCCCTTGCGGGCGACCATCGCCCAGGTGCCTGAAATGGCCGCCATTTTTGAAATCGTAGGTGGCGACGGCAGCGTCGGAGCCGCGGTGGTCGAAAATGTCGACATGATCTGCTTCACCGGCAGCGTTCCTACCGGCCGAAAGATCGCGGAAGCGGCCGGCCGCCGATTCATTCCGGCCTTCCTCGAGCTGGGCGGCAAGGACCCGGCGATCGTCCTGGCAGGGGCCGACATCGAACGGGCCGCAGATGCGATCCTGCGGCAGGCCGTGGTGAATAGCGGCCAGGTCTGTCTGTCGATCGAACGCGTCTATGTCGAACGATCGATCATGGCCCCCTTTCTGCAGGCGTTGGTCGCAAAGGCGGAGGCCGTCTCTCTCAACGATTCCGATATCCGCTCCGGTCATCTCGGGCCTATCATTTCGCAAGCGCAGGTGGCGATATTGCAGTCCCATATCGACGAGGCCGTCGCCGGTGGGGCCCATGTCCATTGCGGCGGCCGGATCGAAGGCGATGGCGGCGCCTGGCTGCGTCCCACGGTGATGACCGGGATCACCCACGACATGCGGATCATACGCGAGGAGAGTTTCGGTCCGATCATTCCCGTCATGGCGTTCGATGGCGCGGACGAGGCGGTCGCTCTCGCGAACGACACCGAATTCGGCCTGTCCGCCGCAGTTTTCGCAGCGGATGAAGCGGCTGCCCTTGCCGTTGCAGAACGTATCGAAGCCGGCGGAGTGAGCATCAACGATGCGGGTCTTCAGTCGCTGACGACCGAGGCGGAGAAGATGAGTTTCAAATCCTCCGGCCTTGGCGGTTCCCGTATGGGTCGGGCCGGCTTCATGCGGTTCTTTCGCAAGAAAGCGCTGATGATCCAGCGCGGTCCCGTGCGGAAGATCGATCTGTTCGAGGAGCAGCCGACGGAGAATGGCAATGCCTGATACGTCGTTCGATCTTGTCATCGCCGGTGCCGGCCCGGCCGGGCTGACCGCCGCGATCTTTGCCGCCGATCGGGGTCTGTCCGTCTGCCTGCTCGATCGCGCGCAGGATATTGGCGGCGCCCTGCTGATCAACCGCGGACAATTGAGCGGCGCCGGCACCAGGTTGCAGGAAGCGCGCGGCATCAAGGACAGCCCTCAGGCGCATTATGACGATGCGATGCGGATCAGTCGGGGCACGTCCGATCCGGATTTCCTGGCTATGGCCGTTCGCCTGCAAGGACCGTTCATCGACTGGCTGATGGAGAACGGCTTCGAGATGGCGGACGACATGCCGCGTATCATCCATGGCCACGAGGCATATTCGGTCGCCCGCACCTACTGGGGGAAGGAGGACGGGCTTTCCATTCTCAAGGTGCTGACCCGCCTGATCGACCGGCACCTGCGCAGCGGCGCAGTGACCCTACACGTCGGGGTCGACGTTGACGGGCTGCTTTACGAGAACGGCCGCACCATCGGCATCACCGCCGGCGGGCAATCCTATCGGGGCCGGGCCACGATCCTCGCCACGGGCGGGTATGGCGCCAATCCCGAGCTTTTTGCGAAGCTGCATGCGGGCGCCACCCTTTGGTCGGGGTCATACACGCACGCGCGCGGTCGCGGCCTGGAACTGGGACTCGCGGCCGGTGGCACGATCGTGCACGCCGACAAGTTCCTCCCCAATTTCGGCGGCATCCTCGACCACACCGTCGATCCTCCGCGTTATCGTGCGCCGGGAGGCTTGGTGCCGCAGGACCGCGCTCCATGGGAAATCGTCGTCAATCTCGATGGCGCCCGTTTCTATGCGGAAGACGATGACAGCGCGGACCGGCGCGCCGCCGCGATGATGGCCCAGCCCCGCGCATGCGCCTTCGTGATCTACGACCAGGCGATCCGCGACGAGGCGCCGAGCGTATTCCGCTATTTCACCGCCGAAAAAGCGACGCGCTTCTACGACGACGACGGATCGATCTTGCGCGCCGGCAGCCTTGAAGAGCTTGCATGCGCCTGCGGCATCGCGCCTGCCGCGCTGGCCGAAACGGTGGCGACCTATAATTGCGCCGTACAAACCGGCGAGGATACGCTCGGCCGACGGCATATGCCGCGGCAGATTGCGACGGCGCCGTTCTATGCGCTTCCCATCGCATCCTACACGGTGCGTGGGTTTGCCGGACTCGGGGTCGACACCGATTTCCGGGTGCTACGAGAGGATGGAACGGCGGTCCCCGGACTCTACGCAATTGGCGAGGTGCTGGGCAGCAATCTGTCCGGGAAGGGCGGAGTCGGCGGCATGGCGCTGTCACCGGCGCTGGCCTTCGGTCGACTTCTGGGAGAGACCGTGCAGCCTTGAGAGAACAGCTGCACGGTTTCACAGGCGGGGCAGGTCAGGCCGCCGTTCTGGCCGGCACGTCCTCGATACCAAGCTCGCGACGACCGAATTGGGCAAGCTGGGCGTCCCACGAAAAGCTCTCGTCGGCGCAGATGGCGCGCAGGTCGCGGTATCGACGTTGCACGGGATTGGTCTCGGCGAGGCCCATCGCGCCCATCTGCCGAACGAGCCGGGTGACGGCATCGAGCGCCTTGCGAGCGAGGAAGGCGCGGTCGCGTGTGATTCGGCTCGCGATGGCGGGATCATCGTCGGACGCAGCGAGATCGCGCAGGATCCCATCGTAAAGATGCCGGACTGTGCCCATGTCGGCATGGCTTTCCGCAAGACGCGCCTGGACCTGGGTGAAGGTGGCGACCGCGGCGCCGCCGATTCCGGTGATACGGGCCTTGGTCATCCGCACATAATCGTCATAGCCACCTTCCGCGCAGCCGACGAGCAGCCCAAGCAACCGGTTCGCGCCAATGCCCCCGAGCATGACCGGATGCGCCGGGGCGACATTCGCCGACGCAATGGCAAGGTTGTGAGCAGTGACGCGGTGCCAGGAGACACCGCGCAGCCCTCCCAGATAATGATAGGTCTCGAACTCCAGCGCATCGCGCGGCGCGAGGGCGACGAGCGCGTCGCGATATTCCGTAGCGGGAGCGGTCAACAATACGCCATCCGCATGGGACAACGCGCCCACCGCCTGCCAGGTGCCGTTGACAACGAAGCCGTCCGGGACACGCGCTATCTGCGCCTCGTCGGAGTAGCGGGCGATCGTGGTGAGGCCATCGGGCGCCGTGCCCGTCACCGCTTTCGCCAGCGCGTGCCCTTCACCCAGTTCGGCTGCGATCCAGGCCGTGGCCGCGCAGGTGCATGCAAGCGTCCGGGTCGCCTCCAGCCTGAGCGCCGGATCCAGCGGTCCAAGGAGGCCTGCGCCGCGCAAACGTTCGATCATGTCGGCTTGGACGCCCGATTTGTCCGTCTCGGCCGCCCGCTGCGCAGTAAGCGGGACGATGTCCGTCAGGCGACTGTCGAGAGCGGCCGCGCTGGATATCGAAGATGTCATGGCTGATCCTGGAGGTGAAGGTTGAGATAGGGAATGCCTGTCGGCCGCCCGAAGATCGCCTTGACCACATCGGTCATGTTGCGGTCCCAGTTGACGCCGATCTGCTGAACCATCCCGGCCAGATCGCGGAAGTGACGCTGGACCGGATGTTCAGTGAGAACGGGCTGCGCGCCGATCGATGTGATCAGCCGCTCGGCCGCATTGAAACACAGACGGGCAGTGAAGGTGCGATCCCTGACCAGAGCGATGCGCTGCGGATGCGGGATGTCCGCATTTGCGCGCGCATAGGATTGCTGCCGGTCGACAAGCGATTCGAGAAGGCAGGCCGCAGCGCCGATTTCCGCTTCCGATTCGGCGAGACGGAGCTGCGCCTGGATGTCGTCAACCGAAAGACCCGCGGCGCTGTTGCGCATCAGGTCCCGATAGGCCCACAGCACCGCTTCCGCCGAACCGATGATCGGCCCCAGCAAGGCCGAGCCAGCGAAGGAACGGAAATTGTACCGGAAGACAGGGTTCTTGTTGACGGCCGAACCCGGCGGGTTGGGTGACATCAGGGTGGTGAGGCCGAGAGTACGATATGCCGGAATGAACGCCCGCTCCACCTGGACGCCCTTGGATCCCGTGCCGCTCATCCCGCTGACGAACCAATCGTCGACGATCTCGAAATCGCTCTTGGGAATCAGAAAATAGGATTGCCGATGGTCGCCCGTCGGAGACGCACGGAGCAAGGCCCAGGCGGAATGATCGATGCCGCTGCTGAAGCTCCAGCGTCCGCTGAGGCGATATCCGCCCTCCAGCGTCTCGACGGTGACGTTGCGGGAGACCGATCCGGTGGCAATAAGGACATCCGGCCCGTTGTTCCAGACATCGGCCTGGGCTGCCGGTTCCATGCGTCCGACATAAGCAGAATGGGAGCCGACCACACAGGCGATCCAGGCACTCGAAGCGCAATAATGAGCGAGTCGCCGTCCGATCGCCACCTGCGATCCCCAATCGAGTTCGTAGCCGCCGAAGCGTTCGGGAACGAAGTAGCGTAAGAGGCCCGCGGCAAACATGTCGGCCATATTCTCTTCCGGCAACGTGCGCCCCGCCTCCGTGGCCGCCGCGCGAGACGCCAGCGTCGGACCCAGCCGATCGACTTCAGCAAGCAGCGAATCGAGATCGGGGGTTGCGCTGGAAACGGTGCTGGTAATCGTCATGCGGCCCCTCTGAAAGCCTGTTTGAGATATCATATTTACATAATAACATGTGCACGTGAAGACATTATTGCATCCTTCGTTCGCGCCGGTTAGCATCCCCAAGGCTTCGCGGTTCGAAGTCATCACGGACAGGTGGCAAGATGGATACTCTGGGACGCCGGGATTTTCTGAACATGGCCGCTGGTCTGGCCCTGGGCGCACCACTCATAGGGCTGGGCGGATGTGCGGGCAGCGGCAACGTACGCAGCACGATTCTGCGGCGCTCTACGTCCTCGGAACCACGATCGCTGGACCCGCAGCTTGCGTCCGGCAACAGCACGGCGCTGGTCTACGACATGTTCGAGGGGCTGCTCGGCATCGACGCGGTCGGCAATGAGCGGCCTGGACTGGCGGAAAGCCACGACGTTTCCGAGGATGGACTGACCTACACGTTTCGGCTGCGCGAGGGAGCCAAATGGTCGGACGGTACGCCGATAACTTCGGAAGACGTGCTGTTCACCTATCGGCGTTCCGTCGATCCGGATCTTGCTGCGCGCGGGGGACGCGCCCTGTTCCGGGTTGCGAATTTCCGCGAGGTCATCACCGGACGGCGTCCGGTCGAGGATATCGGCATTTCCGCCCTCGACCCGCGCACGGTTGCAATCCGGCTCGAACAGCCGACCCCCTACATGCTGGAACTGGTGTCGAGCGCCGCGCTGGCGATCGTTCCCAAACATGTCATCGAGCAGCATGGCGATCAGTGGACATCGCCGGGCAAGATGGTCACCTCCGGCGCCTATACGTTGAGCGAGGTCGTCCCCAACACCTACATCAAGCTCACCAAGAATCCGCATTATTACGATGCCGCGGACGTCGCGATCGAGGACGTGATGTATTACGGCGTGGAGAATCCGGCGACGGCGCTGACCCGCTTCCGTGCCAACGAGCTCGATCTCGTATTCAACGTCCCCCTCAACCGGCTCGAGGAACTGCGCGAACGTTACGCCCGGGAACTGCACGACGAGTTGGCCATCGGGGTCTTCTATATTCTCCTCAACAACCGGCGTGGCCCGACACAAGATATAAGGGTCCGTGAAGCGCTGTTCCTGGCTGTTGATCGGGATCGGATGCGGTCATCCATCCTGCGCGGGGAGGGCGAGGTCGCCACCGGCATCGTGCCGCATTCCGTGCCGGACTATGAACCACCGCGTCTGCCGTTTCAGGATCTTAACAATGATCAGCGCAAGGCCCGCGCGGTCGAGCTGCTGAGAGCGGCCGGCTACAGCGAACGCAATCCGCTGCGGATCACCTACAAATTCGGCGGTGTCGAGATCAATCGACTGATCGCTGTCGCGCTGAAGAGCATGTGGGACGAGATCGGCCTGATCAATGTCACGCTCGAGAATGTAGGGGCCAGCGGGGTGGTGCGTGATGCCGCCGCCGGGAATTTCGAGGCGATGCGCTACACTTATTACGCGCCTTATGCCGATCCGGTCGCGATGCTGCGCCTGCTCAATGCGGACAACAGCATGAACGTGTCCGGATATTCCAACCCGACTTTCGATGCCGCGCTGGACGAGGCCGATCGGATGATGGACCCTCCCGCCCGATCCCGACGCCTGAGTGAGATCGAAGCGATGGTCATGCAGGATTTTCCTGTTATTCCAATATATTACAACAAGAGATACTATCTGGTCAGCCAGCGCGTATCCGGTTTCGAAAGCAACCCCAACGGCAAGCATCCGTCGCGGTACATGTCGTTCAACGCATAAGCCTCCGGGCAGAATGAGGAGTTTGGAAATGGTGGACAACCATGCCGATGGCGTGCGTCAGGTGCGCCCCGACGGGACTTATCCGATCGTGCCGCTGCGCAAGCCGGATGTGGCGATCGGGATCATTCAGACCCGCGTTCGCGGCGTCGACGGCGAAAACCCTGGGCCGATGATGCAGGAGAACCTGAAATACATCCTGGACCGGATCGATTGGTCTCAGCAATCCGGTAAATGCGACCTGCTGTGTTTCCACGAATTCCCGATCCAGGGTTTCCGCCAGTATGATCGCGAGCAGTGCGAACGGATCGCGTTCGAACTGGATTGCGACGAGCTCAATGCCGTTGCCGCCAAGGCGAAGCAGCATGGCTGCTACATCACGATGGGCGCACTGGTGAAACTGAGCGACTGGCCCGGCCATGTCATGAACATGCAATTGCTGTTCGGTCCGGAAGGCAAGCTGATCGCCAACCACTGGAAGCAGCGGGCGAAGCGCGGCACGCATCCGGGCCGGGAACAGATCACGACCTGCATCTATGACGTGCTCGATCGCTACGTTGAAATGTATGGTTGGGATGCTGTAATACCTGTCGAGCGGACGGACATCGGCAATATCGCGATGTCGGCCGTACAGTATGAGCCGGAGCTTTTCCGCGCCCAGGCCATGAAGGGCGCCGAGATCCTCTGCCGCAGCGCGACGGGAGGCTTCCGCTGGGAAGATATGCAGATGTGCGCCTATCACAACGACGTGATCGTCACGATGGTGAACAACTCGCTCAATCTCTATCCGGACCGCCACAATTTCGAGGAAGTGGCCGCGACCAACGACTGGGTCGGCCGCTCGTCGATCTGGGGACGCAAGGGCGCCGTGCTCGCGCAGGCGAACAAGTTCGAAACGAAGCGACGCGCAGTGATCGACATGCAGGAATTCCGCAATTCCCGCCGGCAGCCGGATGTCCATTTCTCGCTCTACGAAAAGGTTTATAGCGAATATCAGGAGCGCTTCCCGCCAAACATCTGGTCGGAGCATCGCCCCGCCGACAAGCGCGAAGGATACAAGATTCTCCACGCCAACGATCGCTGGAAGTCCATGCGCGACCAGTCATAACAGCCCTGCCTGAGGGGACGCCGCGCCAATGAGGCCTATATTCCCCTGCTGGGCGGTATCAGTCTAACGCGAACCGGCCTTCGCAGAGCGCAGTCTTTTCGACGCATTAACACTTAGCCAGCCGTCCCGCCGCGCGGTCAGCGCCGCGGGACGGCTCCCTTTGAAAGCTTGACGATCGACGAGACGACGCTCGAGAGCGAAATGGTTGTGGACGATGGCGATGTCCATCCGTCGCGGTGCGACCGCGACCGGCAAACCACTCCTCTTGGATATATCCTCAAAGCATGTGATCGCACGCTCCCATCGTCGAAAAGGCTGGTGGCTGTTCTCCACTGGATTGTTCGCTCAGCGACCGATTTCCCAACGGCTCATCTGCGCTAACTACCAACGCCTTCCGGCCCCTGCCGCATTGGTCTAAAAGAGCCATAAAGAGACTGAGTGGCGGAGCGGGAGGGATTCGAACCCTCGATACGGTTTTGCCGTATACTCACTTTCCAGGCGAGCGCCTTCGACCACTCGGCCACCGCTCCGCATATCCTGGCAAGGCCGCTCCCTCTAGAGGCAGGTTGGACCTAGGGCAAGCGGCTCGCAATGGCGTCGATCCGCCGGGCGAGGGCGATGTCCTTTTCCGTCACGCCGCCGTCGCTGTGGGTGGTGAGCAGGATGTCCACCTTGTTCCAGACATTCGACCATTCGGGATGGTGATCGGCCTTCTCGGCCTCGAGCGCGACGCAGGTCATGAATCCGAATGCCGCGTTGAAATCGGCGAAACCCAGGCGGCGTGCGATCCCGTTTCGGTCAGCGTCGAAGGTCCAGCCGTCCAGCTCCCCCAAGGCCGCGCCCCGCGCCGTTTCGCTCAACACGCCCATGCCTCTTCCTCCATTCCGTTCGCCGCTCTATGTCCGCATCCATGACACAGGGTCAAACCCACGCGCCCGATGCGGTCACGATCGAGCGGCTGGCCGAGGCGGCGATCGCAGCGCTGCCAGAGGAATTCCGCCGTCATCTCGACGGCGTTGTGTTGCGCATAGAGGATTTTGCGGACGAGGAGGTGCTCGCCTCGTTCGGCATGGAGGATCCGTTCGAATTGACCGGTCTCTATTCAGGCCGCTCGATCGATCAGCAGAATAGCTGGGTCTCCGGTGAGCTGCCGTCGATGATCCATCTCTATCGTCGCCCCCTGCTCGACGAATGGGTCGAGACCAATGTCGCGCTGGAGGATCTCATTACCCATGTTATCGTCCACGAGGTCGGCCATCATTTTGGCTTTTCCGACGGCGACATGCACGCGATCGAGGATGCAGCGGATTGAACGGCGCGGCCCTGCTCGTGCTTGAGGAAGTGACCGTCCGGCGCGGGGGACGCGTGCTGGTGGCGGGTCTGAACCTCCGGCTCGGGCCAGGCGAGGCGGCGGTGCTGACCGGCTCGAACGGCGTCGGCAAATCCAGCCTGATCCGCGTGGTCGCCGGCTTGCTCGCGCCTGCCGCCGGAACGATGGAGGCCGCGCCGGCGGCGCTGGCCGACGAACGGCTCGCGCTCGACGAGCGGCTAACCCTGGCCCGCGCTTTGGGTTTCTGGGCCGCTTTGGACGGGGCTGCGCTGGCACTCGACGCACTTGGCATCGCCCATCTGGCGGACGTGCCGGTGCGCATGCTCTCCACCGGCCAGCGCAAGCGCGCCGCGCTCGCCCGTGTCGTCGCGAGCGGCGCGCAGTTGTGGCTGCTCGACGAGCCCGCCAACGGGCTCGACACGGACGGGCAGGCGCATCTCGCCGCCGCCATCGCCGCGCATCGGCTCGCCGGCGGTGCCGTCCTCGCTGCCACGCATCAGCCGCTCGGGCTAGACGATGCGCAAGCGGTGGCGCTGGCATGATCGCGCTGATCGCCCGCGAACTGCGCCTCGCCGCGACCGGCGGCACGGCCCTTCTGCCTCTCGTCTTTTTTCTGCTGGTCGCGACGCTTTTTCCGTTCGCGGTCGGACCGGATGGACCGCTGCTGGCGCGCACCGGCGGCGGAGCGCTCTGGATGGCGGCCTTGCTCGCAGCGCTACTGCCGGTCGATCGCCTCGTCGCACCAGACATGGAGTCGGGCGTCCTCGATCAGCTCACCCTGCGTGGCATAAGCGAGGAGGCGGTGGCGATCGCCAAGCTCATCGGCCACTGGCTAAGCTTCGGCCCGCCGCTGATGATCGCGGCTCTGCCCGCCTCGGCCCTTCTGAAACTGCCGCCGGACGTGCTGTGGCGGCTCGAGCTGGGTCTGCTGATCGGCACCCCCGGCCTCGCCGCGCTCACACTCGGTGTCTCGGCGCTCACCGCCGGCCTGCGCCGCAGCGGCGCGCTCGCAGGCCTGCTGGTCCTGCCGCTCGCCGTGCCTTTACTGATCTTCGGCGCGGGGCTGATCGAGCGTGGGAATGAGACTGGCGCGCTGCAATTGCTCGGCGCGGCCTCGCTGCTGCTGGTCGCTGGTGCACCCTTCGTGGCCGGCGCCGCGATCCGGGCAGCGCGGGACTGAATCCCAGCCGTCATTCCAGCGAAAGCTGGAATCTCTTTGCCTTGGCTCTGCGTCGTAAAGAGAAGGGGAATTCCAGCTTTCGCTGGAATGACGGTATAAAAAATCAGCCTCTCGACCACCGCGCGAAGATTGCGGTCGGCAGCAGCAGGCCGCGCGCTTCCTCGCGCACCGCCATGTCGCCGCATTCGATCCGCCCGCCGAGATGAGCCAGCGCCTGGTTCAGCAATTCGCCGATCGCCAGCGCCGACATCCGCACCGCATAGACGGTCAGCACCAGGAACCGGCTGTCGCCGTCCAGCAGCTTGGCGCAATCGGCGATCAGGCCCGGCAGGCCCTCTTCCAGCCGCCACACCTCCCCATCCGGCCCGCGCCCGAATTTGGGAGGATCGAGGATGATGCCGTCATAGCGCCGGCCGCGCCGCACCTCGCGCGCGGTGAATTTGGCGGCATCGTCGACCATCCAGCGGATCGGCCGGTCCGCCATGCCGGAGAGCGCCGCATTGGCCTTGCCCTGCTCGACCGATTTCTTCGAGGCGTCGACATGGGTGAGCCGCGCCCCGGCCGCGCTCATCGCCAGTGTGCCCACGCCGGTATAGCCGAACAGGTTCAGCGCCTCGGTTCCGTCCCCCAGCCGCTCGCGCATCCAGGCCCATTGCGGCGCCATGTCGGGGAAGAAGGCGAGGTGGCGGAACGGCGTGCACTGGGCGGTGAAGCGCACCTCCTCCCAGCCCAATTCCCATCCCTCGCGCGGGACCGACTTGGCGAAGTGCCAGCGCCCGCCGCCATCCTCGTCGGAACCGGGCACGAATTCGCCATGCGCATCCCAATTCTCGGCCGACGGCGCCCACATCGCCTGCGGTTCCGGGCGGATAAAGCGGTAAGGACCATAGCGTTCGAGCTTCCGGCCATGGCCCGAATCGACCAGGCCGTAATCGGCCCAGGGCTCGGCGATCAGGCTGTCGAGCCTCACGCGGCGCGGACGGCGGGGACGCCGATCGTCGCGGCGGCGCGCGGCCCCGCGAGCATCTTCGCACCAGCGACACGAACATCGTCGAGCGTCACGGCCTCCAGTTCCGCCACCACTTCGGACGGATCGACCAACCGGCCGCGCGTGGCGAGCTGCCGGGCAAGATAGGCGGATTGGCCCCAGGAACTCTCGAGGCTCATCAGCAGCCCGGCCTTGGACTGGGTGCGTACCCGGTCGAGCTCGCGCTGGGTCGCGCTGCCCGCCGCGTCGGCCAGCGTCTCGGCGATCAGCGCGCTTGCCGCCGCCGCTTCGCGCCGCGCCGTCGCGGCATAGAGATAGAAGGTGCCGCCATCCGCATAAGGCAACAGCGACGACCAGACCGAATAGGCCAGCCCGCGCTCCTCGCGCACCGCCTGGAACAGCCTTGATGAGGCCCCGCCGCCGACCAGATCGGAAAACAGGCGAGCGGCATAATAATCGGCGTCCAGCAAAGCCGGAGCGGCATAGGCCAGCGCCAGATGTGCTTGGTCCGCACGGGGCCGACCGGCGCGCAAGCCTCCGGCGAAGCGGCAGGGCTCGGCATCGACAATCCGTCCCTCAGGCAGACCGCCAAACCGCGCCTCGGCGATCCGCACCAGCGCGTCATGGTCGACCTTGCCGGCCGCGACGAGCGCGAGGCTGCCGCCGCGATATTGCTCCGTCCGCCACTGGTGGAGATCGTCCACGCCGATATTGCCGACGCTCGCCTCGTCGCCCAGGATGGAGCGCCCGAGCGGCTGGTCCGGATAGGCGGCCATCCACAGATCATCGAAGATGATGTCGGACGGCGTATCGCGCGCCTCGCCCAGTTCCTGCAGCACCACTTCCTTCTCGCGGACCAGATCGGTCTCGGCAAAGTGGGGGCGCAAGATCATGTCGGACAGAATCTCGATCCCCAGCGGCAGATGTTCAGCAAGCAAGGAGGCAGTGAAGCTCGTCCCTTCACGCTCGGTGCAGGCGTTGAGATCACCGCCCACATCCTCGATTGCCTCGCTGATCTCGCGGGCGGATCGGCCGCCAGCGCCCTTGAACACCATATGCTCGAACAGGTGGGCGATACCGTTCACCCGCGCCGTCTCGTGCCGCGAACCGGCATCGGCATAGAGGCCGACGGCGACTGTCTCCAGCCCCGGCATGGCCCGGCTGGCGACCTTCAGGCCGTTGTCGAGGGTGGTCAGCTTCATCATGGCGCGGGCCATGTAGGCGTTTAGCGCTCCGGCGGCAACTTAGGTGCCCGGCGGCCCAGCGCCAGCACGTAGATAACAGCGGCGACCAGCGCAAAGAAGAACCACTGGAAGGCATAGGCCAGATGGTTGTTCGGGATGTCCTCGATGTTGGCGGGCGCACCCGGCTGGAGCGCCGGATCGGCGGCGGTCGCGGCGACCAGCGTGATCGGTTCGCCACGCCGGGAAGCCGAATCGACGACAGCCCCAGCGACAATTGAGATCGGTTCGCCGCGCTGGACCGCGCCCAGGCGCCCCGCGACGATCCCGTCCAGCGTGATCCGTAGGCTTTGGTCGGGCAGCGCCGTCCACCCGGCATTGACGATGATCCTTCCCGCAAGACCATCCGTGCCAGGCCGGCAAGGGACGAGATAGACGTAGCCGCCCTGGCCCGCCGCGCTGCGTCCGCCGCGAAGCTCCGGCACTGCGTTCCGTATCTGGCAAGTGATGAGCACACGGCGAAATTCCAATCGCGTCGGGCCTTCGCCGCGCGGCGGATACACATCGAGATCCAGCGCAGGGAGGTTCGCGGCCGCAACAAATTCCACGAGCAGCCGGTCCTTCCACGCCGCGCGCTGAAGCTGCCAGATGCCAAGGCCGATCATCGTCGCGCACGCCGCCGCCACGATCAGCGTCGGCAGGATTGGGATCCGCCTCATTCCGGCCTTTTCAACTGCCCTTCGCGCGCCCGGTTGCGATACTCCAGCGCCAGCAGAAGCCCTTTGCCGAACCGCAGCAGCCCTATGGTCAGGGCGGCCGTCAATGGGAACCAGAGCAGGATGTGGACCCAGAAGGGCGGCTCGAATGCCAGTTCGGTTGTAATCGCAAGCGCAGTGATCAGTCCGCCCACGATGAAGATCAGAAACGCCGCCGGTCCGTCACCGACATTGAAGCTGTCATAATCCAGGCCGCAGGCGCGGCATTTGGGCGCGAAGGTTACAAAGCCGCCGAACAAACCCGGAGCGCCGCAGCGCGGACACAGGCCCCGCAGGGCGGCTTCTGCGGGCGCCGGCGCGTTCACTCCGTCACCTCGGGGACGGGACGGCCATCAATGGACCGGCGCGCCCCAGCCGCCCCACACATAGATGACGAGAAACAGGAACAGCCAGACCACGTCGACGAAGTGCCAGTACCAGGCAGCGGCTTCAAAGCCGAAATGCTGCTGCGGCTTGAAATGGCCCTTATAGGCTCGCGCGAGGCACACGATCAGGAAGATCGTACCGACCAGCACGTGGAAGCCGTGGAAACCCGTCGCCATCATGAACGCGGAACCGTAGATGTTCGCTTCCGGTCCGGTGAAGCCGAACGGGGCGTGCATATATTCATAGGCTTGGATGAACGTGAAGAGCACACCCAGGCCGATCGTGGCCCAGAGCCCCTTGATCAGGCCGTCACGGTCGCCGTGGATGAGCGAATGATGCGCCCAGGTGATGGTCGTGCCCGAACAGAGCAGGATCAGCGTGTTCAGCAGCGGCCAACCGAACGGATCGAGCACGTGCAGCCCCTCGGGCGGCCAGACCCCGCCGATAGCATCGACCGTCGACGGAAAAAGCGAGGCATTGAACCAGGCCCAGAACCAGGCGACGAAGAACATCACTTCCGAAGCGATGAATAGGATCATGCCATAGCGCAGATGGAGCTGGACGATCGGGGTATGATCGCCGGCATGCGCTTCCTTGATGACGTCCGACCACCAGGAGAACATCGTGAAAAGGACACCGATAAGGCCGGCAATGGTGATGTAGGAGCCGAACGGATAATCATGGAGCCACAACACGCCGCCGCCCGTCAGCGCGAGCGCCGAGAACGAGCCGATCAGCGGCCAGGCGCTCGGCGGCAAGATGTGATATTGGTGGTTCTTCGCTCCGGCCATGATGGTTCGGTCCCCTATTTGCCGCTTCGCTCTAGCTTCCGCTTTGCGGCTGGTCCACTGGGTAAAAGGTGTAGGAAAGGGTGATCTCGCTGATGTCGCGCGCGTTCGGATCATCGAGGATCGCGGGATCGACGTAGAACACCACCGGCATCCGCATTTCCTGGCCCGGCTCCAGCCTTTGCTCGGTAAAGCAGAAACATTGGACCTTGGCGAAATGCTGCCCGGCCTGGTTCGGTGTCACATTGAATGTGGCCGTGCCGACCAGCGGCCGGTCGGAGACGTTGCGCGCCGTATAGATCGCGATGTTGCGCGCGCCGATCGCGACTTGGCGGTGCGTGTCGACCGGACGGAATTCCCAGCCCAGAGCGGGCGAGACATTGGCGTCGAAGCGCACGGAGACCAGCCGGCCGACAGATCCGGGTGCCTCGGTGCCGACCCGCATCTGGGTGGTGCCGCCAAAACCCGTGACCTGGCAGAAAAGCTGGTAGAGCGGCACGCTTGCGTAAGCGAGGCCGACCATCCCGGCCACGACCAGCGCGAAGATCGCGGCGGTGCGGCGGTTTTTCTGCGCGAGGGTGGTCATTGGCCGTACACCGCCATCTTCGCGATCGTTATGAAATAGATAAGGGCGACAAAGGCGAAGAGACCGATCGCCATGACGATCGCGCGGCCACGCTGGCGGCGGCGGATTTCCTGCTGCACCGGGTCCTCCTCGGTCATGCGATGAACCAGCGATCGAGGACCAGCGCCCCGAACAGGATGAAGAGATAGAGGATCGAGAAAGCGAAAAGCTGTTTTTCCGGCTTCATCTGCGCCGGATCGACCGCGCGGTTGACGGCGACCCGGGCGGCAAGCGCGAGGAAGACGAGGCTGAGCGTCACGGCGGTCGCCCCGTAGAGCGCACCGGCCAGGCCGAGTGGCCAGGGGGCGATCGCGGCTGCCATCATCGGCAATGTATAGAGCAGGATCTGCAAGCGGGTCGTGGACGCACCGGCGACGACGGGCAGCATCGGTACGCCGGCCTTGGCGTAATCGGAGCGGACGAACAGCGACAGCGCCCAGAAATGCGGCGGCGTCCAAAGAAAAATGAGGGCGAAGAGCAGCGCCGGCAGCAGCGCCGTATTGCCGGTCGCCGCCGCCCAGCCGATCAGCGGCGGGAAGGCGCCAGCCGCGCCGCCTATGACAATATTCTGCGGGGTGCGGCGCTTCAGCCAGACGGTATAGACCAGCACGTAGAACAGGATCGAGACGGCGAGAATCCCGGCGGCGAACCAGTTGGTGGCCACCCCCATCAGCAGCACCGAGAAAACCCCCAGGCCGACGCCGAAATGCAATGCCGACTGGCGGTCCATCCGTCCGGCCGGCAACGGCCGCTCGGCAGTGCGTTTCATCGCTGCGTCGAGATCCGCCTCATACCATTGATTGAGCGCACCGGCAGCACCCGCGCCCAGCGCGATGCAGAGTACGGCGGTGAAGCCCAGTACCGGATGGATGCCCACCGGCGCGACGAGCAGTCCGCACAGCCCGGTGAAGACGACGAGCGACATCACCCGGGGCTTGGTCAGCGCCAGAAAGTCCCGCCATTCGGCGGGCATCGGGTAGGGGATGGTCTGCGTCGTCATGTTCCGGTTCGCGCGGCGGGCCCAGAGACCCGCCGCGCCGTCATCAATGATGCTTGTCGTCGTCGATCACCGGCAGCGTCTCGAACTGGTGGAATGGCGGCGGGCTGGACAGCGTCCATTCCAGCGTCGTCGCGCCTTCACCCCACGGATTGTCCGGGCACTTCTTGCCGGCGAACAGCGACCAGAAGATGTTGATGAAGAAAAACACCATGCCGACCAGCATGATCAGATAGCCGTAGGAGGCGATCCGGTTCCAGTCGGCATAGGCGTCAGCGAAGTCAGGCACGCGGCGCTGGAAACCGTCCAGTCCGAGGAAGTGCATCGGGAAGAAGAGCACGTTCACGCCGATGAAGAAGGTCCAGAAATGGAGCTGGCCCAGCAGCTCGTTATACTGGCGCCCCCACATTTTCCCGAACCAGTAATACCAGCCCGCGAACAGCGAGAAGACCGCGCCCAGCGACAGCACGTAGTGGAAGTGCGCGACCACATAATAGGTGTCGTGCATGATTGTATCGATGCCACCGTTCGCCAGCACGACGCCGGTGACGCCGCCGACCGTGAACATGAAGATGAAGCCCAACGCCCAGAGCATCGGCGTCGGGAAGCTCATCGAGCCGCCCCACATCGTCGCGATCCACGAGAAGATCTTGATACCGGTGGGCACCGCGATCACCATCGTCGCGGCGGTGAAGTACATCTTCGTGTTCACGTCGAGGCCGACAGTGAACATGTGGTGAGCCCACACGACGAAGCCGATCACGCCGATCGCAACCATGGCATAGGCCATGCCGAGATAGCCGAAGACCGGCTTGCGGCTGAAGGTCGCGACGATCTGGCTGACCATGCCGAAGCCCGGCAGGATCATGATGTACACTTCGGGATGGCCGAAGAACCAGAACAGGTGCTGGTAGAGGATCGGGTCGCCGCCGCCGGCCGCGTCGAAGAAGTGCGTGCCGAAATTGCGGTCGGTGAGCAGCATGGTGATCGCGCCGGC
>CAYTMM010000031.1:14076-33120 GCA_964438875.1 uncultured Sphingosinicella sp. | reverse complement strand
CTCGCTTATTATTACACGCCCTTCGGCCAGTCCGGCCTCTTCGAGGAACGGCGCGAAACCTACATCCTGCTCGCCTTCGGCGTGCTGCTCGCCATTCTTGTCATTTTCGTCTGGTTGAAACCACCGGCGATCGCGCCGCTGGAGGAAGGACGCCGCCTGATCGATTCGATCGGCTGGGCCGCCGTGCTGCCGCAGATGCTGGCGGCATTGGGCGTCGTCTTCGCCGCGGCGGGCGTCGGCACGATCATCGGCGATGCCACCCGCGCGGCGATTCCCCCGGGGAGCGTGTTCCTCACCGTCGCCGTGTTCGGCATCGGCATGGCCCTGTTCACGATGATCATGGGCAACGCCTTCGCCGCCTTTCCGGTGATGGCCGCCGCGATCGGCGTGCCGCTGCTGATCACTGGCTATGGCGGCGATCCGGCGGTGGTCGGCGCGATCGGCATGCTGGCCGGCTTCTGCGGGACGCTGATGACGCCGATGGCGGCGAACTTCAACATCGTGCCCGCCGCCCTGCTGGAGCTCAAGGACCGCAACGGTGTGGTGAAGATGCAGGTGGCGACGGCGCTGCCGCTGCTCGCGATCAATATCCTCTTCATCTACTGGTTTGCCTTCCGATGACCCATCGCCTCACTCCTGAAATCGCCAGTCGCTTCGCTAGCATTGCCCTTGGCCATGTCCGCAAGGAATATCCGCACAAGCTCGATCATGTGATGGACGGGCCGGAGGACGTGCTGGGGCCGAAGGCGCTGCATCCGATCTTCTACGGCAGCTTCGATTGGCACAGCTGCGTCCACGGCTACTGGCTGCTCGCACGGCTGCTGAGGCTTTACCCGGACATGCCCGAAAATGTGCGCATCCGGACATTGTTGAACGAGATGATCACGGGCGAGAAGGTCGCGGGGGAGCTGGCCTATCTAGACCGCGCCTATACGGGCGGCTTCGAGCGGCCTTATGGCTGGGCTTGGCTCCTCGCGCTCCACGCCGAATTGCAGCGGCATGACCGGCATTGGGCGGACGAGCTGGCGCCGTTGGCGAAGGCCTTCGCCGATCGCTTCCACCTCTATCTGCCCAAGCTGACTTATCCGATCCGGGTCGGGACGCACTTCAACACCGCCTTCGCGGCGATCCTCGCGCTCGAATGGGCGGGGGGGAATGATCCCGCGCTGGCCGACCTCATCCGCGCATGGGCGCAGGACCGTTTCGGCGCAGACCGCGGCTGCCAGGCCTGGGAGCCGGGCGGCGACGAGTTTCTGTCCTCCGCACTGACTGAGGCGCTGCTGATGCGCCGGACGTTGCCAAAGGCCGCTTTCCAGCCCTGGTTCGACGCCTTTCTGCCCGATCTGAGCGAAAATCTGCCCGCCAGCCTGTTCATACCGGCTTTCGTCTCCGATCGTTCGGACGGCAAGATCGCGCATCTGGACGGCACCAATCTGTCGCGCGCCTGGTGCTGGCGCGGCATCGCGGGCGCGTTGCCACCCGAACTGGCGGCAAAGACGCGCGCTGCCGCCGACATCCATCTCGACGCCAGCCTGTCGCATGTCGCAGGCGACTATATGGGTGAGCACTGGCTGGCGACCTTCGCCTTGCTGGCGCTGGAGGCGTAATCCGCCGCACAGGCCCGAAATCGTCGGGATGGTTTACAGGCCGTTAACCCGTTAACCATTTTTCCCGCGCATTTGCGTGCGTGGCCCGGTCCTTGCTGCTGTTCAAGCGATGTTACGACGGCTCGGCAGATTGTTCGTCATCAAGACCCGCTGGGAGGCGATGGTGGTCATCTATGCGCTCGCTTTGGGCGCCATTGAGCGCGGGCGGCATTATCTCGAACTTTATCCCGGTTTCTTCGGCTGGTTGCTCGCTGCGGCCTGCACCGGTGCGGTCTTCCTGGCCGGCGCGCGGCTGATGGAATTCACCCGGCCCGACAATCATGAGCGTCGCCGCAAAAGCGATCTGGATCACGCCCGCCAAGAATTGGCGTAATTTCCCAGATCGCGATGGCGTAATTTCCCATCTGCTAAAGCTGAAAATTTAAATAATAGCAGAAAACTGCCAAAAAATCCGTTTGGCACGGCTCTTGTTATCCTTGTGGGCAACAGTTCAACGCAACACACAGGGAGCAAGACAATGACCAACCTGACCCAGATCGCCCGCAACGCCACCGCCGCCATCGGCGCACTGGTGATCTCCGCGGCCTTCGTCACGGCCGCGGTCGGCCCGGCAGCTGGCGGCGGCAATTCCGCCCCCGCGACCTACGCGGCGGCCCAGATTTCCGCTTCGGTCCAGGCCCAGGCCTGACCCGAGCCCGACGGCCGGAACGTCGCCCACCCCCCCCAATGCGTCCCGGCCGTCACTTCCCCCTTCCGCTCTGTTCGAGGAAAACCTGTTGATGAGTATCTTTTCCAGAACCCGCGACATCATCGCCGCCAATGTGATCGATTTGGTCGAACGATCGAACGACCCGGCGAAGACGATCCGCGTGGTCATCCTCGAGATGGAAGAGACGCTGGTCGAGGTCCGGGCATCGGCGGCGCGCAGCATCGCCGACCAGAAGGAGAAGCGCCGCCAGATCGCACAGCTCGCGTCGCTCCAGGAAAGCTGGACTGAGCGCGCCGAATTGGCACTGTCACGTGGCCGCGACGATCTCGCCCGTGCCGCGCTGATGGAGAAGGAGAAGCTGACCGATCTCGCTGACGAGCTGACGCAAGAAGTCGGCGAGATCGACGCTGCATTGCGTGCGTCCGAGGCCGACATCGCCAAATTGCAGGCCAAGCTTCGCGAGGCGCGCAGCCGTCAAACCGCGATCGCGACTCGGCTGGCAAGCGCGGAAAACCGAGTTCGGATGTGCGAAATGTATGCTGGGTCGCGGGTCGAGGAGGCATTTTCCAACTTCGCTCTACTGGAGCGGCAGGCGGATCTGGCCGAAGGCCATGCCGAGGCGCTCGCGCTCGCTGCGCCGCCCAAGTCGCTGGAGGACGAAATCGCCGAGCTGAAGGTTGCCGAGCGCGTCGATGCCGAGCTTGAGGCGATGAAGGCCCGGGTGCGGAATGAAGCGGCATGACGCTTTCGATCGACGGCACCGATCTCGGCCGGATGATCGAGCTTTCGATCATTGTCGGGACCATCGTGATGACGGTGATCGGTGCCTTTCTGGTCTGGCTGATGGTGCGCCCGCCCCGGCATGTGCGCGAGCGGCGACAGCAGAGGGGCGGCAGGGAGACAGGCGAGGCGCGGGAGATCGATGCCGCGACTGCCGAGGAGATGGTTCGCCTGATCGAGCGGATGGAGGCGCGGCTTGCGGTGCTGGAACGCGCTGTCGGCGACGTCAACGAAACGCCGCGCCGGATCGAGGCGCGTGGACAAGAATTGTTTGAGGCGGGCGAGGAAAGCCCGGAGACGAGGAGGAAAAGATGAGCATGCGCGGCAGGAAGTTCGGGCTGGACCGCAAAGAGGGCAAGCTGCTCGGCGTTTGTGCCGGGATCGCGCGAGCCACCGGCGTGGACGCCACCATTGTGCGCATCGGCGTGGTGCTCATGGGCTTGTTCGGCAGCTTCACCTGGATGCTTGCCGCTTATTGCGGAGCCGCGCTTTACGGCCATTTCCAGGCGAAGGGCGGCAACGACCCGAACCGGATCCGCCGGCGCGATGAGGCCAGCCCGGATCGGCTGCGGCGCGACGAGCTCAGGCTGCGCGCAATCGAGACCTATTCGTCCGGCACCAACAGCCGTCTCGCCCGCGAGATCGAAGACCTGCGCTGATCGAATATCGAAGGAAGGGAGGAGGACATGAACGAAGCCATGACCAGTATCGCCCTGGCAAGCTTTGGCCTCACCGGTCTGTGTGTGACCGTCGTGGCGGGCTTGAAGGGCTGGCAAGGCTGGCTCGAGGTGAAGCGGATGGAGCTTGCCGGCGTCCGTCGCGAGCCGCGCGGCGAAGCGGCCGAACTGATCGAGATGGCGGACCTGAAGGAGCGGGTGCGCAAGCTGGAATCAATCGCCGCCTGCATCGATCCTTAAGGGGCCGCATTTGTTCCCCGGCAGGGGATGGGCCTCTCCCGAACTCTCAGGGGAGAGGCCCTAGGATGTTGTCATTGCGAGTGTAGCGAAGCAATCCAGTAAAGCCTCTGGTCTGTCTGGATTGCTCCGTCGTTCCTCTCCTCGCAATGGCGGGGGTAATGTCAGCGCCCTTCGATCCGCGTCCGGACCGTCGTACCGTCCCGGCCGACCCGCCAGAGATCGCCGAAATCCGGATGCCCGAGATCGCCGGGCCGCGTTCCGCCGAGTTGCTCGACGATATCGGGTACGGTGTTGCTGTGGCCAACGATCAGGGCGGGCAGCGGTCCGGCGCGGACGCGGGCGACCAGCGCCGGAGTGTCGCGAGGGTCGTAGAGGACGGGCTCGAGGCCGAGCCGCTCGGCGAGCGGGCCGGCGGTCTGGCGGGTGCGTTTGAAGGCGCTGATATAGATTGCTGCAATCCTTTCTTCCGCCAGACGTTCGCCGAGCAGAATGGCGATGCGCCGGCCTTCCGGCAGCAGATCGGGATCGCGTTCGCCCTCCGGCGTGTGCAGATGCCGCACGACATAGATGGCGGGATCGGACGCCGCCATGTCGGCGGTGGTCGTGCATGCCGGCAGCAACAGGGCAGCGAGCAAGGCGAGCGGCGGGAACCAGTGCATTCGCGACATGAAGACCTCCAATCGCCGCCACACTGAACGCGCGGCGCGGGCGCGACAAGGGGTGCAACGGTCTGAAAAATCCTCTAGGGTTCTTCGGATAGCAGACACAGGACCGAGGATGCCCAGCAAGATCGAGCGCCGCAGCAACCGCCCGGCGCTCTCCCTTCATGTTCCCGAGCCCGACACGCGGCCCGGCGACGAACCCGATTTCAGCAAGCTCGGGATACCTGCCGCCGGGGCCACGCCGCGCCCCGACATTGCCGCCCCGGCCGTCGAGACCCATCCGCTCTGTTTCACGCTGGTACGGGTGCTGGACGAGGACGGCAAGGCGACGGGGCCGTGGGATCCCCGGCTTGATGCCGATACGCTGCGCCGGATGTTGAAAGACATGCTGACGGTGCGTGCGTTCGACGAACGGATGTTCCGCGCGCAGCGGCAGGGCAAGACCAGCTTCTACATGAAGTCGCTGGGCGAGGAGGCGGTGGCTGTGGCCGCGGCCTTCGCTCTGGATGGCGAGGATATGTGCTTCCCGACCTATCGTCAGCAGGGGCTGCTCGTTTCGCGCGGCTATCCGATGGTCGAGATGATGAACCAGATTTACTCGAACCGGGGCGATCGGCTGAAGGGACGTCAGCTCCCGATCATGTACTCGGACAAGAAGAAGGGCTTCTTCTCGATCTCCGGCAATCTGGGCACGCAATATCCGCAGGCGGTGGGTTGGGCGATGGCATCGGCGATCAAGGGCGACAGCAGGATCGCCGCTGCCTGGATCGGCGATGGATCGACGGCGGAGGGCGATTTCCACAGCGCGGTGACCTTCGCCGGCGTCTACCGCGCGCCGGTGATCCTGAACGTGGTCAACAATCAGTGGGCGATTTCGTCCTTCTCCGGCATCGCCGGGGGCGAGCTCACCACCTTTGCGGCGCGCGCCGTGGGCTATGGCATTGCGGGCCTCCGGGTCGACGGCAATGACGCGCTGGCGGTCTATGCGGCGACGCAGTGGGCGGCGGATCGGGCACGCTCCAATCTCGGCCCGACCCTGATCGAGATGTTCACCTATCGCGCCGAGGGTCATTCCACTTCCGACGATCCCAGTGCCTACCGGCCGCAGGATGCGGGCAGGAAATGGCCGCTGGGCGATCCGATCGCGCGACTGAAGCAGCATCTTGTGGCCCTGGGCGAATGGGACGACGAACGCCACGAGGAGTTGGCCAAGGATGTCGATGCCGAGGTCCGCGCCGCCCAGAAGGAGGCAGAGAAACAGGGCACGCTGGTCGCCGCCACGATTGATTTCCCGCAGGACGTGCGAACCATGTTCGAGGACGTCTACGAAGAGATGCCCTGGCATCTGAAGGAACAGCAGGCCCAGATGGTGGCCGAGCTGGAGGCGAAGAAGCAATGACCGTCATGAACATGATTCAGGCGATCAACAGCGCCCATCATGTGATGATGGAGGCCGATGACAATGTCGTCGCGCTGGGCGAGGATGTCGGCTTCTTCGGCGGCGTCTTCCGCGCGACCGAAGGGCTGCAGCGCAAATACGGGCGCTCCCGGGTGTTCGACACGCCGATCTCCGAAGGCGGGATCATGGGCGTGGCGATCGGTATGGCGACCTATGGCTTGCGCCCGATCGCGGAGATCCAGTTCGCCGATTACATCTATCCGGGGTTCGACCAGATCGTGTCCGAGGCGGCGCGTATCCGCTATCGCACGGCGGGCGAATGGTCGGTGCCGCTGACGATCCGCTCGCCTTATGGCGGCGGCATTTTCGGCGGGCAGACGCACAGCCAGTCGCCGGAAGCATTGTTCGCGCATATTGCGGGCATCACCACGGTGATCCCGTCCAATCCCTATGACGCCAAGGGGCTGCTCATCTCCGCGATCGAGGCGAACGATCCGGTCGTCTTCTTCGAGCCCAAGCGCATCTATAACGGCCCGTTCGACGGCTTCTTCGATCGGCCGGTGACGCCTTGGGCGAAACACGCGGCATCCGAAGTGCCGGAAGGGCATTATACTGTGCCGATCGGCAAGGCGGCGGTGGTGCGCGAAGGCGAACAACTCACCATCCTCGCTTACGGCACGATGGTTCATGTCGCGCTGGCCGCAGCCGAGGCGGCGGAACTGGATGCCGAGGTGATTGATCTGCGCACGATCGTGCCTGTCGATATCGAGACGATCGAGGCGTCGGTGAAGAAGACCGGCCGCTGTGTCGTCGTCCACGAGGCGACGCGGACCAACGGCTTCGGTGCGGAGCTGGCGGCGCTCGTCCAGGAACGCTGTTTCTATCATCTCGAAGCGCCGGTGCAGCGCGCGACGGGCTGGGACACGCCCTATCCGCATTCGCTGGAATGGGCCTATTTCCCAGGCCCGGTCCGGCTCGGCACTGCGTTCAAGAAGGCATTGGAGGACTGAGACGGTCATGGCGCGCTATCAATTCCGGCTGCCCGACATTGGCGAAGGCATTGCCGAGGCGGAGATCGTCGCCTGGCACATCAAGGTGGGCGACATGGTCGGCGAGGACCAGCAGATCGCCGACATGATGACCGACAAGGCGACGGTGGAGATGGAGAGCCCCGTGTCTGGCAAGGTGGTGAGTCTTGCGGGCGAGGTGGGCGACCAGATTCCGATCGGATCGGTGCTGGTCGAGTTCGAGGTGGAGGGCGAGGCGCCAGCGGAAGAGGCGGCGGCACCTGCCGCCGAGACTGCGTCACCTCCTTCCGCCCCGGAGCCGAAAGAAACCACTGTGCCTGCTTCCGCCCCACAGGATTCGCTCGCGCCGAGCGAAGTCGAGGCGCGCGGCACCGAGTCCGAAGGGCGCCCCTCGACTGCGCTCGGGACGAACGAGGTTTGGGAAAGCACGAAGAAGCCCGTCCAGGCCTCGCCCGCCGTGCGCCAGCGCGCGCGCGATCTCGGGATCGATCTCGCCCGTGTGAAATATGCCGGTGACCGCGTCCGCCACGCCGATCTCGATGCTTACCTCCTCTACAATGGCGGCGGCGCATCGGGCGGCCCCGCGCCGCGCCGGGCGGACGAGACGGTCAAGGTGGTGGGGCTGCGCCGCAAGATCGCGGAGAACATGCAGGAGGCGAAGCGCCGGATCCCGCATTTCACCCTGGTCGAGGAATATGACGTCACCGCGCTGGAACAGACCCGCGCGATGATGAATCAGGACCGGGGTGACAATCCCAAGCTGACCATGCTGCCCTTCCTGATCACCGCCTTCGCGCGGATGCTCGCGAAATATCCGCAGATCAACGCGACCTATGACGACGACGCGCAGGTGATCACCCGGCACGGCGCCGTCCATATGGGCATGGCGACTCAGACACCGAATGGGCTGATGGTCGCCGTCATCCGCGACGCGCAGGGCCGTGACCTATGGAACCTCGCCGCGGAGGTCGCCCGCCTCGCCGACGCCGCGCGCAGCGGCAAGGCGAGCCGCGAGGAATTGTCGGGTTCTACCTTCACCATCTCCAGCCTCGGCCCGATGGGCGGCATCACCTCGACGCCGGTGATCAATCGGCCGGAGGTCGCCATCGTCGCCGTCAACAAGGTGCGCGAGGCGCCGGTCGTCGTGGACGGCGAATTGGAGATCAGGAAGCTGATGAACCTGTCGCTCAGCTGCGATCACCGCGTGGTCGACGGCTGGGACGCTGCCGAGTTCATGCGCGACCTCAAGGGACTTATCGAGAATCCGCTGAAGCTGCTCTCGGCACGCTAACGCCAGTCTCGTCCTTCCAGCGAAAGCTGGAATCTGTCTTGATCTTTCCGGACGTCTGACCTCCGATCGGTTGCCTAAGGAAAAGGGATTCCAGCTTTCGCTGGAATGACGATAAGGCTCGAAGATGCTGAAGAAGACCGAGGGCGCCGATCTTGATGCGCTGAAGTTGTTGGACGATCGTTTGCGCTGGCTGTCGGCGTGGACGATCCACAACGCGAACCACCTGCGGACAAGCGCGGACGGTTTGAAGGTAGGTGGTCATCAGGCGTCGTGCGCGTCGATGACGGCGATCATGGCGGCGCTCTACTTCCACGCGCTGGGGCCGAACGACAAGGTTGCGGTGAAGCCGCATGCCGGGCCGGTGCTGCACGCCATCCACTATCTGCTGGGGTCGCAGACGCGCGAGCAACTCGAGGCATTTCGCGGCTTCGGCGGGATGCAGAGCTATCCGAGCCGGACGAAGGATCGCATCCCGGTGGATTTCTCCACGGGGTCGGTAGGGTTGGGTGTGGCGGTCACGGCCTTCGCAAGTCTCGTGCAGGACTACATGATCGCGCACGGGTTGATGGAACCGGCGGAAACAGGCCGGATGGTCGCCCTGATGGGCGATGCCGAGCTGGACGAGGGCAATATCTACGAATGCCTGATCGAGGCGGCGAAGCACGACATCCGCAATTGCTGGTGGATCGTCGACTATAACCGGCAGAGCCTGGATGCGACGACGGCGGACCGGATGTTCAGCCGGTTCGATGACATCTTCGAGACCTGCGGCTGGCGGGTCGTCACGCTCAAATATGGCAAGGCGCAGCAGGCGGCGTTCCGCGAGAAAGGCGGGACGAAGCTGCGCGACTGGATCGATACCTGTCCCAATGCCGATTATGCGGCGCTCACCTATCTGGGCGGCGCGGCGTGGCGTGAACGGCTGGAGAAGGATCTGGGCAGGGCGGTGAAGCCGATCCTTGACGCGCGGGACGACGAGGCGCTGGCCGCGCTGATGATGGGCCTGGGCGGGCATTGCATCGAGAGTCTGGTGGACGCGTTCGATGGCGCGCAGGACGATGTGCCGACCCTGTTCATCGCCTATACGATCAAGGGCCAGGGTCTGCCCTTCGCCGGTCACAAGGACAATCATGCCGGCCTGATGAATCCCGGCCAGATCGCCGAACTGCGTAAGAGCATGGGGATCGCCGAGGGCGAGGAATGGGAACCCTGGGCGGGGTTGGGCGGCAACAGCGCGGAGGCGGCGAAGGCGCTGGCGGAGCGCAGCGCGATCTCGCGCGAGAAGCAGGCGCGGCGGTGGGACGTCGCGGAGGTGCCGGTGATTGCGACCCCGGCGGGCGAGGAGCAATCCACGCAGGCGGCGTTCGGACGCATCCTGCTCGATCTCGCCAAGGCGGGCGGACCGCTCGCCGACCGGATCGTGACGACCTCGCCGGACGTCACCGTCTCCACCAATCTCGGCGCCTTCGTGAACCAGCGCGGCTTGTTCCGGCGGCAGGAGTTGGCGGACGTGTTCGCCGCGGCGAAAATCCCGTCGGCCCAGAAATGGGCGGGCGGCAATGCCGGCCAGCATATCGAGCTCGGGATCGCGGAGAACAACCTGTTCCTGATGCTCGCCGCCTTGGGGCTGGCCGGCGATTTGTTCGGGGACCGGCTGTTCCCGATCGGCACGGTCTACGATCCCTTCATCGCGCGCGGCCTCGATGCGCTCAATTATGCCTGCTACCAGGATGCGCGCTTTTTGCTGGTCGCGACGCCGTCGGGCCTGACGCTGGGGCCGGAGGGCGGCGCGCACCAGTCGATCAATCCGCCGCTCATCGCGATGGGCCAACCGGGTCTGCGCCATTACGAGCCGGCCTTCGCCGACGAACTGGCGCTGCTGATGGAAGAGAGCTTCCGGCTGATGCAGGCGGAGGATGGCGAGAGCGTCTATCTGCGGCTCTCCACCCGCAGCATCGCGCAGGTCACACGCGATGGGGATGGCTGGCAGGCGGGCGCGCTGGCCGGCGGCTACTGGCTCCGTGCACCCGCGCCGGATGCAGAGGCGGCGCTCGTCTATACGGGTGCGCTGGCGCCGGAAGCGCTGGCCGCCTGGGAGGCGCTTAAGGACGACATGCCGGGGCTCGGCCTGCTCGCCATCACCTCGCCCGATCTGCTCCATCGCGGCTGGAGCCAGCGCAATGCAGCGCGCTGGACCGGCGGCAAGCCTGTGCCGAGCCATGTCGAGACTCTGCTGAGCCCGTTGTCACGCGATGCCGGGCTGGTCACGCTGATCGACGGCGCCCCTGCCGCCTTGTCCTGGCTCGGTGGGGTGGCGGGGCACAAGGTCAGCCCGCTCGGGGTCGAGAGGTTCGGCCAGACCGGAAACCTCACCGATCTCTACCGCGCCTACAGGCTTGATCCCGACGCCATCATCGAAGCCGCCGCCGAACTGTTGCTGGATTGAAACCGGGCGCGGGCATCCACATCTTTCCTGTTGCCGGCCATATCTGACGTCGGCGTGTAGGGAGACGGAGATGATCGGCAAGTTGATCGGAGCGGAAATCGGGCGGCGTATCGCCGGGCCGCATCAGGGTCTGAAGGGTGTCGTGATCGGGGCCGCCCTTCCCTGGGTGCTGCGCCGTGCTTTCACGCCGGTCGGCGTCGCCGTGATCGGTGCCTATGGCGTCAAGAAACTTTATGATCGCCGCCGCGCCCGCCGCGACGGGGCAGGCGCTACCCCTCCGTCTCCACACGGCTGAGACTGCCCAGCTTCTGGCGCGCCAGTCCGGCGAGCAGCGCCGCGACAATCGTCGCGCCGGTCAGCGGAAAAAGCAGCCCTACGCCCAACAGGATCGCGAGCAGGCCGCGTCCACCCGACCGACCGTCGCTCGAGGGCGGCCCGCGCCAGCCGCGTTTCCACCACATGACGGGCGCGCTGAGGGCCAGCAGCAGCAGGGCGATGCAGCCGCCGAGCATGACCAGCCGGTTCGCCTCGCCATATTGCTGACCCTGATGGGTATAGATGCCCCACTGGAAGGCGCGCGCGCCAATGCCGAGATCGGCGAAACCTGTGTCCTGCAACACAGTGCCGTCGCCCGGATCGATCTGGATCACGCGAACCTGATCGGTCCGATCGGCGGCCGCGGACAGACGATAGGGGCGACCGGACGCCGCGGGCAGGTCCAGCACCCAGGGCGGGGCCAGGCCGCGCGCGCTTGCGACGGCTAGAGCGCGATCGGGGCCGATGCCGTCCTCCGCCGAGGCAGCGGGCTGCGCGGCACCCTGGAGCGCCCAGGGCAGATGTTCCTCATGAATGTCATGGTTTTGCTCCTGCACGGCCGGCAATGGTGGCGCGCCGATCTGTTGCGAGGCGACAAAGGCATGGAAATTCGCGCCCCAGAAGATCGTCCAGGGCATGCCCGTCACCGCGAGGAACAGGATGACGGCGCCGGCCAGCGCGCCGAGCGAGGCGTGAAGGTTGCGCCAGAAACGCCGCTCTCCGACATGCCCCGCCAGCGATAGCACCCGGCTCCCCGCGCGCGGCCACCACAGATAAAAGCCGGTCAGCACCATCACGATCGCCCAGCCTGCGACGACCTCGACAATCACGTTACCGACCGGCCCCGCGACGGTGAGGCTGTGGAGACGCTTCACGATCTCCAGCGGCCCACCGGCCGGCGCGGTGCCGAGCACCAGCCCGACATCGGGCCGCACGAACGCCATCCGTGCTTCGCCCGACGGATCGGTGAAGGCCATACGCCAGCTTTCGTAGCCGGCAGCGGGGCGGACGACCTGCGTCACCCGCCCGCCGGTCTGGCCCTGCACCCGGTCGATCATTTCCGCGACGGGCAGCGGCGGGGCGATGGTCCGCGTCACCACCCAGTCGCGGTAGAGCCAGGCTTCGATCTCGGTCTTGTAAAGATAGAGGCTCCCGGTCACGGCCATCCAGGCGAGCACCGGCAGTACGATCAGGCCGGCGAAAAAATGCCAGCGCCAGACCATGCGATAGAGGTGGGGCCGATCCATTTCTCTTTCCTTCAGGACCGAACGAGGCGGCGCAGCTTGGCAAGCGCCGGACTGTCATCCTCATGGACGTCGAGCGTGCTGACGAACCGACCGTCGCTGCCCATCAGGAATACGGTGGCGGTGTGATCCATCGTATAGCCGCCGCCCTCCAGCGGCACCCGTTCGGCATAGGCCGCATAGGCACGCCGCGCGGCCGCCAATTCCTCCTCGGTGCCGGTCAGGCCGATGATCGGCGTATCGAACAAGGTGAGGTAGCGGCCAATCTGTTCGGGCGTGTCCTCGGCCGGATCGACAGTCACGAACACGATGTCGAAGCCCTCCCCGTCGACACCGAGCTGGGCGCGCAGCCGGGCGATGCGGCTGAGCGTTGTCGGGCACACATCCGGACAGCGGGTAAAGCCGAAGAAGAACGCGAACGGTCGGCCGCGCAAATCCTCATTGCCGAAGCGCCGCCCGTTCTGGTCGGTCAGTGTGAATGGCCCGCCAACTGCCGCGCCATAGCTCGCGGCCGGATCGGGTTCCACCGAAGGAGCCGCCCGCAACAGCAGCCAGCCCCCCAGTGCTATTGCGAGCAGCAGCGCGATGACCGCGCCGCGGCGCAAGCCGCGCCGGGCGACGTCATTCATGGCCATGTCCTCCCGCGGCCTCGACGGCGGAGAGGACAGCAAAATCCGCTTGGAGTGGATCCGCTGCGTCGAAGCGCAGAGTGACCGGAATCGCCTCTCCAGACCGCAGTGGTCGGGCGAGATCGAGCAGCATCAGATGGTAGCCGCCGGGCCTGAGCTCGAAGCTGCCGCCGGCCGGAATCTCAAGCCCGCCAGCTACTTCCCGCATCCGCATGACGCCATTGTCGTCGATGACATTGTGAATCTCGATCCGCCCGGCGGCGGGCGTTTCGACGCCCACGAGGCGGACCGGTACACCCGTGCCGTTTTCGATCCGCGCATAACCGGCGCTGACCGCGACCTCGCCGATCGTCTCGCGGGCCCAGCCGTCATGGACGCGGACCGCGCCGTCCGGTGCATCGCCGCAGGCGGAGAGCGCGAACAAAGCCGCGATGCCGATGGATTTCAGAAGGTTCGTCATATTGCTCTCCTCAGAAACGGGCGCGGACGCCGCCGTAATAGGCGCGCCGCTCGATGGGGTAGAAGATGGCCGAGGCGGGGGTGGCCCGAACGGCCGCGGAGATTTCGCCAATCGCGTTGGTTCCCGTCAGGTTGCGGGCATCGACGAACAGGCTGAGTCCCTCGCGCAATTGCGCCGAGGCGGAGAGGCTGAGCGTGGCATAACCGTCCACGCGCAGGCTGTTCTCGTAATCTGCCCAGGCCCCTTGCGGAATCCACTCCACCGCCGGAGCGATGTTGAGCGCGTCGGTGCCGAGGCGCAGTTCCGCCCGGTACAGATGTTTCGGGATGACGGGCAACCGGCTGTCGCCATATTGCGCGTCGGCGAGGAAGCGGAAGTCGTTATACTGATAGACCTGCCGCAGCCGCGCCCAGGGGGCGAGGTCCAGGTCGAGCCCCGCTTCGACCCCCTGATGCCGGGTGCGATCCGCGTTGAAGGTCGCGGCGGGGATGGTCGGCCCGATATCGAACTGGAGCAATTCGCCGCGTATCGCCGCGCGATACAGACTCACGTCGAACCGGGCGATGCCGATTGCACCGCGCGCGCCGATCTCCGCCGTCCAGGCCCGCTGCGAGTCCAATGGTACGAAAGCGGCGATCTGGCCCAACTCGATGAAGCCGGGCATTTCGTGCGAACGGCTGTAATTGGCGTAGAACTGGACCTCCTCGCGCGGCTCCCACAGCAGACCGAAGCGGGGCGAGAATTGCTCGTCCTCGAAGCGGCCGATCACGGATGCCGGAAAGGTCTGGTCCTGCTCGCGCATGCCGTGGCTGAACACGCCGCCCAAGATCAGGCTGAGGTCGCCGGTTCGGTAGCGGGCCTCGCCATAGAGATCGATCGTCCGCGCCCGGAAATCGGCATTGAAGAAGAGCGCGCCGCGTTCGCCGTTGACGTTGATGAAGCGCTTCGCGTCGTTCGTGCCGAACCGCGCCGTCGAGCCCAGCGTGAATTCGAACGGCCCGCGCGCCAGATCGAGACGGGCGAACAGGCCCCAATCGGTCGATTGCTGGTCCACCACCTGGAAGATCGGGTGGAACAGCTGCTTGGCGTTCAGGAACCCGCCGAATTCCAGCCGGCCTGACGGCAGCGTGACCGTGGTGCGGTTCTGTAGCCGGATAGAATCGATATCGCGTGCATAGTCCCCGAAGAAGCTGCCGGTGCGCGGGGCGGTCAGCGCGGTGGCGAGATCGAGCGCGCCGGGTATTTCCTGCCGCAGCGCCTGCGTGCTCGCATAGAAGCGCGTCTCGACCTTCTCAGTCAGGCGCAGGCCGACATTGCCGTGGATACGCGTGGCCTTGCGGCGCATATGCTGGCGATCGCCGTCCGATGTGTCGCCCGCAATACCGAGCCACGCGTCGCCGCGCATATCGACATAGCCGAAGGTGGCGAGGCCGCGCAGCGTGTCGAAGCTGCCGGCATCGAGCCGCAGCGTGAAGCCTGGCGCCGAGCGCCCCGTCGGCGTCACGGCATTGATGCCGCCGCCCAAAGTCGTGCCGCCGAAGCGCAGCGCATTGGCGCCGCGATAGACCTCGATATGCTGCATGATCGTGGGGTCCAGCTCCTGGAAATCCCCATTGTCGTCGGCCTGGTTGATCGGCGCACCGTCCTGGAGGAGCGTGAGGCCGCGCATATGGAAGCCCCGGCTGATGCCGGAGCCGCGGATCGAAAGCCGCACCTCCTGTCCGTAGCGTGGCTGCGTGTAGACGCCCGGCGAATAAGCGAGGGCGTCGCGCAGCGAAACGGCGACGACATTCTCGTAATCGCTGGCTGAGACGATGTCGGCGCCACCGGGGCGGCGGTCGGCATCTGCTTTGGCCTCGGCGATGCGCTGGCCGGTGACGATGATGGCGGAATCGGATTCCGCCGCAGCGGGTGTTGAAATGAGCGCGCAGCAGGCTGCGATCGCAAACAAGGTGATACGCATGGAAAATATCCTGAAATCGGTTCAGCCGCGCGGTGCGCGGCCGTTTGCGCCGGGAATCCGGCGCGCGGCGATGTCAGGCGCGGAGCGGCGGTCCGGTGGCGGGCGGCGGCGGCGCGGGCAGGCCGCGGCCGATCGCGCCGACGAGAGCAAATGGCAGGGCCGGGGCGGCGATCGGGGCGGGTGCGGCAAGGACATCCGCCTTCGTCGGCGGAACGAACGGGGTCAGGCCGGCAAAGGTACAGGGCGGTGGATCGCCGGATTCGGGATGATCGCCATGATCATCGCCAGATTGCGCGCTGCCGGCCAGTGCGGTTTTGAGCAGGGAATTGGCTGCTTCGGTATTGCGCGGATCGCCGTTCAGGCCGGCGCACAATTCGATCGCGAAGCCGTCGGCCGAACGCACCGGCATCCAGCCCATAGGCACCAGTGCACGCACCAGCATCGCCACGCCGATCAGCGCAAGCAGGGATGCGTGGACGCCGCGAAGCTGACCGGTTTTCACGGATGCCCGCCTAGCGGGTCGCCGCCGGATCGGCAATGCGCGGCACCGGCTCTTCCCGGGATTGCGGATTTGTGGTGGGGAATTCGGCGGGGGAAGGCGGTGTTTCGGGGAACGGCGGCGGGTTGACGACGATCGGTGTGGCGGCATTTTCCGGTGCCGGGACGGTGGGCGGCGCGCGCCGGCGTGCGGGACGGATGCCAAGCGCATCCGTCATGAACGTGCGGAAAATGCGCGCCGGAGTGCCGCCGCCGCTGGTGCCGGGCAGGGGCCGGTTGTCGTCATTGCCGACCCAGACGCCCACCACCAGATCGCCGGCAAAGCCGACGAAAACGGCGTCGCGATAGTCGGAAGTCGTGCCGGTCTTGCCGAAGGTGGGCACCGACAAGGCCGCAGCGCGGCCGGTGCCGTCATTGACGACGGCATAGAGTACGTCCCGCAGCATAGGAAAGGCGCGGTCCCGGCTCAGACGATCGGCCAGCGAGCCGCCGAGCCACCCCGTCGGCGCGTCGGGCAGGCCGCGTGCAACGATCGGATAGCGCCCGGCGGCGATGCCGGCATAAGCTGCGGTGAGTTCCACCAGGCTTATACCGTTCACGCCGAGCGTAAGGCTTGGGTCCGGGCGGAGCGGCGCCGTGATGCCGAGATCGCGCGCGGCACGGATCACGGCGTCGCGGCCGACCCGTTCCTGCACCTGCACGGCAACCGAATTGCTCGATTGAGCCACCGCTTCGCGCAGTGTGATCCGGCCGCGATAGGTGTTGCCGTAATTGCGCGGTTGCCAATCGCCCACGCGGATCTGCACATCGTCGACCGGCATGTCCGGTGTCATGCCGGCGCGGAAGGCGGCAAGATAAACGAAGGGCTTGAAGGCTGATCCGGGCTGGCGGCGCGCCTGGGTGGCGCGGTTGAACTGGCTGCGCGCATAATCGCGCCCGCCGATCATAGCGACCACGCGTCCGTCCAGCCGCATCGCCACCAGAGCCGCCTGCGATCGCCCCAGCCCGGCGCGGCGGATCGTGCGTGTCGCGATGCGCTGGAGATTGGCGTCGAGCGTTGTCAGCACCCGACGCTCGCCATAACTGCCTTCCTCCAGTTCGCTTGCTTGCGGCACCACCCAGTCGGCGAAATAGGTGCCGGTCGGGACATTGTCGTCGCGGCCTCGCCGAACGCGTGCCTGCCGCACGGACGTCCGCTCGGCCTCGGTGATGAAGCCCGCTTCCTCCATCGTGCGCAGCACCAGCCGGGCGCGGTCGCGCGCGCCCTCCAGATTGGTGGTGGGCGCCAGTCGCGAGGGGGCGTTGACCACCCCGGCCAGCATCGCCGCCTGTGCGAGAGTCAGCTCATCCGGCTCGACGTTGAAATAATGATGTGCAGCGGCGCGCAGCCCATAGACGTTGTCGCCGAAATAGACGTTGGAGAGATAGCGGCTGAGGATTTCTTCCTTGGACAGCCACGCCTCGAGCCAGAGCGCGATCAGCGCCTCCTGCGCCTTGCGCGACGGCGTGCGGTCGGGCGTTAGAAAGCTCGTCTTGGCGAGTTGCTGGCTGATCGTGCTGCCGCCTTCGCGCACCCGGCCGTGGCGCAGGTTGCGCGCGAAGGCCCGGGCGATGCCCCAGGGATCGAGGCCGATATGTCGGAAAAAGCGCCGATCCTCGATCGCCACGAAGGCCTGGCCGACATGGGGTGGCAACTCCGTGACATCGACCGGCTCATCCATGATCGCGCCGCGCCGGGCGATCGGCTCGCCGTCGGCGGACAGGATGGTCAGCCCCGGCGCGTTGGCGGGCTGGAGCGAGCTGGAGAGCGGCGCGGTGACGATCAGCCAGAACAGGATGAGCGCGAACAGTGCCGCTGCGAGCTTGAGACAGTGGCGCACGAGGCGCGCGCGCGACGGCTTCGGCGCTGTCGCTGGTTGAACCGGGGCTGTGTCCGCTTCGGCCATCGGGCCTTAGCAGCACGATTGCCCGGCGATGATCAAGCGCCGAGCAATCGTTCGGGTCGGATCGTCGCGGGAGTCACGCCGAGGTCCGTGAGTCCTTCCGGCCATGCGCCGCCCGTCACCAGTGCGCACGCCGCCGCCGCCATCGCCGGGGCGGTCTGCAAACCGTAGCCCCCCTGGCCGGCGAGCCAGAAGAAACCGGGCGCATCGGGCGCGAAGCCGGCAGTGGGCACGCGATCGGCGGTGAAAGTGCGCAGGCCCGACCAGCGATGTGCGATCCGCTGCACGGACAGGGTGGTGTAATGTTCGAGCCGGTCGGCGGCGAGCGCGATGTCGTAATCGTCCGGCCCGGCGTCGCAGGGTTCGTCATCCACCTCGTCGGCGGGCGAGACGAGCAGCCGTCCGGCTTCGGACAGCATATAGAAATCGCTCGCCGCGCTGTGAACGAACGGCCAGCGCGCGATGTCAGCATCGGCCGGCGGTTCGACGACGATCACGGTGCGGCGCTTCGGCGTCAGGCCGAGCGGTGTCACACCGGCCAGACCGGCGATCCGGTCGGCCCACGCACCGGCCGCGTTGATCAAAATTGGCGCAGCGAAGATTTCACCTGCTTCGGTACGCGCTTGCCACAGATCGCCATGTCGCTCGACCGCGACGACGCGCTTCCCGGTCAGCACCGCGCCCTCGCCGCCGCGCAGGGCGCGGACATAGGATTGAAGCAAGGCATCGGCGTCGAGCTTGAGGCCGGTGGGATCGAACAAGGCGGTGACAGCCCCGCCTTCGCCTGTTCGTACGATTGGACACAGGCGCGCGATCTCCGCCGGATCGACGGGCCGGATCGCGTTGGTGAAGCGCGCCATGCCGGCGCCGAGCGTCTCGAGCCGCGTCACGTCGTCGGCGTGGGCGAAATAGAGCGCGGTCGCGTTTGCCGAGAGCGGCGCGGTGGCGAAGCCTTCGGGCGGTGCTTCGAAAAACGGACGGCTGAAGAGGGTCATGCCGCGCACGGCGGCATCGCCGATGCCGTAATGGCTGAACGATACGCTGCGACCGGAGCTGTGATAGCCGAGCGCCTCTTCGCCTTCGAGCACAACGACGCGGCCGTGCTCGGCCAGAGCGGCGCCCACGGAGAGGCCGGCCACGCCGCCGCCGATAA
>CAYTMM010000031.1:0-14066 GCA_964438875.1 uncultured Sphingosinicella sp. | reverse complement strand
GCGCCGCCGATAATCAGAAAATCCGTGCTGTTCATGGGCCGAGGCGCTAGCCGATTTGATGCGCCAGGTCACCCGCTCGTGACGCGAATTCCGCGACCGCCCGGCCGAGCAGCGCATCGACGATCCGCCCCGCGGCCCGGCCGTCGCCATAGATGGAGGAGGGGGCCAGGGCGGGCGGTCGATCCAGCAGCGCCGCCGCGCTGTGTGCGATATGCGCGGGATCGGTGCCGGTCAGACGCGCGAGGCCGGCCTCGATCCCCTCGCGGCGCTCCGTCGCCTCGCGCAGGACGAGCGTTGGTTTGCCGAGGGCGGCGGCTTCTTCCTGCACGCCGCCGGAATCGGTCAGGATCAGCGCGGCGCGGCGCATTGCGGTGACGAAGGCAGGCAAACGCAGCGGCGGGACAAGATGGATGTTCGCAATGTTTTCGAGCGCCGCCGCGATGGGACCGCTGATGTCGGGGTTAGGATGCACGGGGCAGACGATGTGTACGTCCGGCCGCTGCGCGATATCGCGCAGCGCCGCCCACATTTCGTTGAACGGCATTCCGAAATGCTCGCGCCGATGGCCCGTGAACAGGATCAGCTGCCGTCCGCCCGGCATTGTCGGCAAATCGGCGTTCGCCTCGGCACGTAGCGCGGCATTGGCGTTCAGCTTGGCGCAAACCAGACACAGCGCGTCAATGCCGCTATTGCCCGTGATGAAGATAGCGCCGCGCAATCGCTCGTTGGCCAAATTGGCGGCCGCGGCCGGGGTCGGCGCGAGATGAATATCCGCGATCAGCCCGATCGCCCGGCGGCCGGTCTCTTCCGGCCACGGATGAGCCGCATAGGTGCGCAGTCCCGCTTCGACGTGCGCGACCGGAATGCTGCGGTGGAAAGCGGCGAGTGCGGCGGCATGGGCCGTCACCGTGTCGCCATGTACGATCACGCGGTCCGGCGCGATTTCGGCAAGGACTGCATCGAGACGAGACAGGGCGTTGACGAAGAGGGTGCTGAGCTGTTGGCCCGGCGTCATCAGATCGAGATCCGCGTCGGGTACGATTCCGAAGAAACGCAGCACGTCGTCGAGCAATTCGCGATGTTGCCCGGTCACGCACAGACGCGAATCGACGCCCGGTTCGGCGGCGAGCGCGCGCAGCACGGGCGCCATCTTCACCGCCTCGGGCCTTGTCCCGATGACCGACAGCAGCCGCATCCTGCCTCCCCCCATATGCAGCTAAGCACAGCTTGCCCGGCGCGCAAAGCTTGTGCCGGCTCTCGCCCCGGCGCATCAGGCCGCATCGAAAGCCGGAGGGACGATTGACCGACGAAGAGCTTGCCGGGTCGCTGGCCGAGGAAGCCGGGCGCATGCTCATGCTGATGCGCGCCGGCGATTGCCCGGATCCGCATAGCCTGGGGCATAAAGCGGACAAGGCCGCCAACGCCTTCCTGATCGAAGCGTTGCGCCGGCACCGGCCGGATGATGCGATCCTGTCGGAGGAAAGCCCGGATGATGTCGCGCGGCTGGATCGGCAGCGGGTCTGGATCATCGATCCGCTCGATGGCACCCGCGAATATTGCGAGGGCCGCAGCGATTGGGCCGTGCATGTCGGTTTGGCAGTGGACGGCCGACCTGCGGCGGGCGCGGTCGCGGTGCCGGCGCTGGGCCGCATCTTCCGGTCGGACAGGCATGCCGTATCGCCGGTGCCGCGCGCACGTCCCCTCGTTCTGGTCAGCCGCAGCCGGCCTCCGCAGGAAGCGGCGGCGATCGCGGCCTGTCTTGGCGCCGATGTGCGGGAAATGGGCTCGGCAGGGGCAAAAGCGATGGCGGTCGTTTCCGGAGAAGCAGATCTCTACATTCATGCCGGCGGCCAGCATGAATGGGACAATTGCGCGCCGGCCGCGGTGGCGCTTGGCGCAGGGTTGCATGCAAGCCGGATCGACGGCGCCCCGCTATCCTATAATCGCGCCGATACAAAGGTTCCGGACCTCGTGATCGGTCGTCGGGAACTCGCCGAGCGGGTCGTCGCTTTTGTCCGGACGCGCCAATGACAGGACCGACGATGCTGGCTTCCTATTCCACCTTCAAGAACGATCTCGGCGTCATGACCGGCATGACGGAGGATCTGATCCACGTTCATGTGGGGCTCGCCATTTTCGTCATCACCGCCCTGCTCTTGCGGCGGCGTATGCGCTCGCCGATTCCGCTCGTGGTGGTCGCCGTGCTGGCGCTGGCCAATGAGGTCGCCGATTATTATACGCCCGGATGGATCCTGATCCCCTCCCTGCTTGATTTCGTGAACACGGTCTTCTGGCCGCTCGTGCTCTTCCTGCTCGCGCGGCGTGGGCGGGGGCAGGAGACGGTGCGCTAGAGAAAGGTGCGCAAACGCCGCCAGGCTTGCGCTTTCGTCGCAAAATCCAGCGTATATGCCGGGCTGCTCGACGGCAGATCGATCAGCTCTTGATCGAAACGATCGGCGAGCTGTTTCCGCCCGATCCTTGCCGATATGCCGCCGTTGAAGCCAATCGCGCGCAGCAGAGGCAAATCGTCGACCAGCCTCGCAAGATCGCTGGCCGCGTGGAGACGGATGGCGGTATCCAGGCTGCCCTCGCGCGTCGCGGCGGCCACAGTGTCCCACAGCCCGATACCGGCATCGAGCAGGACAGCGAGCCGCGCGTCATAATCCAGCCTGGCGATATCCCGGCCGATCACGTCGCCGATCAGCCGCCAGAACTGGTTGCGCGGATGGGCATAGTAACGGCCGGCCGCGAGGGATGCGGCGCCGGGCAGACTGCCGAGGACAAGGAGGCGCGTGTCCGGCCGGACGACGGGCGGGAAGCAATGTCGAACTGGTGTATCGGCCATGTCCGGGCAAGAGCGGACTTGCGCGTGCGGTGCAAGCGGGGAAGAGGGGCGCCATGACCCAGACACAGCTCATCGATTTCGGCCAGTTCCTCGCTGTGGATATCCGCGTCGGGACGATCGTCGCCGCCGAGCCCTTTCCGGAGGCGCGCAAGCCGGCCTTCAAGCTGCGCATCGATTTCGGGCCGGAGATCGGCGAGAAGCGGTCCAGCGCGCAGATCACGGCGCATTATTCGATCGAGGAACTGGTCGGCACCAAGGTTGCGGCCGTGGTCAATTTCCCGCCGCGTCAGATCGGCCCGGTCATGTCCGAAGTACTGACGCTCGGTTTCCCCGACGTGGACGGTGCGGTGGTGCTGATACGGCCCGACCGCGATGTGCCGGATGGCGGACGGCTCTTCTAGAGAAACGGCCGGTCAGTTACCGCCTGGACGAACAGGGCCACGGCTCGCCACCTGGTCGATCGCACATGGCTTCGCGCGGCTGGTGGCCGACGGCGTGTTTGGTACCGATTTCGGAGCGGTGGATACTCTGCTGCCCCGGATGCTTGATCATCTTCGACCTTCAGGCCACTTCCCCGAAGGCATAGGCGTCCATCGCCAGCACGTTCCAGGTGTAGCTGTGGTGCAGCCGTAGGCCCGCCGCGCCGCCACCCGCGCCATAGGCGAAGAAGAGCGGGAGCAGATGCTCGTCGGTCGGATGGTTGCGCGCGGCGTCGGGCGCCTGTGCCATCGTGTCGAGCAGAGCTTCGCCGTCGCCGCGCCGGATCACCTTCTCGAGCCAGGCGGTGAAGCCTTCCACCCACGCGACATCGTCGCCGGCGCCCGGCGCGAAGACGGCGCGCAGATTGTGTGATATGCTGCCCGATCCGATCAGCAGCACGTTGCGCGCGCGCAAGGGCGCCAATGCGTGGCCGATTCGCGCATGCCAGCGCGAATCGCGTCTCGGATCGATCGAGACCGTCACCACCGGGATGTCCCCGTCGGGGAAGAGCAGTGACAGCGGTGCCCAGGCGCCGTGATCGATCAGGTCGCCCGTGTCCCGGCGAGGCGCGAGGCCGGCGTCGTCGAGCAGGCGCAGGACATCCCCGGCCAGCGCCGGATCGCCTGGCGGCGTGTAGCGCATCTCGAACAGGCGGCGATCGAAATTACCGAAGTCGTGCCAGGTGCGGAAGCGCGCCGGCGCGCGCACCGTGACACCCTCGGCCTCATAGTGGGCGGAGACAATCACGATCGCGTCTGGCCGGGTCAATTTCGTGCCGAGATCCGCCAGAAAATGACGCGACGGCGCGTCGCTCAGCAGCAGGTCTGGTGCGCCGTGGGACAGGAAGAGGCTGGGCTGGGTCATGATCCGGATATAAGCTTTTGCTATCGTTTCTGGAATGCGACGATAAGCAAACCGGTCGTTGCGAATAATGCAACGCAAACGGCCGGTTGTCGCGCCTTGAGTCCCGATTTAGTGTTTCCCGCATAAAAGGGGGAGGACGTGGATGACGGACGCGGTCGCGGACGGGCAACGTGTGGCTGACGACGATTATGTCGTCGATCCGAAACGCGACCGGAAGGTCATCATCGCCTCGTCGCTGGGCACCGTTTTCGAATGGTATGATTTCTTCATCTACGGAACGCTCGCCGCAATCATCGGCCGCGCCTTCTTCCCCGCCGGCAATGAGACGATGCAGTTCCTGCTTGCGCTCGCCGGCTTCGCGGTCGGCTTCGGCTTCCGGCCGCTGGGCGCGGTGCTGTTCGGTTATCTCGGCGATCGGCTGGGGCGCAAATATACCTTCCTTGTTACCATCACCTTGATGGGCATCGCCACCGCGGCGATCGGCTTCCTGCCAGGCTATGCGACATTGGGCATTGCCGCGCCCCTGATCCTGATCCTGCTGCGCATCCTCCAGGGGCTCGCGCTGGGTGGCGAATATGGCGGCGCGGCGATCTATGTGGCCGAGCATGCGCCTTCGAACAAGCGCGGCTTCTACACCGGGTTTATCCAGGCGAGCGTGGCGGCGGGGTTCATCCTGAGCCTCGTCGTCGTGCTCGGCACCAAGCTGTTCCTCACCGACGCGCAATGGCTGGACTGGGGCTGGCGCATCCCCTTTATCTTCTCGATCCTGCTGCTCGCCATCTCCCTGTGGATGCGCATGAAGCTGAACGAGAGTCCGGTCTTCCAGGCGATGAAGGCGAAGGGCGCATTGGCCCGCAATCCTCTGAAAGAGAGCTTTTCAACCTGGCGGAACGTGAAGCTGATCCTGGTCGCCATGCTCGGCATTGCGGCGGGGCTGACCGTGATCTGGTACACGGCGATGTTCCAGGTGCTCTATTTCCTTCAGAACGGCCTCAAGGTGCAGGAGACGACGGCGCAGTTGCTGACCGGCGCGGGGGCAGTCGTCGGGCTATTCTGGTTCGTCTATTTCGGCCGACTGTCCGACCGGATCGGGCGCAAGAAACCGATCGTGATCGGCTATGTGCTGACTCTGTTGCTGCTCTTCCCGATTTTCCATGTCATCGCCAACGCTGCCAATCCGGGGCTGGCCGAGGCGGCGCGTCGCGCACCGATCGTCGTCGCCGGACCGGATTGCACCTACAATCCGTTCGCGACGCAGGGTCAGGCCACGCAATGCGGACGGCTGCTCGATCATTTTTCGCGGCTCGGCCTCCATTACCAGAAGACCGACGCGCAGGTCGCCGTCGTGACCATCGGTGGCCGGCCGGTTCCGGACACCAGCCCCGACGCGCTCAACGCGGCGCTGGCCGATGCCGGCTACTCGCTGGACAGGGTTACGCCGACGGGAAGCAGCATCGCGATCATCCTTATCGCCATTGTCGGCTTGAGTGCGCTGGCCGGCATGACTTACGGGCCGGTCGCGGCCTTGCTGACCGAGCTGTTTCCGAGCCGCATCCGCTACAGTTCGATGTCGATCCCCTATCATATCGGCACCGGCTATTTCGGTGGCTTCCTGCCCTTCATAAGCCAGTATATCGTGGCGCGCAGCGGCGATCCCTTCGCCGGCCTGTGGTACACGATGGCGGTGGTGGCGATGGCTTTGATCATCACCGTGATCTGGCTGCCCGAAACGGCTGGAAAGCGATTGGACTAGTGCGCCGCCGGGTTATAGGCGCGATCATGATGGACACCGGCATGAACCGGTGTGGTCCGTCCCCCGACGATGCCGTGTCGCGCCCGCTGCGGGGCGCGTGTCGATGGACCTGCTGACGATCGTCGTGGACGATGCGCCGGGACTAAAGGAAATCGACTACCATCTGCCGGACGCCGCTGCGCAATCCGGTCTCAGCCAGTATGAGCTGCTGACGACATCGGGATCGCGTTTCGAACGAGTCTGGAGATAAAGTCAGCCGTCATGCTGAACTTGTTTCAGCATGACGGATTATGACGGCCGGCCCTTCAGTCCCGCTCGACGCAGAGCGCGATGCCCATGCCGCCGCCGATGCACAGGGTGGCGAGGCCCTTCTTCGCGTCGCGCTTGCCCATCTCGTAGATCAGAGTGGTCAGCACGCGTGCGCCGCTGGCGCCGATCGGGTGGCCGATGGCGATCGCGCCGCCATTGACGTTGACCTTGTCCGCATCCCAGCCGAGCTCCTTGCCGACCGCAAGCGCCTGTGCGGCGAAGGCTTCATTGGCTTCGATCAGATCGAGGTCGCCGATCGTCCAGCCGGCTTTCTCCAGCGCGCGCTTCGTGGCGGGCACGGGGCCTATACCCATGATCGAAGGATCGACGCCGGCGCTGGCCCAGGAAGCGACGCGCGCCAGGACGGTCGCGCCACGCCGCTCGGCTTCCTCGCGGCTCATCAGAACGAGCGCGGCGGCGCCGTCATTGAGGCCGGAGGCGTTGGCGGCGGTCACCGTGCCGTCTTTCTTGAAGGCGGGGCGCAGGCCGGCAAGGCCCGCCTGCTCGACGCCGTCGCGGATATATTCGTCGGTGTCGACCACCGTCTCGCCCTTGCGGCTCTTCACAGTGACGGGGGCGATCTCGTCGCTGAACCGGCCGGCGGCACGGGCGGCCGATGCTTTGTTCTGCGATGCCGTCGCGAACGCGTCCTGCTCATCGCGGCTGATCTGATATTGTTCGGCCAGATTCTCGGCCGTGATGCCCATATGATAGCCATTGAACACGTCGGTCAGACCATCCTTGATCATCGTGTCGATCAGCTCGAGCCCGCCCATCTTGGTGCCGCCACGCAGATGCTGCGCATGGGCGGAAAGGCTCATGCTCTCCTGCCCGCCGGCGACGACGATGGCGGAATCACCGGTCTGGATCGCCTGGGCGGCCAGCGCGACGGCACGAAGGCCGGAACCGCAGACCTGATTGAGACCCCAGGCCGGGATCTCCTTCGGTACACCGGCCGCCATCGATGCCTGACGCGCCGGATTCTGGCCCTGCGCGGCGGTGAGCACCTGGCCGAGGATCACTTCCGACACCTCGTCTGGCGCGACATTGGCCTGTGCGAGCGCGGCTTCGATCGCGATCCGGCCGAGCTCGTATGCCGGAGTGGTGGCGAAGCTGCCGAGGAACGAGCCAACCGGGGTGCGCTTGGCGGCGGTGATGACGACGTCGGTCATGGGGGTCGGCCTCTCTCGGATGTGAAAGTTTCACATGAGAGCTAGCACTTTGCTGCGGTGCGGGAAAGCCATGCGGCGAGCGGTTCCCATAGTGCCTCCCGGCCGCGCGATCCCACCACCATGCCGACATGGCCCAGCGCGAGATCCAGCCGTGCGCCGCTGCGAAAGGCACTGGCATGGGGAACGATGCGGTCGGTGGTGGAAACGACATGCAGCATGGGCGCTTCGATCCGCGCGGGATCGACCGTCTCGCCCGCTACCCGCCATTGCCCCGTGCCGGTCAGATCGGCGCCGAACAGGTCTTCCATCATCTCGCGCGCGGCGGCTTTCGGAAGCGGCGGGCCGTCATTGGCCCAGTCCTCGAGCGCGACGAACGCCGCCGCTTGATCGCCGGACATGGCTGAGAACGCCTCGAACTTCGCGACGGTACGGGCGGGGTCGAGATTCCAGAAGGCGCTTTGCAGCACTTCCATCGGCAGCACGCCGAGCGCGTCCGCTACGGTACGTGATTGATCCCACAGGCGGGCGAGCGCGGCGCGCGATTCGTTGTCGAAGCCATTGAAATGCCAGGGTGCGGCAATGGTCGCGAGCCCGCGTGCACCGCCGGGTCGCGCCGCTGCCGCCGCCATCGTCCCGCCCAGGCAATAACCGACCAGATCGGCCGGCTCGTTCAGCGCATCCATCAGCGGCAGCAGGATGCGCTCGACATGGGCGGCGACGGAAAATGCGCTCCGCGCAGCATCTGGCCATCCCCAGTCCATCAGCAATATGCGATATCCGCGCGCGGCGAGCCAGCGCAGCAGAGATTTCTCGCCAAGATCGAGTACGCTGGGCGGGTTGATCAGCGACGGCACAAACAGGACCGGGGGGCCTTTGCCGCCATAGTCTCGCAACGAGGCACCCTCGATGGCCGCGATGGCCGGCATCGGCGCGGGTGGCGCGGAGCGTTCGGCCTGCTGGTAGCGAGCCAGACCGGCCAGCGCGCGACGCATCCGGTCCGGATTTGCTGCGGTCTCGGCCTGCAGCATAGAGAGGAAAAGCGGCAGCGGCCGCGGCCTGTGTTGCGGCGCGGCAAAAGATGATGCTAGAGCATCGCCTTGTACAGATAAGGAGTTCGGCATGGCGGCGCCCCGGTCCGAAGACGATCCAGTCATCATCAAGAAATATGCCAACCGGCGGCTCTATGACACCGAAAGTTCGGCCTATATCACTTTGGAGCGTCTGGCACAGATGGTGCGGCAGAAGCGTGACTTCAAAGTGGTCGATGCGAAGAGCGGTGAGGATATCACACGCTCCGTCCTGACCCAGATCATCATGGATGAGGAAGCGCGCGGGTCGGAGATGCTGCCGGTGAACTTCCTGCGACAGCTGATTGGCATGTACGGCGATCAGATGCAGGGCGTGGTGCCGCAATATCTGGAGGCCAGCCTCGACGCGCTTCAACGCAACCAGAGTCAGTTGCGCGATGCGATGGCCGGGGCGCTCGCGGTCAACCCTTTCGCCGAGCTGGCGCGGCGCAACATGGAAATGTTCACCGCTGCCGCGTCCGGCAAGGTGACGCCCGCTGCGGCACCTCGGGCCGAAGCCGCGAGCGATACGAAGAGTGAACTGGCCGAACTCAAGGCCCAGCTCGCCGCGCTTCAGACCAAGCTCGACAAACTGGGCGATTGAATTTCCTCCCCGCGAAATCGTGGGGAGGAAAGATCATTCCGGCTTCACGAAGCGTAGCGTCATCCGGTCGCTTTCGCCGATCGCGGCATAGCGTTCGCGATTCTCGTCGCCGAGGCGGAAAGTGGGTGGCAGCGTCCAAACGCCGCGGGGGTGATCGGTCGTGTCGCGCGGATTGGCGTTGATTTCGGAAGCCTCGACGAATCGGAAGCCGGCGGCCTCGGCGAGGCGGCGCACGGTGGAGACCTTCAAATAGCCGCTGGTCCGCTCGCGCTCTGCATCGGCGCTTTCGGGCAGGCGGTGCTCGACCACGCCCAGCGTGCCGCCCGGACGCAGCATCGCGAACATTTCCCGGAACGCCTGCTCCGCGAACGGATCGTCGCCCATCAGCCAGTTGTGCACGTTGCGGAAGGTCAGCACGACGTCCGCCGTTCCGGCCGGCACAGGCGTGTCGCCCTCCGCGCGGACCGGGAAGGCGGCGTAATTCATGCCGCCGTAAAGCTGGGGATTGGACTCGGCCATCGCGCGCACGCGATTGAGTCCGTTGCCGGCCGCCGCGCCATAATAGGTGCCGCCGCCTTGAATGACGTAGGGCGCGAGGATTTCGGCGTACCAGCCGCCGCCTGGCCAGATTTCGACCACTGTGTCGGTTGGACGAACACCGAAGAAAGCAAGTGTTTCCATCGGGTTGCGATAGCGATCGCGCGCGACATTGGCGGGTGTGCGCGTGTCCGCGGCGATCGCGGCGTGTAGCGCGGCATGCCAGTCCTGCTGCTGGTGCTGGTGTCCGGCATGACCGGAATGGTTCTGAGCGGCAAGAGCAGCGGCGGAAGCGAGCAGGGCTGCGCTGGCTGCAAGCGCGGCGATGCGGCGGCGTGGGGGGGTCTGGCGGATCATGCGGCTCTCCCTAATATCTGTAATAGGACAAGCCCATGACGGAGCGGGCATGACGACGCAAGAATGGATGTGGGCGGGCGATATTGCCGCGTTGCTGGTCGTTGTGGTCGCGGGCCTGGCTGAATGGCGGCGGACCCGGCGTACGAATCTGGATGATCCCGGCTGGATTCCCTGGCGTGGTGTTCAGGTCGCCGCCTTGTTCGCGGCCATCGCGTTTACGATCCTGGCAATGCACCGCTGAGGCGGCGCAGGATCAGGCCACCGCGCGGCGAAGGGGCATTTCCCTCTCTGCGCCAAGCAACCAGACCTCGGCCGCATGCGGATCGTCGAACAGGCCGACGTCCCGGCGGCCACTCAACGCGCGGCTGAGCTGGCTGCGGGCCAGCGTCGAGGCGATGACGAAGGCAAGTCGGCGGGAGCGATAGGCAGGATCGGCCAGCACATGCTGGAAAATGGTGACCGAGTCGCTGGGCTGTATCTTCATGCCGCGCAGATCATTGATGGTCAGATGCTGGTTCGGACCGCAGCGCAGCCGGGCATGGGCTTTGCGGCGGGCCTCCAGAAAATCATTGATGTCGGCCGGCGTGAAGAAACCGGACATTGCGATGCGGATCAGATCGCGATCGGGATCGCACATGATTGTGAAGGCGGCGCTCATGCCGCGAATCCTACGTGCAAAAGGTGGCGGAGCGGTAAACGCGCCGAAGCCACAGGCGCGGCGGCGCCATGTGAATCCGTGCCTTCAACCCGGCTGCTTCAGAGGCAGGCTTCCAGATAGGGCTGGTCGAAGCCGAACATCTTGGCCTTTTCGAGCGTATAGGGGCGCAAGCCCATCGAGCGATATTCGCCGATGATCTTGCCGTCCGGCGTCTCGTCCAGATATTCAAATTTGAACAGCTCTTGGGTGACGATCACGTCGCCTTCCATACCGATCACCTCGGTGATATTGGTCGTGCGGCGGGAGCCGTCGCGCAGACGCTTCACCTGGACGATGAGATCGACCGAATCGGCGATCTGGCGGGAAATGGCTTCCTTCGGTACCTTGATGTCCGACATCATCACCATGTTCTCCATACGTGCGAGGCATTCGCGCGGGGAGTTGGAGTGAAGCGTCGCCATCGAGCCGTCATGGCCCGTGTTCATCGCGGCGAGCAGATCGAAACATTCGCGGCCGCGGATTTCGCCCAGGATGATGCGATCGGGGCGCATGCGCAGCGCGTTGATGACGAGGTCGCCGATCGTGATCGCGCCTTGCCCTTCCAGGTTCGGCGGACGGGTTTCGAGCGGTAGCCAGTGCGGTTGCTGCAGCCGAAGTTCGGCCGCGTCCTCGATCGTGATGACGCGCTCGCCCGGATCGATCAGCTTGGAGAGTGCGTTGAGCATCGTCGTCTTGCCCGAGCCGGTGCCGCCCGAAATGACGATGTTCATGCGCGATGCACCCGCGACCTTGAGCACGGTCGCCATTTTTTCCGACATCGAGCCGAAGCCGCGCATCATATCGACGGTGATCGGCTTTTCGGAAAACTTACGAATCGAGATGGCGGTGCCGCGCAGCGAGAGCGGGGGCACGATGACGTTGACACGACTGCCATCCTGAAGCCGGGCGTCGGCGAGCGGCGTCGTCTGATCGACGCGGCGACCGACCTTGTTCACGATCCGCTGGGCGATCTGGAACAAATGCTCCTCGTCGCGGAACTGAATCTGGGCGAGCTGCAGCTTGCCCTTCTTTTCAATGTAGGTCTGGTTCGGGCCGTTGACCATGATGTCGCTGACATCCGGGTCGTTGAGCAGCTCTTCGAGCGGGCCGAGGCCGAGCAATTCGTCAACCAGCACCTTTTCCAACGCGAACTGCTCGCGCCGGTTGAGGTTGATCTTCAGCTCGGCGAGCACCTCGCCGATGATCGGGCGGAATTCCTCGGCCAGTTCGTCCTTGCTGAGCGTGGCGGCAGCTTCCGGGTCGACGCGCTCCAGCAGGCGGGGAAGCACCTGTTCCTTAATGCGGTGGATCGAGGCTTCGAAGCCCTCGTTCTTCGATGCGCCGTGATCGTTTGGCTGCGATTGACGGCTGTCCAGCCGGGCCATGGCATCGCCATGACGATCGGTCGGCGGCGTCGTGACGAGATCCTCGGGTGCTGGCTCGGCGATCGATTCGATCGGCGGGAACTGCTCCCCGCCCTCTTTCGGGCGTGTCGGCGCGGGACCCTTCATGGGGGCCGCATTGCCGAAGCTGGGCCGCCCGCCGGCGCCCCCACCCATGCCGTTCCGTCGTCCAAACGCACCCATAAGTTCGTGAACCTTGCCGTTTCCGGGTTGAATTTTTCCTAGGTCGAAATGGTGAATAAGTCGGAAACTTTGACAAACACCTAACCCGGCCCGAAGGGGCGCACATGGTCGTTGCCTCCGCCCGCACTGCTTTGCTGATGGCGCTGGCCGGCTTTTCCATGCTTTCCATCGGCGATGCGGTGGTGAAGACGATGGCGGGCCAGTGGGCGGGCAGCGCGATCGCTGCACTGCGCTACGTCTTCGGCGCAGTCGGGCTGACCGTGCTGGTCGCGCTGCGTTATGGACGGGCCGGATTCGTTTTTCCGCGTCCGGGACTCCAGTTCGGACGCGGCGCAGCGGTCGCGGTGGCGACCTGCGGCTTCTTCCTGGGTGTGATGGTGATGCCGCTCGCGGACGCGACGGCGATCGTCTTCACCAGTCCGGTATGGACGGTTGCGCTCTCCATGCTGCTGCTCGGCGAGCGGGCGCCGCGCGGCACCGCGGTCTCAATCCTCCTCGCCACGGTCGGCGTTCTGCTCATCCTCCAGCCCAATGTCCTGGCGTTCGGTGCGGAGTCCTTCATGCCGCTGCTCGCCGCGATGGGCATGGCGGCACTGATCATGCTGAACCGTCGCGTGGCGGGATTGGCGCCAGGCTTCGTGATGCAGTGGCTTGTCGCTCTGACGGCGGTGCCGGTGCTGCTGGTCATGGCGCTTGCCGGGCATTTGTCCGGTCTCACATCGCTGGCGATCGAGATACCGGACTGGACGGTCGTGGCGCGCTGCGCGGTGGTGGCCGTGACCGCGACGATTGGCCACTGGTTCATCTTCCGGGCGACCGAACTGGCGACGGCGGCGACCGTCGCGCCTATGACCTATGTGCAGCTGCTGGTCGCGACCGCCGCCGGCATCGCCCTGTTCGGCGACATGCCGACGCCGATGATGGCGGGGGGGGCGATGCTGATCATTGCCGGTGGGCTGTGGCTGTGGCGGTCGCAGAAAAGCCCACGACCAAGCGAAGACACGCCAGACTAGGCAAGTTCGTCATTGCGAGCGCAGCGACACGGCAATCCAGACGGGATTGCCGTGTCGCTGCGCTCGCAATGACGAGGATCAGGCCTCGGCCTTCTCCGCGAGCACGGTCAGGCCCTTGTCGTTGACCTCTGCGAAACCGCCCTCGACGCGGATGCGCTCCGGCTCGGCACCGGCGGACCTGTAGACCGCCAACTCCGCGTCGGCGCGGATCGTCGACATGACCGGCGCGTGGCCGGCGAGCACGCCGAAGTCGCCCTCCGTGCCGGGGACGACCACCATGTGGACGTCCTCGGAACGGACCAGCTTTTCCGGCGTGACGAGTTCGAAGTGGAGGTCGGCCATGTGCCTTACGCCTCTTCGGCCAGCTTCTCGGCCTTGGCGACCGCTTCCTCGATGCCGCCGACCATGTAGAAGGCCGCCTCGGGGAGATGGTCATATTCGCCGTTCACCACCGCCTTGAAGCTGGCGACCGTGTCCTCGATCGACACGAACTTGCCGGGGATGCCTGTGAAGACCTCTGCGACGTGGAAGGGCTGCGACAGGAAACGCTGGATCTTGCGGGCGCGCTGGACGGTCAGCTTGTCCTCTTCGGACAGCTCGTCCATGCCCAGGATCGCGATGATGTCCTGAAGGCTCTTATACTTCTGGAGCGTTTCCTGGACGGCGCGGGCCGTCTCGTAATGCTCCTGGCCCACGGTGCGCGGCTCCAGCACGCGGCTGGTCGAATCGAGCGGATCGACGGCCGGGTAGATGCCCAGCTCCGAAATCGCGCGGCTCAGCAC
>CAYTMM010000030.1:19356-33297 GCA_964438875.1 uncultured Sphingosinicella sp. | reverse complement strand
GCGAACAGGATCGCGCCGTCGGCGAGCTGGACGATGTAGAGCGGCTTCACCCCCAGCCGGTCGCGGGCGAGGAACAGCGCGTCCTGATCGGCGTCGTAGAGCGCGAAGGCGAACATGCCGTTGAAGCGCGACAGGCAATCCGGACCCCATTGCCGCCAGGCGGCGAGGATCACTTCGGTGTCGCTCTCGCTCAGGAAGCGGTGGCCCTTCCCTTCCAGCGCGGCGCGGACTTCGCGGAAGTTATAGATTTCGCCGTTATAGGTGATGGCGATGCGGCGGTCGGGCGTCAGCATCGGCTGCGCGCCGCCCTCCGTCAGATCGATGATGGCGAGACGGCGATGGCCGAAGCCCACGCCGGGCGCCGTCCAGATGCCTGAAGCGTCCGGCCCGCGATGAACAAGCGTCTGCGTCATCGCCTCGACCCGCGCCGGATCGACGGGCTTAGGGACGTCCGGGTGAAAGATGCCCGCGATGCCGCACATGGGCCTAGTCCGACCCCGCCAGGCGATCGGCGAGCGGCGCGACCGGGCCGAGCGCGGCAAGGAAATCGTCGATGGCGGGGCGCGGGCTGACCCCGCTGGCCGGCGCCGGCGCGGAGACGAGCAACGCCACGGCGCGCTGCGGCCCGCCGATCAGGCGCACCTTCATCGTCTCCAGCTTTACCTTCATGCCGCTCCCCGTAACGATATCGCCGACGCGGTAGAAGCTCGCGACCTCCCGCACCAGCCCGTGCGAGGCGATCCGCTCCGCGCGTCCGTCCGGTGGAGCGGGCGCGTCGGAAAGCCAGGTCCAGGCGCCGCCCGGCGTAACCGCTCCCTGCCCGAATCCGACCAGCTCACGCCCCTCGTCCTGATGCGTGAAGATAGCGATGGCGAGATCGATCTCACGGCCCTGCGCGTCGCGATAGCGGGCCGTGACGAAGCGATCAGCGCCGGTGAAATTGGGCTGCCAGGGCGTGGCATCCCGGGCCTCGACGCGCTGCCAGCCGATGATATCGGGGAACGCGGCGGTGGCGGGCAGATCGCGTACGCCGCCCGCCGACACCGCCGATGCCCAAGCAACTGGCAACGCGGCGAGCGCCAGCGCGGCAATGGCGGCGAACGCGACCGGCGTGCGGGCGGGCGCTGCGGCAAGATCGGCGGAATCGAACCAGGGATCGTTCACACTCCGATCGAAGAAGCGCCAGCTCAGGCCGAGGATCAGTGCGATGACGATGGCGAAGAAGACGCCGCCATAGACGACATGGTCCATACCGGCGGCGAATTCGACGCTGCCGGTGAGCTCCGCGATATAGATTGTAGCGAAAGCGCGCACCCCATTGGCGAGGATCGGGATGATCAGCGAGACGGCCATGAAGGCGATCCGGCGCGGCCAGGACCGAAAGCAGACATTGGCGGCCAGCGCGCCGAATGCCGCCATGGCGATCAGGAACTTGGCGCCCGCACAGGCCTCTGCCACCTCGAACAGGCCGACGGGCGTGGTGATGAAGATGCCTTCGATATGGGCCGGGACGCCGACCAAACCGAGGAGGAAGATGACGATATCGGCGGTGATCAATTGCAGCGCCGGCACCAGTTCCTCGCCCGCCGGGATCAGGAACAGGGCATAGAAGATCGGGAAGGCGAGCGCGCGGGAGACGGATTTGCCTAGACAGGCGATCGCCGCGCCCTGCAGCATCAGCACCAATCCGGCATGACGCGCGAGACCGACGCCCCCCGCCTCGCCCAGCAACCAGCCGAACGCGCCGAGACCGAGCCATGCGAGGCCTGGCAACCAGGTGGACGGCGCAAGCTCGCGCAGGCCCGGCACGCGCTGCCAGACCAGCCAGAAGATGATCGGGAGGATGAGCAGGCAGTGATTGAAGGTGGAGGCATTCCACCAGATCGCGGCCATATCCGTCGCATCGGCATGAAACAGGGCAAGCAACCCAGCCCAGACAAGGCCGAGCGCGATCAGGTGCCGGCGCCACGCACTGGGTGCGGCGGTGGCCTGCGGGGCGGGCCAGGCGAGCGTCATGCCGCGGCCTGCCGGCCATGCGGCGCGACGATGTCCTCAAGCGGCGCGAGGCGTGAACTCCATGAATAACTCGCTTCCACCAGCTTGCGGGCCGATGTGCCGAGCTTCGCGGCGGTTTCGGGGACGGCCATCAGGTCCTTGATTGCTGCCGCCATCGCCTCGGCGCCGTCGACGACGATCAGGTCGCGGCCGGGCTGCGCTTCGATGCCTTCGAACGCTTCCGGGCTGGCGACGACCGGCCTTGCCATCGCCATCGCCTCCAGCACCTTGTTCTGGATGCCGCGCGCGATCCTGAGCGGCGCGACGACGATATCGGCGGCGGCGAGCCAGGCGCGCATGTCCGGCACCGCGCCGGTGACATGGACGCGCGGGCCAGCCAACGCCTCGACATCCGCCGTCGGGCTGCGGCCGGCGATGACGAAGCGGCCGGGCACATGCGGCAGCACCTCGCGCGCGAACCAGCGGACGGCATCGACATTGGGTGGATAATCCATCTGGCCAGTGAAGAGCAGGATCGGCCTCTGCCCCGCTTCGGCGGCGGCGAGCCGCGCGAAATCCGCTTCGGGATCGAACGTTTCGAGATCGATGCCGTTGGAGAGCGCGGCGATGCCGGGAAGGCCGGTGCGGGCACGGAACAAGGCGGCCTCCACCTCGCTGACGAACAGGGACGCATCGGCGCGTGCAGCGGTCGCACGCTCGAAGGCGAACAGCTTCTCCGCCTCGCGCCGGTGGACCCAGCGCATCGGGCCGGCTTCATCTTCCGCGTAGGAGCCGAACTTGGCCGAATCCATGTCGACGAAGTCCATCACGAAACGCGCCGGGCAGGGATTGGGGACGAATTGCGCCATCTGGCCGGAAAAGGCGAAGATCGTACCGATCCGGCCAGTGCGGAGGAGGCGCGCGACGAAGGCGCGAAGGTCCGTGCTGTCGAATAAAGTGAGCGAGACCGGCTTGCCTTCGACCAAAGCGCGGGCGCCGGCCATGGCCTTGCCGGTGCGGCGGATTTCGACATGCGCCTCGCCCAGCGCGCCGCCCAGCGCCTCCCGCAATGCCAGGAGATGGGCGGCATCCGCTTCGTTGTCGGCGAAGCAGGCGAGATGGACCCGGCCCAGCCCCGCCAGATGCCGCAGGATGTGCCAGGAGCGGATCTTGTCGCCCCGGTCAGGGGGAAACGGGATGCGGTGAGCGAGGAAGAGGATGTCGCCGATCATCCGAGCCCCCGCGCGATATGCGGACCGATCCGGTTGGCGAGCCAGAGCGGCAGGCGGCGCCAGAGCGCGATCCGGAGCCGGTATTTCGGGCTGAGTGGATTGGCATCGCGGGTTTCGCCATATTGGGCGTAGCGGAGCGGCTGCGGTTCGAAGCCCCAATTCTTCTTGAAGGCATAAGCGCCGGTGCCGGTCTTGGAGCGGCCGAAATCGAAGCGCGTGCAGCCGCGAGCGGCGGAGTGGCACATCAGTGCATAATACATCAGCTCATTGGCGCGGGCCGCACGGGCCGCGTGCGTGCCGCCGCCCCAATAGGGATAGACGGTGCCTTTGAAATAGAGGCTGAGCACGCTGGCGAGCGGGTTGCCGTCCTTCGAAACCGTCAGGATATCAGCCTCTTCCCCGAAAGCATCGAGAACCGCTTCGAACAGGCGACGCGGGAAGACCGGCGTGCCCAGATTGCGGACGCTTTCCGAATAGACGCGGTGATGAGTGGCGACGTCCCGGTCGATCGTCACGTCCAACCCGAAGCCCAGCGCGCGGCGCACTTCGGCGCGCTGCTTGCGCGGGATGGCCTTCAGGATCGCCTCGTCATCCTGCGCGAGATCGCGGGTGAAGCCTACAGAGCTGCCTTCGCTGACGCGCCAGCCTTCGGGAGGGATACCGCCGCGCAATTCGATCGCAGGACAATCCATCCGCTCGGCCAGCTTCACCGCTTCGTCCGCCAGTAGGGCCGAAGCGGCCGGGTCCAAGGAGAGGATACCCCCGTCCACGCCGAAACCGGTCGAGGCGAACAGATTTCCGAACAGTGGCGAGCGGATTTCGCTGAGCGGCAGATAAGCGCGGATCGCGCCGTTCTGCTCGGCGACCAGCAGGTGCGTGCGCTGACCGGTTCCCGCTTCGACGGCGCGGCTCCATTGCGGCAGGTGGAAGGGCGTCGCCCGCGGGTGCGCGCGGACGAACGTCTCCAGCGCCGGTTCGGCGGGATCGGCGATCCGCACGGCCGGCGCGGCCAGAGGCGCACGGGCATTCACGAAAGCCGCGCCCGTTCCGCCGCGGCGATTTCGTCGGTGCGCGCCCAGGCATAAGAATGAAGCAATTTCATGATCTTGTAGCGCATCACGGAGAGATTAGTGTAGTGACGCAACTTCGATTTCAGCGGCGCATCGGCGACGCGCGGCTGGGCCGGGTCGATCTCCCAGGGATGGAAATAGAAGATGGCGGGGCGCTGTTCGGCACGGTTCACCCGGCCCACCGCCCAATTGGAAAAGACGTAAGGCAGCAGCCGGAAGAAGCCGCCGCCCCCCGCCGCCAGACGGCGGCCTGCGACGTCCACGGTGGTGACAGGCAGCTCGATCAGCTCGGCGCCCTTCACCGGCCGCCAGGCGAAGCGGGGCGACTCGCGCCAGCCATAATGATCGTGCGCGACCGGGGCGACAGACGAGGAATAGGCATAGCCCTCCTCCGCCAGCACTTCATGCGCCCAAGGTGTGCGCGCGTCGATCGAGAAGCTCGGCGCGCGATAGCCGGTCACGCGCAGGCCGGACGCATCTTCCAGCGCCTTGCGGGCGCGGGCGATATCGGCACGGAAGCCGTCGGCGTCCATCGTGAAGACGCGCTGGTGGTCGAGGCCGTGGCTGGCGATTTCATGGCCCGCTTCTGCGATCCGGCGAATAAGGGCCGGATGACGCTCGGCGACCCAGCCTAGCGTAAAGAATGTCGCCTTCACCCCGGCTTCGTCGAACAGCGCCAGGACGGCGTCGGTATTGGCCTCGACCCGGCGCGGGAGTGTGTCCCAGTCGGCGCGGTCGATCACGCGCTCAAAGGCACCGACCTGAAACCAGTCCTCGACATCGACGGAAAGGGCATTGCGCATGGCGCTCCTCAGGCGGCATTCGACCGATAAGGCGCCGGCGCGTTGCGATTGTTGCTTTCGACCCACTCCACAAGAAGGGTCAGCACGCGCCGCAGCGTCTGCTCCTGTTCGGCAAGCTGAGCCTCCAACTCGACGATGCGCCGTTCGAGCGCGGGGTCCGGGACCGCCACCTGCACAATGGTCGGTTCGGGAGCCGTCGCATCCTCGACGAGACGCGGCTTCTCGGTCCGCAGCGGCAACACTCCGCTCTCGCCCCGGATCGGCGCAGCATCGGCGCCGAGATCGGCCAGCACAGCGGCAACCGTTCCGGCAGTGATCAACCGGTTGTCTTCGACCGCCGCCTGAAGCAGCAGCCGGTGGCAGAGCTGGTTGATCCGGCGGGGAATGCCGCCGCTGGCCGTGTGAATCGCCGGGAAGGCGTCTGCGGCGAAATCCGGCCTCCCCTGCCAACCGACCAGAGCGAGACGATGGCCGATATATGTCTCGACCTCGTCGGCACCCATTGCATCGAGATGGTGGGTGGCGATGACTCGCTGGCGCAGCTGCTCGAGCCCGGCCGAAGCGAGCTTGTCGCGGAATTCGGGCTGACCGAGCAGCAAGATCTGAACGAGCGCACGGCCGCCACTCTGGAAATTGGAGAGCATGCGCAGCTCTTCGAGCGCGGAGACGGTGAGCGTCTGCGCCTCATCGACGATCAGCAGGGTGCGCTTGCCGGCGCGTGCCTCTTCGGCGAGGCGCCGCTCGACCGCCGCGATCAGTGCCGCCTTCTCCACGCCGCGCACGTCGAGGCCGAGGCCCTGCGCGGTGAGGCGCAGCAGATCGTCGCCCTCCACCTGGGTGGAGACGAGCGCGATCACGTTAAGCCGGGCGCGGTCAATCGTCGCGGTGAGGTGCGCGACGAGTGTCGATTTGCCCGCGCCGATCTCGCCGGTGACGACGATGAAGCCCTCACCCTGCGCGATGCCGTAGCCCAGATAGGCCATCGCCTTGCGATGGGTACGGCTTTCGAACCAGAAACGCGCATCGGGCGTTAGCTGGAAGGGTTGTCCGGTCAGGCCGAAATGCTCGGTATACATAGACGCTCCCTAGCCCTCCGAGGCTTTAGAAAGTGTAGCGAAGGCCGATCAGGCCGGTCGCGACCGTGCTGTCGTTGATGCCGTTGCTGTTGTGATAGAGACCGAGCGCGCCGATCAGACGCAGCCGGTCGTAGAGCAGCCGGCGGCTGTAGGTGACGGTGCCGCCAAGGCCGAACACGCTTTCGAAGCCGGCCAGATCGCTGTCGAACCAGCTTGCATAAGCATCGAAGCTGAGATCGGACGTGCGGCTCAGCTCGCGGCTCAGCGTGGCGAAAAGACCGAAGCTCTCGTCACGGCCGCCGCCGAAAATGTCGAAGGCGGGATCGGACGGACGGGCATAGCGGCGGTTCACATAGGTCGCCCCGGCACCGAAGGTCCACAGGCCGCGATTGCCGGAGAAGAGGATCGTCGCCCCGCGCGAACGGAAGCTGTTCGACCGCACCGACTGGAGCGAAGGATCGAAGCACAGGCCGGCGCCCGGATCGGCACCGAAGGCACAGCCGCCAAGATCACCGGTGAACGGATTTCGCAAAATATCAAAATCCGTCGGCAAATTACTGAGATTATTGATGATCGTGCTGCCGAATGTTTCGACGGTGTCGAACACGGCCGCGGCCACCCCCCAGGTACGGTTGAACCGGTGCTGGAAGGTGCCGACGAAGGTGGTGCCGCCATAGCGATGCCCGGCGCGCGCCTGCAATTCGGTGCGCGGGGTGGGTCGCCAGATCAGGCCGGCATCGTAGATCAGGCCGTCAATATCGTAGGTGAGGAGACGCGGCCGGGTCGGATCGGCGATCGGCACGCCGCCGGGGGACAGGACCGGCAGGCCGGCACCGTCGCGAGCGATGTCGAACTGATCGGCGCGGATATCTTCATAGCCGATACCGGCGGTGAGCGCGAAGGTCGGGCTGATCGGCAGCACGATGTCGCCGCGCACATAGGCGCCTTCGAAGCGCTGGTCGAACGGCCCGCCATTGTCAGATCGTGCGTAGCCGCCGGCCAGCGTCCAGCCGAAAGGCAACCGGCCCGGCCCCATGCCTATGCTGGCGCTGAGTGTGTGGGAAATCGCATCGTCATATTGATCGCGAAACGCACCGAAGGGCGTGTTATCGTCCACCGCCACGTAGCCGATGCGATAGGACGCATTGAACGCGGCCGGGCCGACCCGGGTAGAAAGGCTGGGGCCGGCGAACAGGCTGTAGATCTCGACCGACGAGTCGCGATCGGTAACGCCAAGCGCCCGACCGATCCCGCCAGTGCGGGTTGCCAGCGCGCCGGCGTCGAACTGGAGCAGGCCAGGTACGATATCCGCGTTGAGGATCGCGACACCGCTATGCGTGTCCTGATCCCCGACATTGCCGTCCCATTCGATGTTGCGCTGGTAGCGGTAGCTCGCCTGTGCGCGGACGCGGCGCGTCTCGATCCGGCCGTCCACGCCAGCGGCAAGGCTGGTATAGGTAAAGGTGTCGCCGCCATCGAGCTCCGCTGTGACGATCTGCGCCACCTCCAGATAGGGCCGGACCTCGGCGCGGGAGCGGCGCTGGCGCCGACCCTCGCGCGGCGGTGCGGCGTCTTGATCACCGGAGGCGGCCTGCGGGTCAGCGCTTTGCGTCGGCGGCGCATCATAGGAGACACCGGCACGCGGCGCCGCATCCCCTTGCTGCGCCTGTGCGGTCGTCCCGGCGACGGCCAGGCCAAGCGCGATGGCGAGGCGCGCGAGCAGGGAGAGCCTAATCGTCGTCATCGCCATAACCTTCATAGGCGCCGAAGCGCCGCCCGCCGATCGCCAGCGCCGTCCCGTTGAGCAACAAACTCACATGATCGCACGCGGAGAGCAGCCCGATTGTTTCGCGCAGGTCCGCCTCGGTTGTCCGATCGGCGCGCACCACCACCAGCACATGACCGACATGGCCGGCGAGTACGGCAGCCGGCGAGGCCAGCAAGGCAGGCGGAGAATCGAACAGGATGACGCGGTTGCGGTTTGCCGCCGCCAGCATGGCGAGGACCGCGCGGGCGCGTTCCGACGCCAGCAATTCCGGTACATTGTTCGCCTTGCGCCCGGCAGGAAGGACGGAGAGCCCCGCAATGTCGGTGCGGATCACGAAGGATTCCGGATCGGCCATCGGATCAACGAGGGCATCGACCAGCCCCGGCCCATCCGCCGGAACGCCGAGCGTGGCCAGTGCATCGGGCTTGGCCACATCGCCATCGATCAGCAGCACCTCGACATCGCGTTCGCCCGCCAGACTAAGCGCGAGATTTGCAGCGCAGAAGGTCTTGCCCTCCCCCGGCTCACCCGACGTGATCATGACGGTGCGGCGCTTTTCCTCGGGCAGCGAGATGTGACGCTCGATACCGGCCAGCAGCTGGCGTTTGACCAGCCGAAATTCCTCGGCGAGCCCCGTCACCGGTGCCTCGGGCACAATGAAGCCCCGTTCGGACAGGGAATCGCGATCGACCGCTGCAGTCCCGGGATGCGACGCGGCCGGACGGGAAAAGGACGGAAGCGGCGCGGGACGCGGCGCCGGCTCCGCCTCGGGCACGGCATCTTCCAGGAGCAGCGGCTCCGATTCCGGCACGATGTCCGGTTCCGCGACGGATAGCACGGGCTCCGGCACCGGCGGTTCCGCCGCTTCAGCTTCCGGTTCGGGTTCGCCCCGCACGTCCTCGACCGACGCCGCGGGCGGGCGCAGCAAGGCACCGAAATCATAGGCTTCGGCGGCACGCTCGATCAGCGAAAGGGGGCTGTGCTTCGTCATATCGCCCTCACGCTCCCATGCCGCGCTGCCAGAATTCGACGAGGACGAGCAGCGCATAGCTGCCGGCCAGTGCCGCTCCTGCCCCGCCGAACCATGCAAGACGCTTGCGGCGCTGCGCGCGCTCGGGCGGCGTCACCACCTCGGATAGCGCGCCAAGTACGGGCAGACCCGTGACTTCGGCGAGCCGATTCTGGGTCGGGAAAGTCTTCTGGAGCTGGGCAGCCACGAACGCGGCGGCTGCACCCGCGCCGAGGGCCAGGATCAACACGGCGGTCAGGAAGATCGGACGATCCGGCGCTGCGGGCGTGCCCGGCACGCTCGGCGGCTCGATCACCTGGATGTTGAGGGGGCTGGTACGGGTCGCCACCTCGCCACGCAGCCGGACCTGCTCGCGATTGGCGAGCAACTGGTCATATTGCTGCTTCAGCACCTCGTAATCACGGTTCAGCCGGTCCTGTTCGGCGGCGACACCCGGCTCGGACGACTGGCGCGCCGTAAGCTGGGCGAGATCGGACTGGAGCTGGTTGCGCCGCGTGGTGGAGGCAGCAAGCTGCGCCTCTCGCTCGGAGAGCATCGCGCGCAGCGAGATGTAGCTGGGATTGTTCGCGCTCGGCGTGCCGCCGCGCTGCTCGGTCTGGGCATAGGGGCGCAGACGGGCGATCTGCTGCCGCGCGGCCATGATGTCCGGATGCTCCTCGCGCCACCCGCGGGCGAGATTCTGGCTGATCTGGCTTTCCAGCGCCGCAATCTGCCCGCTCGCCGATCCGCCGCCGCCGGCTTCCCCCGGCAGATTGGGCGGCGTCGCGGCAAGCTGCCCGCGCATCGCATTCACACCGGCCTGCGCGGCGGCGATCTGCTGCTGGAGATTGTCCAGCTCGGCCCGGGCCGCCGACATGCGCTGGCCGATCGAACCTTCGCCGGGAAGCAGCCCGATGAACTGGCGCTCGAATTCCACCCGCCGCTGTTCGGCCTCTCGCAGCGCTGTCTCGCGGCGCTCCACTTCCTCGTCGAGAAATTCCAGCGACTGCCCGGCCTCGCGCCCGTCTCCGGACTGGTTCTGCGCCATGAACTGGTCGATCAGCCCCTGAACGGTGGCCGCCGCCGTGCGCGCATTCTGGCCATTCGAGAAGCTGGAAATGTTCGAGCGCGCCACGATCTCGATCATCCCGTCCGGCTGGGCGGTGATCTCGATCCGCTGGCGCAGCGTCGACACGACGCCGCCCATATCCGCCTCGCTGGCGACGAGCGTGTTAAGATCGGTCTGCCGCACGACACGGGTCAGGCTCTCATTGGAGGTGAGCTGCTGCTTGAGGCGCAGCAACTGGCTCTGCTGGTCGGTCGGCGCGATCCCGACCTGGGTCGGCAGGATCGACTGGACCTGCACGAACAGCCGGCCCTTCGCCTCATAGCTAGGCGGGATGAGCGCGACCACCAGCCAGCCGAGGACGGCCACGCCCCAAGCGACGCCGAGCGCCAACCAGCGGCGGCGCCACACCTGGTGCAGAATGATCCTGATCTGTTCGTAAAGTCCGTCCATCGGCGGCTATCGTCCTCGCTGGATCGGCAGGCGCCGGATCAGAACATGCTTTCGGGAATGATGATCACGTCGCCCGGCTCGAGCCGGACGTTCGCGCTGACGTCGCCGCGCCGGAGCAAACGGGCGATGCGCAGGTCATATTCGCGCTGCTGGCCGCTCTCGCGGTCGGTGCGGACCAGCCGGGCGCGATCCCCGGCGGCATATTCACTAAGACCGCCGACGGCGATCATCGCGTCGAGCAGGGTCATGTTGGCGCGATAGGGGATGGCGGCGGGGCGCTCGGTGGCGCCGACGATGCGGATCTGCTGCGCGAAGGTGCCCTGCGGACGATCGACCATGACCGAGACGAGCGGGTCCTGGATATATTCGGCGAGCACGGTTCGAATATCCTCGGCGAGCTGTGCCGGCGTCTTGCCGACGGCGACCAGATCGCTGATCAGCGGCGTGGTGATCCGCCCGTCGGGCCGGACCTGGACGCGCGCGCCAAGCTCGGGATTACGCCAGACGAAGACGGTGATCTCGTCAAGTGCGCCGATCTGGTAGCTTTCCCCTGCCACATCGGCGGCGCCGACGAAGCTGGCGGATGGCAAGCTCGTGCCCGTGCCGTCGGTTGTTGAACAGCCAGTCATCGACAAAGCGATGAGGCAGGCTAGGCAGGTCGTCGTCACGGACGGGCGCATTTTCGGTCCTCTTCACAGGGCTTCTCAGCCGTTCCCCGGCGTCCCTGAGCAAGATCGCCGGAGATGCGGGTTTTCAACGCCCCGCTATGGTGGGAAGAGGTAAAATTCCGGTTAGGAACAAGGGGCTTTTAGGCTGCGTCCCAGAACGGGACGGCGGCGGCGAAAGGCTTAATCGCCTACGATCATCTCACGCGCGGCCTGCTGCGCGAGAAAGGCCTGCGGGCTGGCGGTCAGACCATAGGCACCGGCGAGAAAGACCGCGACCAGATCGCCCGGCTGCGCGGCGGGAAGATCGACATCGTCGGCGAGCCGATCAAGCGGCGTGCACAGGCAACCGACGATGCTCGCCTCCTCCTCCGGCTTGACGCCGAAGCGGCTGGCGATGGCGACAGGAAAGTTGCGACGCAGCACCTGACCGAAATTGCCCGAGGCGGCGAGTTGGTGGTGCATACCACCGTCGACGATCAGGAAGGTCTTGCCGTGGCTCTCCTTGCGATCGACGATCCGCGTCAGATAGACCCCGCATTCACCGACCAGCCAGCGACCGAGCTCGATAGCAAATCGTGTATTTTCAAAAATCTGTGGTTTATCATTGATCTCGGAAACGAGCTTGTCTCCGATCGCTTCCACATCAAGCGCCGTCTCGCCGTGGAAATAGGGGATGCCGAATCCGCCGCCGAGATTGACCAGTGGCGGCGCGGCATCGGCCGCCTGCGCCAGCTCGGCGGCGAGCGCCAGCGTCGCGCGCTGCGCTTCTATCAGCGCTTCGGCGCTCAGCGCCTGCGATCCCGCGAAGATGTGGAAACCGCGCCACTCGGCATCCGCCGCCAGAATATGCCGCACCAGCGCCGGCACCCGTGCAGCATCGACCCCGAACGGCTTCGCGCCGCCGCCCATGCGCATGCCGGAGCCCTTGATCTCGAAATCCGGATTGACCCGCACGGCGAGGCGCGGGCGGACGCCGAGGCGCTTCGCAATGGCGAGCGCGCGATCCGCCTCCCCTTCGGATTCGAGATTGAGCGTTACTCCGGCCCGGATCGCCGCCTCAAGATCGGCATCGCGCTTGCCAGGGCCGGCGAAGCTGGTCGCCGCCGCATCGATTCCGGCCGCCTGGGCGATGGCGAGTTCACCACCGGACGCGAGGTCCACGCCGTCCACGATTCTGCCGATATGTTTTAATAATGGAAAATAAGGATTTGCTTTCATGGCATAATGGAGGTGAATTCCGGGGAAGGCCATGCGGAAACGCGCAATCCGCGCATCGACCATCGCAAGATCGTAGACGAAGAGTGGCGTATCCCCGGCCTCGGCCGCCAGCGCATCGGCGCGGCGGCCGCCGATCAACAGCATCCCCTCCGCATCCGCCGCGAAGCCGGCGGGGATCGGACCCATCGGCTTGCTCATGCCGTTAACTCCGCCTTCAGCGCCACCCGGTCCAGCTTGCCGTTCGGGCTGCGCGGAAGGTCATCGCGCCAGATGATCGGCCCCGGCTGCATGAAATTGGGCAGTTCGCGCTTTAGGTGGGCGCGAAGGACTACCTCCTCGTCGCGCCGATCAGGACGGACGATCAGCGCGATCGCCTCACCCATGCGCGGATCGGGAACGCCGAGCGCCACGGCTTCTGCGACAAGGCCGGACGCGATCGCCGCCTCCTCCACCTCGGTCGGGCTGACGCGATTGCCGGAGGTCTTGATCATCCCGTCCTCGCGCCCGACGAAATAGAGCAGACCATCGCCGTCGCGCCGCACCCGGTCCCCCGACCAGACCACCATACCGCCATAGGCTGAACCCGTGGGCGCTGGCTTGAAGCGCTCGGCGGTGCGTTCCGGATCGTTCCAATAGCCTTTGGCAACCAGCGGGCCGGCATGGACCAGTTCGCCTTCCGTCGCTTCCAAGCCATCCGGGCCGATCACCATGATCTCGGCGAAGGGGATCGCTGTGCCGATCGAATCCGGATGCCTGTCGAGCAAGGCCGGCTCCAGATAGGTCGAACGGAACGCTTCCGTCAGGCCGTACATCGAATAGATGTCGGCAGCGGGAAAAACCTCCCGCATCCGGCGGATCACGGAGGGCGGGAGCTTGCCGCCACTGTTGGTCAAGCGCCGCAGCGACAGCGCCGCATCCACAGGCCAGGGCGCTTCGACAAGCTGTACAAAAAGCGGAGGAACACCCGCCAGCGTACTGATCCTGTGGGTTTCTACCGCCCGGATCACGTCCCTGGCAGCGAGATAGTCGAGCGGGACGACGCAGCCACCGGCGGCCCAAGTGGAAAGCAGCTGGTTCTGGCCATAGTCGAAGCTGAAGGGCAGAACCGCGAGCACGCGATCGTCCGGCGTCAGCCGCAGATATGCCGCCACGCTGATCGCGCCGAGCCAGAGATTGGCGTGGCTCAGCATCACCCCCTTCGGCCGCCCGGTCGATCCGGAGGTGTAGAGCAAGGCTGCGAGATCTTCCGGGTCACGATCCGATGGGGAAAGCGGCGCCGGATGTTCGAACAAGGCCGCGCCGTCCACTTCATCCAATGTCTCGCAATCGTCAGGCACTTCGCCGGGCTCCAGCGAAGCGAGGCGGGCGCCACCGCCAATCAGCAGCCTCGCGCCGCTATCGGCAAGGATATGGGCGACCTGCGCGCGCTTGAGCAGCGGGTTGACCGGGACATGGATCAGTCCCGCCCGCGCCGCTGCGAGCGGCAGCAAGGCGGCAAGGCGCGTCTTGGGCAGCCAACTCGCCACCCGATCGCCGGCGGCGAGGCCGCGCGCCGCCAATCCGCCGGCCAGCGCGCCCACCGC
>CAYTMM010000030.1:2893-19346 GCA_964438875.1 uncultured Sphingosinicella sp. | reverse complement strand
CCGCCGCCTCCAGCCCGGCATAGTCCAATATGCCTTCGCGCGTGACGAGCGCTGGCGCGGCGCGGTCCCCGCGCAGCGTCAGATGATCGAGCGGGTGGGGCGTCGGATCAGGCACCTTCATTCCTGCTTAAAGGCCGCCATGATAGGCCGACGGCAAGAGGGCATAAAGCGGTGGCGGTTAACATAGGGCTTTTCGACAGTCTCGACGAGGTCGCGCGCGATGCTGCGGGCGGGCTGGATCGTGCGGTGCGTCCTTGCCTGTTCGAGCGGCTGGACTGGCTACGCCTCGTCGAAACGCATGCCCCCCCTTCAGGACAGCTGCTGGCGATCCGCGCGGGCGAAGGCGCTGCGCGGGCCTGGCTGTTCCTGGCGGCGCAAGGCCATGCCGCCACCGCCTATGCAAACTGGTATACGCTGCGCACCGGTCCGATCGGACCGGAGCTGGATGACGTCATGACGTCGTTCGGAAATAGCCTGCGAAAACAGTCCATTGCTCGGATCGATCTTGCGCCCGTCGAGCGCCCTGAGCCGCTGGCAGCTGGATTCAGACAGGCCGGATGGGCGGTGCGACTCCGGCCCGACAGGGCGAACTGGCGGATCGAGACGGCCGGCATGGACTTTGCCGCTTACTGGGCCGCGCGTCCGGCGAAGCTGCGCAACACCTTCCGGCGCAAGGCGAAGACGGCGGGGCTGGAGGTGCGCATCCATGACGTCCTCGATGATGCCGCCTGGGCCGATTACGAGGCCGTCTATCGGGCGAGTTGGAAACCGGAGGAAGGCTCCTTCCCTTTCCTGCGCGCGCTGGCGGAACAGGAGGGCGCGGCGGGCACGCTGCGGCTGGGCCTCGCCTACAAGGATGGACGGCCCGTCGCCGCGCAGCTCTGGCTGGTGGAGAATGGCGAGGCGACCATCCACAAGCTGGCTTATGCGGAAGACGCCAAGACGCTGTCGCCCGGCACGATCCTGACCGAAGCGATGTTCCGCCACGTCCTCGATACCGACCGCGTGAATGTGATCGACTATGGCACCGGCGATGAACCCTACAAGGCCGAGTGGATGGAGGAGCGACGGATGCTGTGGCGGCTCACCGCATATGACCGCCGCAGCCTGTGGGGTCTTGCCGCCATGATGCGCGACATGGCTTCCGCGCTTGCCCAGCGCCTGCGGAGCCGTTAGGCGCATGGCCCGTTTCGGAGGCGATAAGGATATGGGCGTGACGGCTGCCGCCACTGACGGAGAAGAGATCGACATCACGCTGCGCGCGGTGCTGAGCGATGTGCTCGGCCTGGCGCCGGAACGCGTGGCCGCGTTCGACGAGACGACGCCACTGTTCGGCGCCCTGCCGGAATTCGATTCGATGGCGGTCGCAGGGCTGCTGACGGAACTGGAGGAGCGGCTCGGCATCCTGATCGAGGATCATGAGGTCGATGCCGACATGATGGAATCTTTCGGCGCGCTCCTCACTTTCACGCGGGCCAAGGCGCTGCAGTGATCGCTTCCGGCCTCGCTTACGAAAGCTATGCGGGCGGGGCGGGCAGCGAATGGATGATGCGGATCGGCGCGCCGGATGCGCCGCCGATCCTTTTCGTTGCCCCGCTTTTCGAAGAAATGAACCGCACCCGCGCACTGATCGCGGCGACGATGCGTATGCTGGCGATACGGGGTTTCGGCTGCTGGCTGCCCGATCTTGCCGGCACCGGCGAAAGCGAGACTAAGCTGGAGGAGGCAAGCTGGGATGGCTGGCGTCATGACGTCATGGCGGCGGCGGATCATGTGCGCACACGGTCCGGCCACGCTCCGCTCGTCGTCTCCCTTCGCGGCGGCGCGCTGATCGACGACGGAGCGGTGGCGATCGCCTGGTGGCGGTTCGCGCCCGTGGATGGCGCCTCTCTGTCGCGCGACATGGTCCGTGCCGGCCTTGCCGGGGTCGAATGGGCGGGCTACGCGCCCTCCCCCGACATTCGCGGACAGCTGCAAGACGCCAAGCCGTTCGCGCAGGAACCTCTGCGGGTGGCGCGGCTGGAGAGTGATGCAGGCGCGGCGGACATCAAGCTCGCAGGGCCGGCGCTCTGGCGCCGCTCCGAACCAGGCATCGCGCCGGCGCTCGCCAACGCAATGGCGGCGGATATCGCCTCATGGCATGCACAATGCGCCGTCTCCTGACCTTTTCCTGCGACGGCATGACGCTCGCCGCCACGCTCGACGACAGCGCAAGCGAGATCGGGCTGCTGATGGTGACGGGCGGCAGCCAGTCCAGGATCGGCTCTCATCGTATGTATGAGAGGCTCGCCAGAACCCTTTCGGAAAACAGGGTTTCGTGCCTGCGTTTCGACCGGCGCGGGGTCGGCGACAGCGAAGGAGAAGATCCCGGCTTTCGCGGCGGTGCACCCGATCTTGTGGCCGCGGCGGCGGCATTCCGCCGCGAAGCCCCGGCCGTGCGGCATCTGTTCGGCTTCGGCCTATGCGACGGTGCGACCGCGCTGGCGCTGCATGGCGGCGCTTTGGCACTGGACGGGGCGATCCTGGTTAATCCCTGGCTGGTCGAAGCCGACGCCGAAACGCCGCCCGCCGCAGCCGTCCGGGCGCATTATCGCGCGCGGTTGTTAAGCCTGGACAGCTGGAAAAGGCTGCTGACCGGCGCGGTGAACCTGCGCAAGCTGTGGCGCGGGATCGCACGATTGTTCCGGCGGGAAGATACCATTCTGGCATCCGAGACGGCGGACGCCTTGCGCCGTCTTGCCCTGCCTACCTGCGTCATTCTCGCCACGGGCGATGCCACCGCAATCGCCGCGGGATCGGCTTTGAAATCATCCGATTTCAATGGCCTGAATATTATTATTCAGGAACTGGATTCGGACTCCCACACCTTCGCACGGCCCGGCGACGAGGCCGCGCTCGCCGCTGCCGTCATGGACGCGCTGCGGCGGCTTGGCGTTCAAGCGTCCTGAAGCGCACGGCTTTCCGCCGCCTCGAAATCAGCCTCGGCGAGGAAGCGTTCGGCGTCGAGCGCGGCCATGCAGCCGGTGCCGGCGGCGGTGACGGCCTGGCGATAAGTCTTGTCCATCACGTCGCCGCAAGCGAACACGCCGGCAATGGACGTGCGCGCCGTGCCGGGCGTCACCGGGATATAACCGTCCGCGTCGAGATCGAGCTTGCCCTTGAACAGCTCCGTCGCCGGTACATGGCCGATCGCCACGAAGGCGCCATCCATATCCATCCGCTCGATCTCGCCTGTCTGCGTGTCGCGCAGGTCGGCAGCGACCAGCCCTTCCGGCGTGCCGTCACCGATGAACTCCGCCACCTCCCGGTTCCACAGCACCTTTATGTTCGGGTGCGCGAACAGCCGTTCCTGCAGGATCTTCTCGGCGCGCAGGAAATCGCGGCGGTGGATTAAAGTGACGTCATGACTGTGATTGGTCATGTAGAGCGCTTCCTCGACCGCGGTATTTCCGCCGCCGATGACGATCACCTTCTTGCCCCGGTAGAAAAAGCCGTCGCAGGTCGCGCAGGCGGAGACGCCCTTCCCCTTCAACCGCTCCTCCGACACCAGATTCAACCATTTGGCCTGCGCGCCAGTGGCGATGACCAAAGTATCGCCCAGATAGACATTGCCACTATCGCCGGTCATCCGGAACGGGCGCTGGGAGAGATCGATGTCGACGATATGGTCCCATTCCATCCGCGCACCGACATGCTCCGCCTGCTTCTGCATCTGCTCCATCAGCCAGGGACCCTGGATGACATCGGCGAAGCCCGGATAATTCTCGACATCCGTCGTTATGGTAAGCTGGCCGCCGGGCTGCATGCCCTGCACCACGATCGGCGCGAGGCCTGCACGCGCCGCATAGATGGCTGCAGTGAGTCCGGCCGGGCCGGAACCGAGAATGAGCATACGAGTCGAATGGGTCGCGGCCATGAGCGTCTTTCCGAAAATCCCAAGAAAGTAATGCCGCCTGCACGTAAGAGGCGCCGGGCACGGGTGCAACCGCGATTTGCGGCCGGAAAGGCTCGCGTGTAAAAGCCTATCATCCATCACCTTTGCGTCTGTGAGGCATCAGCATGACCGCCTGTGAGAATCCGCTTGGCCTTGACGGTTTCGAGTTCGTCGAATTCACCAGCCCCGATCCCGAGGCGCTGGCCGGTTTGTTCGTGAAGCTGGGCTTTACCCATCTGGGCGACCACAAGTCGAAAAATGTCCGCCATTACGGCCAGGGCGACATCAATTTCATCCTGAACATGGAAAAAGCCGGCCAACCGGCGGAATTCCGCTCGGCGCACGGCCCGTCGGCCAACGGCATGGCGTTCCGCGTGGTGGACAGCCGCAAGGCGTTCGACATGGCGGTCGAGCGCGGCGCCATTTCCGCCGACATGCCGCGCGGCCCGGGCGAGCTCGACATCCCGGCGATCGAGGGGATTGGCGGCTCCTATCTCTATCTGGTCGACCGTTATGGCGCCGAGCAGATTTACGACACGGATTTCGAGCCGGTGCCGGGTGCGCATCGCGACACCAACAGCGTCGGCCTGCACACGCTCGACCATTTGACCCACAATGTGAATCGCGGCCGGATGGATCATTGGGCAGGCTTTTACGAGAAGATCTTCAACTTCCGCGAGATCCGCTATTTCGACATCGAGGGCCAGCAGACCGCCCTCCTCTCCCGCGCGATGACCGCGCCGGACGACAAGATCCGCATCCCGCTCAACGAGAGTCAGGACGAGCACAGCCAGATCGAGGAATTCCTCAAGGAATATAAGGGCGAAGGCATCCAGCATATCGCGCTTTCGACCGATGACATCTTCGCCACCGTCGATGCGCTGCGCGCCAACGGCATCCGTTTCCAGGACAGTCCGGAAACCTATTACGACATGATCGACAAGCGTCTGCCCGGCCACGGCCATTCGGTGGACGAGATGCGCAAGCGCCGCATCCTGATCGACGGATCACCCGAGACTGGCGAGGGCCTGTTGCTGCAGATCTTCACCGAAAACATGGTCGGACCGATCTTCTTCGAGATCATCCAGCGCAAGGGCAATGACGGCTTCGGCGAGGGCAATTTCAAGGCTCTGTTCGAATCGATCGAGCTCGACCAGATTCGCCGCGGCGTGCTGCCCGCAAAAGAGGAAGCCTGACACAACGGTGATTTCTTCACTGTCGGCTGAAGACATGACGCCGCATTCCAGCGGCGAAACGGGTTGCGTCGCGCGACCCGGTGGTTAACCTTTGCGCTTGGAGAGGGCGGGCCTTGGGTCGCCCGATCCTTGCGATGGCCAATCGCCGGTCCACCGGACCTCTATCATTCTAACCCTCTCGGGAGACATTGATGTCCTTTCGTAAAATGATCGCCGCCACCGCCCTTTCGGCGGCGCTTCTCCTGCCCGCCGCCGCATCGGCACAGACGCTCAGCGTCGGCAAGCCGGTCACCGATCCGGACGGCGGCGCCGTCGGCACGATCACCGCCATCGAGGGCGACAATGTCGTGCTGCGCACCGACCGGCATGAAGTCCGCCTGCCCGCCAGCTCATTCGCCGTGACCGAGGAAGCGGCATTGATCGGCATGACCCAGGACCAGCTCAACAGCCAGGTCGATCAGATGCTCGCCCAGGCGCAGCAGGCGTTCGCCGTCGGCGCCACCGTGCGCGACCGCGAGGGCGCGACCGTCGGACAGGTTCAGGAGCTCGACGAAGAGACTTTGACCATCCAGTTCGGTGAGCAGCAGATCCGCCTGCCGCGCGCTGCCGTCGCCGCCGGCCCCGAAGGGCTGGTGATCGGCGCAACCGTGGCCGAATTGCAGGCGCAGGTCGGCGGCAACGCCGGCTGATCGACGGGGCGGCGGGCCATCGCGCGCCCGCCGCTTCGCCAATATTGCTAGCCTGCCGTTTGATTGCCGTGTCACGGCGCTCGGTTTATCTTCGAGCGATTCGATTGCTTCGACAGGGCGACGATCGATGAACAGGCTGATTCTTCCATCGCTCATGGCCGTCATGTCGGCCGCTCTCGCGGGCGACGCGCCGGCGCCGGCGCAAACCGCCCCGTCCGAAACGCTCGTAACGCTCGATCCCGTCAGGCTCGCCGGCAGCATGTGCGGTTCCCGCAATGGCAATGGCACGCTGGTGGCGAGGCTGCGGCTCGCTGCCGCATTCGCGCGAAACGGGACGCTGGCGACGGCCGCGACGACCGCGGTTCCGGACGCGATACAGATCGCGGTGACCAGCGCCGATCCGGTGGTTCGCGAGCACGTCCGGCGCGGACTGCTGCTCGCCTACGGTTTCAACCACGAAGCGTCGATCGCCGAGTTCCAGGCGGGCCAGCGGCGCGATCCCGGATGCGCAATCTGCTTCTGGGGCGAAGCCTATGCTCTGGGAGCAAACATCAATGCGCCAATGACGCCGGAAGCCCTGCCCCGAGCACGCGCTGCGCTTACCCGTGCGATGGGACTGCGTGCGAGCGCGTCCGCGACGGAACAGGCGCTCATCGAGGCGCTGTCGGGCCGCTATGCGGGCGATGACCGGGCCGGACCGGAGGCGGACTATGCCGATGCGATGCTGGCCGCCGCCCGGCGTTTTCCCGCTGACGACGATGTCGCCGTGATCGCGGCCGAGGCGGCGATGAATACGCGACCCTGGGATTATTGGGAGGCGGACGGCCGCACCCCGCAGCCACGGATCGGAGATGCGATTCGTCTGGTCGAGACCGTACTGGCGCGCAGCCCCAGCCATCCGCAGGGGCAGCACCTCCATATCCACCTGCTTGAAGCCGGCGCCGAGCCGGCCCGCGCGGAGGCGTCCGCCGACCGGCTCGCCGCCGCCAACCTCGCCGGCGCCGGCCACCTCGTCCACATGCCCGCGCACATCTATTTCCGGCTTGGTCGCTTCGCCGATTCGATCCGTGCCAACGTCGCCGCCGCCCGGGCCGACGAAGCCTATCTGGCGACGGCCGGCGCCAACCCCGCCTATCGATTCGGCTATTATCCGCACAACGTCCACTTCATCGTCGCGTCGGCGCAGATGGCGGGCGACATGGCAACTGCGATCCGGGAGGCGCGGCGGCTCGCCGGCATCCTCAATCCCGAAATCTCCGCGCAGATCGGCTGGCTCCAGCCCGTCCAGGCCGCGCCCTACATGGCCTTCGCCCAGTTCGCGGCGCCGGAACGCATCCTGGCTCTGCCCGAAGCGGATGCGCGCCTGCCCTATGTCGTCGCGATCCGCCATTATGCGCGCGCCGTGGCCCGTGCGGCCGAACGCAACAGGGCGGAGTTCAACCGCGAGCTTGCCGCCCTGCGCGCGATTCGCGAAGGCGAGGAAATCCAGCCGCTGATCGATCAGGACGTGCCGGCCCGCGACCTGCTCACAATCGCCGAGCAAGTGGCACGCGGCCGGTGGGAGCTGGGCGCCGGCCGTTTCGATGCGGCGGCACAAGCGTTCGAGGCTGCCGCCGGGATCGAGGCGGGCATTCCCTATATGGAGCCGCCTTTCTGGTATTATCCGGTGCAGCAATCGCTCGGCGCCGCCTTGTTCCGGGCGGGCCGACTCGAAGAAGCACGTGCGGCGTTTCGCGCTGCTTTGGTGCGCGCGCCGAACAATGGCTGGGCGCTTTATGGCCTCGCAGAGACCGAGCGGGCGCTTGGCCACCGCGCCGAGGCGGCGGCAGCGCAGTCCGCGCTCCAACGCGCCTGGCTTGGCGACCGGCGCTGGCTCAGGATGGACCGACTCTGAGAGCAGGCGGCCTGCTTTCGCCCTGAACAACCAAGGCAAGCCTTGCCCGATCCCCACCGTCTCCGCCAAAGACCTTTGCCATGACCAACAGGATCGAGCTGGGATTCGGACCGGACGGCGCCAGCGCGACCGTCGACCTTGAAGAGCTTCTCGCCACCCGCCTGCTCGTCCAGGGCAATTCCGGATCGGGCAAATCGCACCTGCTGCGCCGACTGCTCGAGGAAAGTGCCGGAATCGTCCAGCAGATCGTCGTGGACCCGGAAGGCGATTTCGTCACTTTGGCCGATGCGTTCGGCCATATCGCCATCGATGTCGCCGAACATGATCTGGAAGGGATCGCCCGGCTGGCCGGGCGCATCCGCCATCATCGCGCATCAGTCGTGCTCAATCTGGAAAACCTTGAGGTCGACGGCCAAATGCGCTGTGCCGGCGCCTTTCTCTCCGCCTTGTTCGACGCGCCACGCGACCACTGGTATCCCGCACTGGTCGTCGTCGACGAGGCCCAGCTTTTTGCACCCGCCGTGGCCGGCGAGGTCTCGGAGGATGCGCGCCGCGCCTCGCTCGGCGCCATGACCAATCTCATGTGCCGGGGCCGTAAGCGCGGGCTGGCCGGAGTCATCGCCACACAGCTGCTCGCCAAGCTCGCCAAGAATGTCGCCGCCGAAGCGTCCAATTTCCTGATGGGCCGCACCTTCCTCGACATCGATATGCTGCGCGCCGCCGACCTGCTCGGCATGGAACGCCGCCAGGCCGAAGGGATCCGCGATCTCGAACGCGGGCAATTCCTCGCTCTGGGGCCGGCTCTGTCGAAGCGCGCGATCGGCATCCGGATCGGGCCGGTGCGAACGGCCGGCAAGAGCGGCAGCCCGAAACTGGTCCCGCTGCCTTCGGCCGATACCGATGTCCGGGATTTGCTTTTCTCACCCCCCGAGGAAGACAGCCCGCCAGCGCCGGCGATCGCGGTGCTTGTCGATGCGCTGTCGCCACGCGATCCGCTGGAGGCGCTCGAAGAGGAAATCGCCCATCGGATCGAAGCGCCGTCGCTGGAGCCGGAGGAGGAAGCACGCGTTCGGGCCGAAGCGGTCGCGGCGATCGGGCGGGAAAATGTGCAGGGCCAATCGGTGGCCGAAGCCTTTCAGGACTTTCTGGTGCGCTGCCGAATGCACGGCGCGGTGCCCGACCTGGACCTCCCCGCCTTCCGCCGTGCCCTCGCCTTGGCCCGTGCCGGCATCGAGAGTGAGGACGGCTGGCAGGAGGCGATCGACCTCACGGCAGCCCTTCCCGACGAAATGCACGCTCCCTTCCTGGCGGTCGCCCGCGCTGCGCGGGAGGGCGCCGCAGCGCCGTCGGACGCGCAGCTCGCCGCGCTCTATGGCACCAGCTCGCTCAACCGCGCGCGGCTGATGCTGGCGACGATGGAGGAAAAGGGGCTGATCGTCACCCGGATTGACCTTGCCGGACGACGGACGATCGCCCTGCCCCATCTCGGCTGGCAGACCGCCGCAGCCGAAGCGGACCCGTCCCGCCCGAACCGGCTCGCGCGCGTGGCCGGACGGGAAGCCGCCCGCCGCGCCTGACGACGCAGCCAGCGCACGAGCGCCGTAGGCTGCCCCGGTCTTGGTCGCTTCAACTTCTAAAGATGTCGTCTGCGCCCATAATGCAGATGGTAGCGGAGGAGGGATTCCCGCACCCGACCGAACCATCTGATAAGAAAAGATTTTAGGGGTCGACGCTGAGACTGGGGCGCTGAAAATACCCCCAGAATGTCCCCACATCGACGAGCCGTGTGAGAGTTGCGCCCGGACGTGTGGTCATCGTCAAAACGCAGTTGTCTGATAGGCTCAATCCTCGAATTCCCGTCCTCCGATCGCGCACGCATGGGCGACTAGCGACAATCCACTTTCCCCGATAATGCTGGGAGGCGCGCTCTCGGATCGCCCGTCAGGAGGCTAGATGCCGGCCTTTTTCATTCCCGACATTGAGACGGGCAAACAAGACGAGGTTTACCAAACGCTCGCCGAACTTGCTGGGGCTGGTATTCCTGCGCCCGAGGAGCGGGTCTTCTCCATCACCTGGAAACGTGACAGCGGGGAATGGACGGCCACCGTAGGCGAGCAGCTGAAAGGCATTGAGATCGTCACCAAGGGACGAGGCCGCCAGAAGCGGGTGTTCGAGCTTCCCCGCTCCACCAACGACACCGTACTTGCCATCTTTCCCGGCGTCCCGTTTCTCATCATGCACAACAATGCCAGCAGGCTATGGAATGTGCCAATTCTCGCGGGCAGTCCCACGCGGGTCGTTCGCTTTCAGACATGACCTCACGGCCGCGAACGCGGTATCTTGCGGCGAGACCGAAGGAAATCCCTCAGGCTTTCCACGAAAACTACGGTCGCACGGCCGACCTTCGCCGCCTCGATGTCGCCAGATGCGATCAGCAGGTAGATCTTGGATTTGCTGAGCCCCGTCATGCGTACCGCTTCCGGAATCCGAACCGTGATGGGTTCGCCTGGGGATACGCCCCCAGATTTCGGTGTCGGCTGACCAGGTATCATCGAGCTACTTCTTGTGCGCCCGCTGGAAAGAACGGTCGCTCGACAGGAAGCTCTCCAGCATGAAAGGGATGAGATCGGGCACCGCCTCCCGTCGGCCGTAGGTCGCCTCATAGGCATCGGCATATAGAGCCAAATCCGCTGCCAGACTTGGTGTTACCGCAATCGTCAGCTTGACCGGCGTGCGATCGGGCAGCTTGGGCAGTTTCAAATCAGCCACGCATGCCTCCCCAGGGCCGAAGCTGAATGTCCCGGTGCACAACAATCCTGAGCGGCCAGCCCGGACGCACGCGCAAGGTCGGTTGGATATCGAGATTCCGTCTGACGAGCTGGTCCCCGGCCCTCGCCCCACTTTGCTGAGCGGATTCCCGGATCGCACGGACCAGATCGCTCTCACTGCTGCCGAACGATAGCTCTGTGCCGACCCCGAGCAAGGTCGAGAGCGCGACGCCTTTCAGGAGCTGCCAGGTATGCCGGTCGATCCGGTCGGAGAGGCCGGCATAGCCTGCCATATCGGTCGCCGGCACATTGTCGATGCGGATGGACGAGCCGTCGGGCAGGATGATCCTCTGCCAGACCACCAGTGCACGGCGCTGCCCGAACGCCACCACGCTGTCATAGCTGCCGATCAGCCGTGATCCCTGCGGGATGAGAAGGATCCGACCTGTCACCGTATCATAGGCGTTTTCCGTTACCTGCGCCGTCACCAGGCCGGGAAGGTCGGAGTTCAGGCCGGTGATCAGGCTCGCGGCGATGATGCTGCCCGCGCTCAGCGTATATGGGGACGCGGGCGCGACAAGGCGATGGGGATTGATGTCTTCGCCTTCGTTCGACCGGCCGACCAGCTCGTTCTTGCGCTGCTGGCTATTGGGATCGCGGACCGGATCGAGCACAAGCGGATTGCTTTCCGGCACCGCACTGCCGGATGGCGGCGCGCCGGAAGCCTCCGTCAGCGATGACGGCACGGCCGGAGCGCGGGCGGCGCCAGCGAGCTGCAACATCACACCGGACTCCCGAGCGGACCGCTGCTCGGCGGCAAGGCGCAGGCGCTCGGCCTCCGCTTCCTGCTCGGCGCGCCGTGCCGCTTCCTCGGCGGGATCGAGCTGCCCGACGCCCTCCAACTCACGCTGGCGATTGAGGATCGGCCGGCCGAGATCGCCGGGGAGCGGCGCCCCGAGCTGCGGCACATCCCCATAGCTGGTGGGTGCACCGGCCAGTTCTGGCGGCGCCTTCGCCGCTACCGGCGCGCGATCCTCGCCCGATGCGACGAGGCCGAACGACGTCGGCTGCAACGCGAACCAGGCGATTCCGACGATCGCGGTAGAGCCGGCCGCGGCGATCGCTATGACGACGCCGCGCCGGAATCGGGTCACGCGGCTGGGCGTGGCACGCAGGACGAGAGTCTCGGGGTCGGCTTTGGCCGGCGCAGCGGCGCCGGCTGGAACGGGCGCGTCGGTCACGAGCCCCTCCCGTCCCGGCGCCGCGCCCGCCGCTCGGACCTAGACTCTGTACCGCGCTCGATGCGGACGATCTGCTGGCGTCGTTCGCCAAGGCGCAGCTCCGCCGCGCCGAACAGCCGATCCACCACATAATAGCGGCCCGCGACGCGGTAATTCACAAGCTGGGCATCGCCGCTGTCGCCGATGACGAACAAAGGCGGCGCTTCGCCGACCGCGATGCTGGGTGGAAATTCCACGAAGGTCTGGCGTCCGTCATCGAACGCGCGGATCGGGCGCCAGGTCGGCCGATCGCCGGAGATCGCATAGTTGAAGTTGAGCGATTCCACCGCCAGCCCGGAGGCAACCGGCGCCGCTGCCCGCTCCGTTTCGCGCTGGTGCCGAAGCGCCAGAAGCTGATCCTGCGGATAGCTCCACGCGATCGCCGCCATCGCCGCCGTCGGCCGGCTTTCGAGTTCGATATGATAGGCGCGACGATCGGTCGTGATGACCAAATTCGTGCGGAGCCCCTCGGAGAACGGCTTCACCAGGATATGCGTGCGCTGCCCCTCCCCGCTCCCGCTGGTCGTATCGCCGACCGTCCAGCGCACGGTGTCGCCGGCCGCAACCGACGTGACGGTTTCGCCCGGCTGCAAGGCGATGTCGGTCACACGCTCCGGCGCCGCATAGAGACGATAGAGCGCGCCTTCCTGATAGGGATAGACCTGCACCGCGTTGATGAACGCGGACGGCGACGGCTCGCGCATGGCGGCGCGGTTGGCGCGCGCGGTCACGGCATCGGGCGGCCCGGAATGCCGCTCGGGCGGCGGCGAGGACGCAGCGCCGGCATCGGCGGCGCTGGTCGCGGCCAGGGCGACGATCGACGTGGCGATGGCGAAGCGGATCATTGGGCGTTCCTTTCGAGTGCGGCGGGGAGATCGGCGAGCGGATCGGCGGGCGCCGGATCGAGCGGCGAACCGAGCGGGAGATTGGAGGGCGGGTCGGGCGCGCGCTCGACCGCCAGGGGCAGCGGCGGCGGTGCCGGCGTTTCCAGCTCGCGGCTCCAGTCGATCGCCTCGACGTAAAGCCCGAGCGGGTTTTTCCGGAGCGTCTCTGCATTACGCGGCGGGCGCACGATCACCGTTACCATCGCTGTCCAGCGCGAGGTGCTGGCAAGGCTGCCCCGCTCATATTCGCTCTCGGTCCACGCGATCCGGAACGATGTGTCCGACGCGCGAACGACGCTCGTTATCTGCACCGACACAGTGCGGCGGCCGACATCGGCGAACGGATTGGCGGCGCGGGCATATTCGCCGAGGAAGATGGCGCCGCGGTCGGTCGCGAAGTCGTAGGCCGACAGCCAGTTCTCGCGCATCAGAACCGGATCGAGCGAGCGGACACGAATGTTCGCGATGAACCGGCCAAGATGCCACGCAATCTGCGGGTCGGTTGGCCGATAGTCGGTGGCTGCCGGGGACACCGCGCGGGCCTCGCCCAGCCGATCGACCTCGACCACATAGGGCACGACGCGCGATTGCAGGGATTGCCAGACCAGGGCGCCGGATAGGCCGGTGGTCAGGAACAGCCCGCCAAACGCCATCAACCGCCAGTTGCGGGCCTGGACCCGGGCCGAACCGATCCGCTCGTCCCAGAGCTGACCGGCGCGCTGATATGGCGTCTCCGGCTCAGGCGTACGCCCATAGCGCTGCACGGCACGCTTGAATCGCATGTTCTCAATCCTTCTCGCTGATATCGGGAGTGATGCTGGCGCCGCCGCGATCGCCGTCGCGCAGCGCATGGACCGCCATCTGGCGGCGATGCCGGTTGGTCTGGGTCGACTGGAGCTGGCGCGCCCAGGCCGGCGCACCATCGGACGATGTGGCCGCGCCGGCATTGCTGCCGCTTCCGGCGCGGACGGCCGCGCTCTGGCCGCGTTCGACGGCCGCGCCGATGCCGAGCGCGCCGCGTGCCCGATCGGCGGCGGCACCCTTTGCGGCCGTCGCCATGCCGCCGAGGCCAGCGCGAACGCTGCTCGAGCCCGTCGTCTCCTGCCCGAGCCGGTACGAGGTCGACGCGGCCGCGCCCATCGTCGTGCCGGCGCGGATCGCGCCGAGCCCGGCGCCGGCGACGCCGCGAGTGGCGGCAACAGCACCGGCGCCGCCGACCGCGACCAGCGCGCCCGCTCCGGCCACCGTGCCGACCGCGGCGCCCGCGCCGAGCTGCGGCGCGCCGGCAACCAGACCAGAAGCGATGCCGGGGCCGAATATCCCGAGGCCGAACAGCGCCAGGCTCGCGAGCATCAGCGAGACCGCACGGTCGATGTCCGGCTCCGTGCCCTGCACGGCGTTGGTGAACTCGGAGAAATAGTTGGAGCCGATGCCGACGATGACGGCCAGCACCATGACCTTGATGCCGGAGCTCACGACATTGCCCAACACGCGCTCGGCGAGGAACGAAGTGCGGTTCCACAAGGCGAACGGCACCAGCACGAACCCGGCAAGCGAGGTGAGCTTGAACTCCAGAATGGTGATGAAGAGCTGCACCGCCAGGATGAAGAAGGCGACGATCACGATGACCCAGGCAATCACCAGCACGGCGATCGTGATGAAGTTCTCGAAGAAGGCGATCGGGCCGACCAGCTCGGCCGCCTGATCGAGCAGTGGCGCGGCGGCCTCGAAGCCGGTCCCGGCGAGACGCCCGGGCCTAAGCAGATCGTCCGCCGTTATCGTGCTGCCGCCGGCGGTGAGGCCGAGCCCCGCGAACGAGCGGAAGATGATGTCGCTGAGCGTGGAGAAGCTGTTCAGGATCAGCGCGAAGACGCCGACATAGAGGATCTTCTTGATGAATTTGCCGAGGATATTGTCCTCGCCGCCCAACGCCCAGAACAGGCCGGCGAGCGTGATGTCGATGCCGATCAGGACGGTGGTCAGGAACCCGACATCGCCGCCCAGCAGGCCGAACCCGCTGTCGATATAGGCGATGAAGGTCTCCATGAACCTGTCGATGACGTTCAAATCGTTCACGCCGCTGATCGCTTTCGAACTGATAGGGAATGGTGTCGCGAGGACCGGCGGCCACCAGGGGAAGGCCCAGCGGCCCCCGCGACGAGGCTTGCCGGTCGGGAAGTCAGGGGGACCGGCGGCGCCTCAGCTCATCTCGGTTCGTGCGGCGTGTAGGCGCGCCCATCGCCCAGGAACCGGCGCGTGGCCGCCCTCGCCTCGCGCTCGATCTGGCCGCGGCGCGCCGCCTCCACCGATTCGGCCCGGAACTGCGAGGCCATCAGGTTCTGGATCTGAAGCTGCTGTTTGGCGGTGAGCGCGAGGAGCTGGTTGGTCGCCTGCTGGGCCTGCAAGCTCCCTTCCGCCCCCTGGCTGCGCGACACGATCTCGGCGAGCGCCTGCGTATCGGTGCGGACATTGGAGACGATCTGGTTCTGGACCCCCATCGTCTGGCGGAACGCCGACATAGCGCTGTCGAGTTGTGCGCGGGCACGTGCGACGCGCTGATCCCTTCCCAGCAGCTCGTCGAAGCTGTCCGGGAAGAGCTGGCGGAACCGCTGGTCGAGCTGGTCGATCCGGAAGTCGACGCCTTGCGCCTGGCCCATCAGCCGGTCGATCTCCTGCAACCGCTGCTGGAGCTGGCCGAGCTGCGGAAAGTCGATGCGACTGAGGTTGCGCTCCATGTTGAGCAGCATCCGCGCCTCGTTCTGCAAGCTTTGGACCTGCTGGTTGATCTGCTGGAGCGTGCGCGCCGCGGTCAGCACGTTCTGGGCATAGTTGCTGGAATCGAACACCGGAATCGCCTGCGCGGGCGTGCCGGTCAGAACGAGGCCAGTGCCGATCGATCCGGCAGTGGCAATGCCGAGCAACGCTACGAGAATAATCTTCTTCATCATTCATCTCCTTCGGGGGTGGGGGAACCGGGAAATTCGGCGAGAGTCGAGGCGGCCCAGGCGTGGCCGGCGTCGGCGAGGAAATGGGCGGCGAAATCGTCCGGCCCGCGCTCGGCGAGGATCGCGTCGATCGCTTTCTGGCTCTCTGGATCTGAGGCACCGCATAGGCTCAGCGCGATGGGACCAAGGCCCAGCTCGAACAGGCGATTGCCGCGGGCGGATTGCAGATAATATTGCCGCTTAGGAATGGACCGGCCGACCAGCCCGATCTGGCGCGCGTTCAGGCCGAAACGCGCGTAAGCAGCCTGCGATTGCGGCTCTATCGCACGATCGTTGGGGAGCAGGATGCGTTGCGGGCAAGATTCGATAATCGCCGGCGCGATCGTCGAGTCCGCGATGTCGGCCAGCGATTGCGTGGCGAACACCACGGCGACGTTGCGCTTGCGCAGCACCTTCAACCATTCGCGGATGCGCGCCGCGAACAGGGGATGGTCTAGGAACACCCAGGCCTCGTCCAGCACCAGCAACGTCGGTCGCCCGGTGAACCTCTCCTCCAGCCGGTGGAACAGGTAGGTGAGCACAGGCGCGACCACGCCGGCCTGCCCCATCAGTGCCTCGGTCTCGAAGCATTGGACATCGGCAATGGTGAGATCGTCTTCGGCCGCGTCGAGCAGCCGGCCGAACGGTCCCTCCAGCGTGTAGGGCGCCAGCGCCGAGCGCAGCGCGGCGGACTGGAGGAGCAGCGACAGGCCGGTGAGGGTGCGTTCCTCGACCGGCGCGGTCGCGAGATTGGTGAGCGCCGACCAGACCGCTTCCTTGATCTCCGGGGTGATCAGGACTCTCTCGTGGGCGAGCAGCGCGCC
>CAYTMM010000030.1:0-2883 GCA_964438875.1 uncultured Sphingosinicella sp. | reverse complement strand
CGCGCCGATCCACTCGGCCGCCCAGGCGCGCTCGGACGCATTGTCGATATGGCGGAGCGGCTGGAAGGCGATTGCCTTGCCGCCATCATCGTCGGCGCCCAGCCCGAGCGCATGATGCGCGCCCTGCATGGCCAGCACGGCGGCACGAGCGGAAAAACCCTTGTCGAAGATGTAGACCTGAGAATCCGGATAGCGGCGGAACTGGAGCGCCAGCAAAGCGAGCAGGACCGACTTGCCGGCCCCGGTCGGCCCGACGATCAGCATATGACCGACATCGCCGATATGCGTGGACAGGCGGAACGGGGTCGTGCCGCTGGTCTCGGCATAAAGGAGCGGCGGGCCGTCAAGGTGGGCGTTATGCGCCGGCCCGGCCCATACCGACGACAGCGGCATGAGGTGCGCCAGATTCAGCGTATGGATGATGGGCTGGCGGACATTGGCGTAAACATGGCCGGGCAGCGAACCCAGCCAGGCTTCCACCGCATTGATGCTCTCACGGATGGTCGTGAACCCGAGCCCGTTGACGATGCGCTCAACCGCCCGAACCTTCTCCTCGACGCGGGCGCGGTCGGTATCGGCAACCGTGATCGTGGTCGTGAGGTGCCCGAACGCGACATGATCGCCGCCCAATGCCTGCAAGGCCAAGTCGGCATCGACCACCTTGTTGTCGGCGTCGCTATCGAGAAGCTGGACCGGCTGGTTGTAGATGACCTCGCGCAAGAGCGCGGTGATGGACTTCCGCTTGTTAAACCACTGGCGCCGGAGCCGGGTCAGCGCCTTGGTCGCGTCGGTCTTGTCGAGCGCGATGAAGCGCGTCACCCAGCGATAGCCGAACGCCTCGTGATTGAGCGCGTCCAGAATCCCCGGACGGCTGAGGTTCGGGAAGCCGAGGATGGTCAGGGTGCGAAGGTGCTGCTCGCCGAGCTTCGGCTCCAGGCCCCCTGTCAGCGAGGCATCGACGAGCAACCCATCCAGATAGATGGGGGTCTCGGGGACGGCAACAGCATGTCGGCGGTCGGAGATCGTGCCGTGCAGAAAGGTCAGGGTCTCGGCGTCGTCGAGCGTGCGAACCTCCGGCATGAAACCGGCGAACAGGTCGAGTGCCCGGTCGGTCTCCGCGACGAATCCGGCCAAAGCCTGCCGCCAGTCGCGGCCCTTCACGTCGTCGCTGCGCTCGACCAGGGCGCGGCTCGCACTGTCCACCTGATCGGGCGGCGGCAAGAAGGTGAAGGTCAAATAATAGCGGCTCTCGAAATGCTGCCCGGCGCTCTCGAATGCGGCGCGGCGCTCCTCGTCCACCAGCCACGATGCGGCTTCGGGAAAGACGCTCTCGGGATAGCCCAGCGCGTCGCGCCGCTCGGCCTCGAAGTGCAGCGTCCAGCCGGAGCCGAACCGCTTCAGCACATTGTTCGCCCGCGCGCAGGCGGCGATCAGCTCCGCCTCGGTGGCGCTTTCGAGGTCGGGACCGCGGAAGCGCAGGACGCGCATGAAGCTGCCGTCCTTGTTCAGCACCACGCCCGGTGCCACCAAAGCCGCCCAGGGGAGATGGTCCGCCAGCCGGTCGGCGCGGCCCCGATATTCGTGCAGCATCAGCATGCGAGCCGTCCCCGCTGCTTGAGGTGACGGGCCAGGACCGGCGCGAAGTCGGGATCGCGCTTGGCGGCGAACACGGCGAGCGTGTGCCCGACGGCCAGCATCACGAGGCCGGCGATCCATTGCTGCAAGCCCAGCCCCAGCGCGGCGGCGATCGTACCGTTGACGATCGCGATGGCGCGCGGCGCCCCACCCAAGAGGATCGGTTCGGCGAGCGACCTGTGCATCGGCGCCTCGAAGCCTTCGATATGCGCGCCGCTGCTCATGCGATCAGCGCCCCGCCGCCGAAGCTGAAGAAGGAGAGAAAGAAGGAGCTGGCCGCGAACGCGATCGACAGGCCGAAGATGATCTGGATGAGCCGGCGAAACCCGCCCGCCGTCTCGCCGAACGCGAGGGTGAGGCCGGTGATGATGATTATGATGACCGCCATGATCCGGGCGACCGGCCCTTGGACCGACTCCAGCACCTGCTGAAGCGGCTCCTCCCAGGGCATTCCGGAACCGGCGGCCTGCGCGGTCGCGGCGATGGTGACGGCGAGCGCGAGCACGACGGCGACAAGGGGCGGACGCCGCAGGCGCGGCGCACGAAGGACGTTCATTCCTGTTCTCCTGATGGATCGGGGGTGAGATCGACGACGGCGTAGCCGCCTTCGGAATCGAGGCCGGCGACGCGCGCGATCGTCTCGACCCGGCGGGCGAGGCCCCGGCCGGCGATGAAGACGATCATGTCGATGGCTTCGGCGATCAGCCGGCGCGGGACCGTGACCACACTCTCCTGCACGAGCTGTTCGAGCCGGTAGAGCGCGGCGATGGCACTGTTGGCGTGGACCGTCGCGATGCCGCCGGGGTGCCCGGTGTTCCAGGCCTTGAGCATGTCCAGCGCCTCACGGCCTCGGACCTCGCCGACGATGATGCGGTCGGGACGCAGGCGCAGGGTCGAGCGCACGAGATCGGCCATGCCGACACCGCCGGACATGTTCGCGCCGGCCGGACGGGTGCGCAGCGCCACGGTGTCGGGCGCCGCGCATTGCAGCTCGCGCGTATCCTCGATCAGGATGACCCGCTCGTCCAAACCGGCCATCTTGGCGAGCAGCGCATTGGCGAGCGTGGTCTTGCCCGACGATGTGCCGCCGGCGACCAGGATGTTCCTGCGGTGGACGACAGCGAGACTGAGGGTGCGCGCCGCTTTGGCACCCATGATGCCGTCGCTCACATAATCGAGCAAAGTGTAGATCTTCGCGGCGGGCTTGCGGATCGAGAAGCAGGGCGCGAGGCTGACCGGCGGCAAGAT
>CAYTMM010000029.1:11698-34001 GCA_964438875.1 uncultured Sphingosinicella sp. | reverse complement strand
CACGATCGTCGTCGGCCAGTCCGGCTGCGACCGCACGATCGCCGCTTTGGCCGCATCTTCCTGCGCCGGCGAATGGGGGAAGATGGCGGAGCGGTATTGCGTGCCGACATCGTTGCCCTGCCGGTTGAGCTGGGTCGGATCGTGGGTGGCGAAGAACATGTCGAGCAGATCGTCATAGGAGACTGAAGCCGGATCGTAGGTCAGGCGGATCGCCTCGGCATGGCCGGTATCGCCGCCGCAGACCTGCTTGTAGGTCGGCCTGGCGACATGGCCGCCGATATAGCCGCTTTCCACGGCCTCCACGCCGACGACGTCCTTGAACACCGCCTCGGTGCACCAGAAGCAGCCGCCCGCCAGCGTGGCCTGTTCGCGCGTCATGTCCGTCTCCTATCCGTCAGGCGACGCCGTCCGGGGCCGCCGCCGTCATGCCGGCCTCCAGCGCCAGGGTCAGCGCCTCGGCCAGATTGGCGACCTCCAACCGGTCCATCATATTGCCCCGGTGCATCTCCACCGTGCGCAGGCTGATGCCCAGCCGTTCGGCCAGCCGCTTGTTCGATTCGCCGGCGAGCAGCCCCTCCAGCACTTCGGTCTCGCGCGCGGTGAGCTGATCGACGCGCTCGCGCGCCGCGCGGCGGCGGCGATTGGTCGCCTCCCGCTCGTCGAGAACGGCGAAGGCGGTGGCGAGGCAGCCGAGCAGCGCTTCCTCGGAAAAAGGCTTCTCGATGAAGTCGACCGCGCCCTGCTTCATCGCCCGCACTGCGGTCGGCACCTCGCCAAAGCCGGTCATCACGATCACCGGCCAGTCGATACCGCGCCGTCCCAGTTCGGCCATGACCTGGAAACCGTCCAGGCTCGGCATCTTGAGATCGAGCAGGACGCAGCCGGGCGTCAGATCCGTCAGGGCGTCCAGAAAATCCGCGCCGGAACCGAAGGGATGGGATCGCGTGTCCGACGTGCCGAGCATGAAGCTCAATGAACGCCGCACGTCGCGGTCATCGTCTACGACATAGACATAATGAGACGCAGCGGTCTCATGTTTCTGCGCTGGGACCATGTTCATGAAATGGCTGCTTCGATAACAAAGAGCAAGATAGCGACCATCAATTCGTACGCGAATCACTTGATTTTGCTTTGGAAAGTTATTCGCCGCCAATTCGCCACGCTTCGTCGCCCCGGAGGGAACAAGGTTAACTTTCATGATGCAAGGATGCGGCGAAACGCGGCCATGCCGCGCCGGACGGTTGAACTTTCCGGTTCTTCTCATTGAGAAGACAGGGAAAGGACCATAGGTTTCCCATCATGCCGGGAGGGAGTGCATGATCTTATCGCGTCGGCAGATGATCGAGGCAGGCGCCGCCGCAGGCGGGCTTGCCCTGCTGGGTGGTTCGCCACTGCTCGCCGCCACGCTCGATCTCGAGCGGCGCCGGCCGGACATGGCGCCGCAGCCGGCAACGCCCGCGCGGGTGACCGTCGATCCCAGCCTCGACCCGCGCATCGTGCGCCGCGCCCGCGCCGCCTTCGATCGCCACCGTGCGCAGATCGTGCATGGCGACGTGGTGGGGATCGCCGATTTCACCCGCTTTTCCAGCGAACCGCGCTTCTACCTCCTCGACACCAATACGGGCGCCGTCACCCGCCATTTCGTCACGCACGGTCGCGGCTCCGATCCGTCGCACACGGGCATGCTCCAGCATTTCTCCAACCGGATCGGATCGGAGGCGAGCTCGGACGGCGCCTATATCATCGGCAATTATTATCATGGCCGCTACGGCCGTTCGATGCGGATGCGCGGGCTGGATCCTTCCAACGACAATGCCGAGGCGCGGGCGATCGTCGTCCATACCGCCTGGTATGCCGAGCCTGACGTGATCGCGCGGCAGGGCCGGCTGGGCCGCAGCGAAGGCTGCTTCGCCTTCCCGCAGCGCAGCCATATGGAAGTCATGGACCGGCTCGGGCCGGGGCATTTCCTCTACGCCGACCGGATTGCCTGACCCGCGTTTCCCCTCTGCTAAGTTTACTAAGTTGACAGGGTGAGGGGTGTTTTGGCGGGGTGTTTTCCGGCGCGTGAGCCGCGCGTTTCAAAGAGCCGTCGAGCCGGGCTGAGCCTCGATTCGGGGCGAGCGTGACAGGGCATTTCCTACATTGGAAGCGAGGAGCGGACGGTCTGCAATCGACCCATAACGGACACCGCCTCTTTCGAGCGCAGCGCGCGCTCAGTTAGCGCTGGCCACCTGCGTGCCGCGATTCAGCGCGCGGCGGACGGCGGCGTCGCGGCCGTAAATGTCGGCATAGGTGACGACATTGCCGTCATTGGTCGCGGCGGCGGTGAAATAAGCGATATAGGCGGGGATCGGCCGGTCCAGCGCCACCTGCCGGGTCTGGCCCGAGGCGATGACGCGGTCGATCTCGGCGCGGCTCCATTGGCCGGTCGCGGCGAGCAGTTCGGCGGCGAAATCGCGGATGCCCTGGGTGCGGACGCAGCCGTGGCTGAACGCGCGCACCGGCCGGCTGAACAAGGCCTGGGCCGGCGTATCATGCAGGAAGATGGCGTGATCGTTCGGCATTTCGATCTTCACCCGGCCGAGCGAGTTGCCGGGGCCGGGGCGCTGTCGCGCGATCGTCGTGTTGCCGCTGCGGGTGACGACATAGGAGCTGTTGAAGCGGCCGCCCATCTCACGGATGATGCTCTGCGGAAGCGTCCACCAGGGATTGAGCGTCACCGCCGTCATGTTGGCGCTGAGCCCCGGCGTCTGGGTCCGGCGCGCGCCGACCACGGTGCGATGGCGCAGTGTCACCCGGCCATTGTCGACGATCGCGGCAGTGAAGGCCGGGATGTTGACCAGCACGTGCCGCTCGCCCAGTTCGCGCGGCAGCCAGCGCCAGCGTTCCATGTTCGCGCGGATCAATTCGCGGCGCGCCGTCTCCTCGGCCGGCGTGACGGCCAGCGCGCGCTTCAGCATCGCGTATTGCGGGTGGACCGGGTGCAGACCGTCGAGCGTCGCGGCGACCTCGCCCTGCCGCGCGCGGGCGAGCAGGAGCTGCTGCCGGTTCCCGTCGATCGCGGTGTCCGGCATGTACCATTCGCCGCGCGCATTGCCGCGCACCGCGCCGCCGGACAGATCGGTCACGAGGCGCAAATAGATGCGGTCGGCGACGGGCGAGATGACGGCGTCATCGCCGGTGGCGAGCGCGCCGCGCAGCTCCTCGATCGAATAAGCGGCGGGATCGAGGCCCTCCGCGCCGATCGCCCCGACATAATCGAGCAGGCGTTCCGCCGCGTCGCGCTGCCAGACGGTCGAGACCGGCTGCACCGGCTGATAGCCGAGCTGCGGCGGCACCAGCTGGACAGGATTGGATTGCTGTGCCGCAGCGGCCTGAATGGCGCCGGGCATGGTCGGTGAGGCGAGAAGCACAATCATCGCCGAAAGCTTGAGACCACTTTTCATACACCCCCCATACTAAAAGGTGCGCGCCGAGGCCAGATGCCTAAGCGGAATCGTGGTGAAGCCAGCCGAACCAGGCCGAAACGGCCGCCAGCAGCGCGTGGAGCCAGATATCGTTGCCGTAAAGCGGCAGGATGTCGCCCGTCGCCGGCACGAATCCCCCCAGCGTCAGCGCCGCGAACACACCCGTCATCGCCCGCGCGAACAGGAGGGCGGCGCGTGCTGACCGGGCGGCGGCGAGGCCCCACAGGCCGAGCAGGCCGTGCACGACATTGTCCGCCGCGTTCACCGGGAACAGGGCGAACAGCTGATCGTGCGGCGTATCGGCCGACAGCGGATGGATTTCGGCATTGCTCCACAGCAGGAACGGCACGAAGCCGAGCACCGCCCCGGCGAGCAGCAGGGCGCCGAGCACAGCCGCGAAGCGCCGCGCGCCCGACTTGGCGATCACGCGCCTTCCTCGAGCAGCCGGTCCTCCCGGCTGGTCGCGTCCTCCTCGTCGAAGCCGGCGCGTCGCGATGCGGTGGCCGTGGCGGCGACGTCCATGCTGACATTGCCGAGCGTGCGGATGATGTCCGGCAGCACTTCGACCGCGATCAACAGCGCCAGCGGCTCGATCGGCAGGCCCATCGCCAGGCAGATGGGCGCGATCGAGGTGACGAAGCTGGCCTGGCCGGGAACACCGGCGGCGGCCATCGTCGTCATCGCCGCTGCGGCGACGCCGATCGCGAGCTGCCCCGGCGTCAGCTCGATGCCGAACCAGTAGGCGATGTATATCGCCACCGCGAGGTTCATCGCCGGCCCGGTCGCGCGGAAGATCGCCACCGCCATCGGCAGCGCGACGCCCGAGGCGGCGACCGGCACGTCCAGCTTGTGTGCGGCGCGCAGCATGGCGGGCAGGCAGGCGAGTGAGGATTGCGTGCTGATCGCGATCGCCTGGGCCGGCGCGATCGCGCGGGTGAAGCGGATCGGGGACACGCGCGCGCCTGCCCAGGCCACCGGCCAGGCGGCGAGCCAGATCACCACGCCGACCGCCGAGACGATCAGCACATAATGGAGCAGCGCGCCGAACGCCGCGCCGCCGGCCCGCACGCCGACCACATAGGCCAGCGCGAAGACGCCCGCCGGCGCCACCCACAGCACCCAGCCGATGACGACCAGCATCGTGTCCGCAATCGCCTTGAAGACGCCGGTCAGCCTTTCGCGCGGCTCGTCGGGCAAGGTGGTCATCGCGAAGGCGAAGATGAGGGTGAAGAAGATGAGCGGCAGGATCGCGTCCTGTGCGGCGGCCGCGATCGGGTTGGTCGGGACCAACGAGCGCAGGAAATCGGCGAAGCCCGGTGCCGTGCCCGCCGGCCCGGCGGTGGTCAGCGCATCACGCAAAGCGGCGGCCGCGGCAGTCGGCAGCGGAAACAGCTCGAGCAGCAGCGGGGTGAGCAGCGCCGAGGCGATCGAGGACAGCCAGAGCAGGGCAACGAACAGGAGCATCGCCCGCGTCGCCAGCTTGCTTGCCCGCGCCGCCTGCGCCGAGGCGGCGATGCCGGTGATGAGCAGCGAGACGACGAGCGGCACGATCGTCATCTGCAACGCGCTGAGCCACAGGCCGCCCAGCGGTTCGGCGATGGCGACGGCCTGATCGACCCAGGCGCCTCCGGTTGCGACGCTGGCGATGCCGAGCGCAATGCCCAGGGCCAGAGCGAGAAGAATCCGGGCGGGCGGCGACATGATCTTGTCTTAGCGGGCTGTATTGAAGGGAGGAAGATTCACTTTTTGGTTGATTCTCGCCTTTTTGACGTGAGTGAGAAAAGAATGACGCGAAACTATTTCGGTACGGACGGAATCCGGGGCCGCACCAATACCATGCCGATGACCGCCGAAATGGCGCTGAAGGTCGGCCAGGCTGCGGGTGCGCATTTCCAGCGCGGCGATCATCGCCACCGGGTCGTGATCGGCAAGGATACGCGCCTGTCCGGCTATATGATGGAAACGGCGCTCGTCGCCGGCTTCACCAGCGTCGGCATGGACGTGGTGATGGTCGGCCCGGTGCCGACCCCGGCGGTGGCGATGCTGACCCAATCGATGCGGGCCGATATCGGCGTGATGATCTCTGCCAGCCACAACAAGTTCGTCGACAACGGCATCAAGCTGTTCGGCCCGGACGGCTACAAATTGTCCGACACGGACGAGGCGGCGATCGAGGCGTTGCTGGAGGCGCCGCCTTTGCTGGCGCCGGCCGAGGCGATTGGCCGCGCCAAAAGAATCGAGGATGCGCGCGGGCGCTACATCCACGCCGCCAAGCTGACCTTCCCCGCGCATCTGCGTCTCGACGGGCTCAAGGTGGTGATCGATTGCGCGCACGGCGCCGCCTATCAGGTTGCGCCTTCGGCCCTGTGGGAGCTCGGCGCGGAAGTGATTGCGATCGGCGTCGCGCCGAACGGCGTGAACATCAATCACGAATGCGGTTCCACCGATCTGTCGCTGCTGCGCCGCACCGTGGTCGATGCCGGCGCCGATATCGGCCTGGCGCTGGACGGCGATGCGGATCGTTTGATCGTCGTGGACGAGAAAGGCGCGGCGGTGGATGGCGATCAGCTCATGGCGTTGATCGGCTCGACCTGGCACCGGCGCGGCGCGCTGAAGGGCGGCGGCGTGGTCGCGACCGTGATGTCCAATCTGGGGCTTGAGCGGTTCCTGACGGGGCAGGGGCTGACGCTCGAACGGACCAAGGTCGGCGATCGCTATGTGCTGGAGACGATGCGTGCCAAGGATTTCAATGTCGGCGGCGAGCAATCGGGGCATATCATCCTTTCCGATTACGGCACGACCGGCGACGGGCTGGTCGCGGGCCTGCAGGTGCTGGCCGAGCTGGTCCAGGCGGGGCGCCCGGCGAGCGAAGTGCTGAACCTGTTCGAGCCGCTGCCGCAACTCTTGAAGAATGTCCGCTTCGCCGGTGGCGCGCCGCTGGAGACGGCGGGTGTGAAGGCCGCGATCGCCGAAGGAGAGGCGCAGCTGGACGGGCGCGGCCGGCTGGTGATCCGCAAATCCGGCACGGAGCCGCTGATCCGGGTGATGGCGGAAGGCGACGACGAGGCGCTGGTCTCCGATGTGGTCGACACGATCTGCGCGGCGGTGAGCGCGGCCTGATGCTGGAGCTGCGGCCGGATTGCGAGCGCTGCGGCGCGGATCTGCCGCCTGATGCCGGGGCCTATATCTGCACGTTCGAATGCTCCTTTTGCGTCGATTGTGTCGAAGGTCCGCTTGCGGGAACCTGCCCCAATTGCGGTGGCAATCTGGAACGCCGGCCGGTGCGGCCAGAGCCTTTGCTGACGAAATATCCGGCTTCGACGGAGCGGAAGGGGCCGGCATGACACCGCCGCGCATCCTCATCATCGCCGGTTCCGACTCAGGTGGCGGGGCAGGCATCCAGGCGGACATCAAGGCCGTGACGATGATGGGCGGCTTCGCGATGACCGCGATCACGGCGTTGACCGCGCAGAATACATTGGGCGTCCAGGACGTCTTTCCGGTGCCGGAGGATTTCCTGCTGAAGCAGGTGAAGGCGGTGGACGACGATCTGGGCGTCGATGCGGTGAAAATCGGGATGCTGGCGACGCCTGAGCTGGCGCATATCGTGGGCGGCCTGCTCAAATCGCGTTTCGCGAGAGTGCCTGTCATACTCGATCCCGTGATGGTCGCGACGAGCGGCGATGCGCTGAACGACATCGGCACGATCGACGCGCTGCGCGAGATCGCGCCGTTCGCTACGCTCGTCACGCCCAACATCCCCGAGCTTGGCGCGTTGGTCGGCACAAGCATCGCGGACGAAGCAGGAATGCGCGAGGCCGCGCTGGCTTTTGCCGACGAGATCGGACGCGCGGTGCTGGCCAAGGGTGGGCATCTTCCGGGGGACGAACTGGCCGATCTGCTCGTTCATCCCGATGGCCGGGTGACGCGTTGGACAGACAGCCGCATAGACACGAAGCATACGCACGGGACGGGCTGCACGTTGGCGAGCGCGCTTGCGACCGGGCTTGGAGCAGGGTTGTCGCTCGATGATGCGACGGCGCGTGCGCGGGCCTATGTCCGCGCGGCGATCCTAGCCGCACCAGGCTTCGGCCGGGGCAACGGCCCGATGGGCCACGCGCTCGGCGCCGTGCCGTTCGATCAGTGGAGAAATCCGGTATGAGCGAAATGGACCGGAATTTCAGCGATCTGGAACGGGTGCGGCTTTATGCCGAGCAGGGCCCGCCAGCCTTTACGCCGGGTCATGCGGGTATGCTCCAGATGGCGGCGGTGTTGTTGCGCGAGATCATGCCCGCTGATGGCCAAATTCTGGTCGTTGGCGCTGGCGGTGGACTGGAAACACGCTATTTCGCCAGTATCGAGCCGGGCTGGCGCTTCGTCGGCGTGGATCCGGCGCCGCCGATGCTGGAACTGGCGCGCGACATTGCAGGGCCGGTCGCGGGAGACCGGCTGTGCCTGATCGAAGGCACGGTCGAGGAGGCACCGGATGGTCCTTTCGACGCCGCGACCTGCATCCTGGTGATCGGGCTGGTTCCCGACGACGGCGGCAAGCTCGCCCTGCTGCGGGAGACGCGGCGCCGGCTGCGACCGGGGGCGCCTTTCATCCTGGTCGATCAATGCCTCGATCGCAGCGCACCGGACTTCGAGCGGAGGCTGGACCGCTACGCGCATTACGCTCTGCGGTCGCAGGTCGATCCGGCTACTGTGGCGGGTGCCAAGGCGGCGATCCGGGCGCTCGAGACGATGGTGCCGGCAGCGCGTGACGAGGCATTGCTGGCGGAAGCCGGCTTTCGGGACACCGAGTTGTTCTATCTCGGCATGGCCTGGCGGGGCTGGGTCACGTATGCCTGAACGGGTCCGGCCCTGTTTCAAGCTGGAAAAGGTTCATCCCATGCCGCTGGCCGGCGTGGACGAGGCCGGGTGCGCGCCGTTGGCGGGACCAGTGGTGGCGGCGGCCGTCATTCTGGACCGGGAACGCTTTCCAAGAGGCATTGACGATTCCAAGGCGCTGAAGGCGTCGGCGCGCGAGACGATCTGCGCGAAGCTCCATGAGGTCGCGATCGTCGGCGTCGGCATGGCGAGCGTCGAGGAGATCGACGAGATCAACATCTTCTGGGCGCGGATGCTGGCGATGCAGCGGGCGGTGGACGCGCTCGGCGTCGATCCGGCGATGGTGCTGGTCGACGGCAATCGTTGCCCGGATTGGGCGCGGCCCAGTGTGGCGATCGTCGGCGGCGACGCGAAGAGCCGGTCGATCGCCGCCGCCTCGATCGTCGCCAAGGTGACGCGCGACGCGATCATGGCCGATTATGCGCGCGCCTATCCCGGCTATGGCTGGGAGACGAACCAGGGCTATCCGACCCCGGCGCACCAGCGTGCGTTGCGCGAGCTGGGACCGACGCCGATCCACCGCCGCAGCTTCGCGCCGGTGCGGCAATTAACTTTGGGCCTGTGAGTCCTTACGGCCACACCACCGCCGGTTGAGTCCCCATATCGCCGTCCACCACCAGATGTTGCGGCAGACTCCTTTCGTTCCGCCGGGCTGCATCCGTTCCTGAACCCCTGCCGGTAAGTATTTGAACTTGACCGGGGAGTCTGGTGGATTCAGCATGGCCCTCTTTGCATTTGAGGGGCGACAAGATGAGCGTGATGGGGCGGTTCGAAACGGTTGCGAAACCGAAGCGCAAGATGCGCGCGCCGCAGGCGGAACCCGCCGGACAAAGCCTGCCGCTCAACACAATCCTGCAGGATGATTGCGTGGCCGCGATGTCGCGGTTGCCGGACGCATCGGTCGACATGATCTTCGCCGATCCGCCCTACAATCTCCAGCTCGGCGGCGATCTGTTCCGGCCGGAGGGCGGCCGAGTCGACGCCTGCGACGACGATTGGGACAAGTTCGACACGTTCGCGGCCTATGACAAATTCACCCGTGATTGGCTGAAGGAAGCGCGGCGCATCCTGAAACCGAACGGCACGCTCTGGGTGATCGGTTCCTATCACAACATTTTCCGCGTCGGCGCGGCGCTGCAGGACGAGGGCTACTGGATCCTGAACGACATCATCTGGCGCAAATCCAACCCGATGCCGAACTTTCGCGGCACCCGCTTCACCAACGCGCACGAGACATTGATCTGGGCGAGCCGCAGCGAGGACAGCCGCTACACGTTCAACTATCGCGCGATGAAGGCGCTGAACGACGAGCTCCAGATGCGCTCCGACTGGGTGATCCCGATCTGCTCGGGCGGCGAGCGGGCGAAAGACGGGGAGGGGGCCAAGGCCCATCCGACGCAGAAGCCCGAGGCCTTGCTCTACCGCGTGCTGCTCGCCTGCACGAACAAGGGCGATGTCGTGCTCGATCCTTTCTTTGGCACCGGTACGACCGGCGCGGTGGCGCGGCGGCTGGGCCGCGACTGGATCGGGATCGAGCGCGAGAGCCGCTACATCAAAGTGGCGCAGGCGCGGATCGATTCCACTTTGCCGCTCGACGAAAGCGCGATGAAGGTGATGGCGTCGCGCCGGAGCCAGCCCAAGGTGGCGTTCGGGGCGCTGATCGAAAGCGGTTTGATCGCGCCGGGCACGATGGTCATGGACACGAAGCGGCGCTGGACGGCGCGGGTGCTGGCCGACGCGACGATCGAACATGGCGGCGAGCAGGGATCGATCCACAAGATCGGCGCCAGCGTGCAAGGCGCGCCGAGCTGCAACGGCTGGACCTTCTGGCACATCGAGCATGAGGGCAAGACGGTGCCGCTCGATGCGATCCGGCAGCAATATCTCGCGGCTTTGGGCTGATTCCTAAATCCGTTCGGGCTGAGCTTGTCGAAGCCCTGTACTTTCTTTCAGCCGTGGAGAAGAGAAGGGCAGCCCTTCGACAGACTCAGGGCGAACGGAGTGGTTTATGACCTCTCGCACTTATCTGCGCCCCACCGGCTTCGTCGATGCGCCGTTCGGGCATGACGGCAAGGTCGCGCGGCTCGCCGGTGGGCTGCTCTGGTTCTCGATGGTCGAGATCATCTCGCCGGACGGTGCGGAGCTTGTGCCGGTCGAGGGGATCGAGGCGCGGCTGGGGCCGGACGAGCAGGCGGTCTGGGCAAACCTCACCTCTCCCCGCGCGCCGCTGACGCTGGGCGAACGGGTGATCCGGCTCGATCAGCCGCAGGTGATGGGCATCCTCAACGTCACGCCGGACAGCTTCTCCGACGGCGGCGCGCATGACGATGCGCTGGCGGCGATCGCGGCGGGGCATGTGATGACGTCCGCCGGTGCGGCCTTGATCGATGTGGGCGGCGAATCCACCCGTCCGGGCGCGAAGCCGGTCTGGGAAGGCGACGAGATCGCGCGGATCGAGCCGGTGGTGCGCGCGCTGGCTGCTGCGGGGGCAGCGGTGTCGGTCGATACGCGCAAGGCGGCGGTGATGGAGGCGGTGCTCGCGGCGGGCGCGGGCCTGATCAACGACGTGTCGGCCTTGCTCTGGGATCCGCGCGCGACTGAGGTGGTTGCGGCCGCGGGCTGCCCGGTTGTGCTGATGCATCACAAGGGCGATCCCGAGACGATGCAGGACGATCCGCGTTACGAGAGGCCGGTGCTTCTGGAAGTCTATGACTGGCTGGCCGGGCGGATCGACGCGGCGGTCGCGGCGGGGGTCGACCGGGCGCGGATCATCGTCGATCCCGGTTTCGGCTTCGGCAAGAATGTGCAGCACAATCTCCAGCTGATGAACGGGCTGGCGCTATTGCACGGGCTGGGCTGCCCGATCCTGCTCGGCGCGAGCCGCAAGCGCACGATCGGCGCGCTGTCCAATGAAGCGCCAGCGGACAAGAGGCTGGCCGGATCGCTGGCGCTGGCGCTGAAGGGGGCCGGGCAGGGGGCACAACTCCTGCGCGTCCACGACGTGCCGGAGACGCTGCAGGCGCTGCGCGTGTGGCGGGGCCTGCGCGATACGGCGCTAACCCCGGCCTGAGTTATTGCGGTCCCGGCACGAGATGGGCGCCGTCAAAGGGCTCGATCTCCAGCGCGTCCAGATCCACGTCCGTGCAACGCAGATTGATCGCCATCACCGGGCCGTCAGGGCTTTCGCCTTCGCCGAAGGGCGCGCAGCCGCAGGTGGTGCAGAACTGAAAGGCGATCCGGCCGGTGTTCCAGCGATAGGTGGTGAGGGCGTCGCGCGGAGTTTCGAGCGTGACCTTCGCAGCACTGGTGAAATGGTGGAGCGCCCCGCGCCGGCGGCAGATCGAGCAATTGCAGTCCATCGCCTTTTCGGGCGCGTCCTCATCGACCGTGAAGGCGATCGCGCCGCAATGGCAGCTTCCCGTGAACGGCATTTTGTTCTCCTTCTGTTCGAGTGAAGGTCTAGCGCCGGACAAGAAACGAATCAATCTCCTCAAGGGTTGCGCAGCCGGTGGCGACCATCGTCGCCTCCAGCTCGGCACGAAGCAGATGGAGGACATGGGCGACGCCGGGCGCGCCGGCGGCGGCGAGCGCCAGCGCATAGGGGCGGCCGAGCAGTACCGCGTCGGCGCCGAGCGCCAGCGCCTTGAAGATGTCGCCGCCGCGCCGGATGCCGCCGTCGAGCAGGACAGGGACACGTCTTGCCACCGTTTCGGCGATTTCGGGAAGCGCTTCGATCGTCGCCGGCTGACCGTCGAGGATGCGGCCGCCATGATTGGAGACGACGATCCCGTTCAGCCCTTCGTCGATCGCGCGGACCGCGTCTTCGGGGGTCATCACGCCCTTGAGCAGGATCGGCAACGACGTGAGGCAGCGCAGCCAGGATATGTCCGCCCAAGTCGGTGCGGCGGCGACGAGGTCGCTGCCGAACAGAGGTGGGCCGCCCGGCGCGCCATGATGGGGCGGTAGCTGGCGCATGCCCTTGAGGTTCACCGGCTCGATGCCGGCGGGCAAGGCGAGCCCGGCGCGCAGGGCGCCGATCGGAGCGTCGGCGGTGAGCACGAGCGCCTGATAGCCAGCCGCCTCCGCACGGCGGACCAGAGCGGCGGTGAACTCCCGGTCGGGCTGGATATAGAGCTGGAACCAGAGCTTCGCACCCTGCTGTGCGGCGATGTTTTCGATGGGGTGATTGGCCTGCGTGCTCACCACCATCGGCGCGCCCATCGCGGCGGCGGCGGCGACCGTCGCCAGCTCGCCATCGGGATGAAACAGTTTGTGATTGGCGATGGGGGCGAGAAGGATCGGATGATCGAGCGGCCGGCCGAGCAGCTCCAGCCGGGTGTGCGCGGCCTTGAGATCGCGCAGTATGCGGGTTGCCAGGAGAAGGTCGTCATACGCCTCGGCATTGCGCCGGGCAGTCAGCCCGCCGCCTGCGCCTTCGGTGAGCCAGTCCCATGCGGCCCTGTCCATCCGCTCGCGCGCATAGGGCGCATAGGCGCCGGGTGTGGCGATGTCCGGCGGAATTCGGCTGAGCTTGTCGAGCATCGCCATGTTCGACTCAGACCTCGGCCCAGTCGCGCAGCAGATTGTGATAAAGACCGGTCAACTCCACGATCGACGGATGATCCGGATGATCGATCCGGAGCGACTGGATGGATTCGTCGAGATCGAGCAGCATGGCGCGGCGATGGTCCGCCCGGACCATCGACTGGATCCAGAAGAAGGCGGCGATCCGCGCGCCCATCGTCACCGGCGTCACATGATGGAGCGTGCTTGCGGGATAGAGGATGAGATGGCCGGCCGGCAGCTTGACCCGCTGGCCGCCGCTGACCAGTTCGCCGCCCTCATAGGAGTCCGGATCGCTGAGAAAGAGAGTGGCGGACAGGTCCGAGCGGATATGGGTGCGCGTGCCGGGCACGGCGAAGATCGCATTGTCGATATGATCGCCATAGGCGCCGCCGCCCCGATAGCGATTGAAGCGCGGGCGCAGGATCTTGAGCGGCAGGGCCGCGGCGATGAAGCGCGGGCTCTGGCCCAGGCGGGCGAGGATGAGATCGGCCAGCTCGCTCGCCGCCGGATCGTCGTCGGGGAGCTGCTCGTTCGCCTTGGCGTGGACGGCGAGATGGCCGGCGGTGGCGCGGCCGTCCGCCCAGCCAGCGGCTTCAAGCCGTTCGCGGCAGGCACGGGCCTCTTCGGGGGTCAGGATGTCGGCGATCTGGATCATGTCGCCGCGCATGATGCCGGATGCGGGGCGGCGTGGAAAGCCGCCCCGCACGATCGGCGATGGATCAGAACCGGAAGCCGGCGCTGACCAGGAAGGTCCGGGGCGCGCCAAGCGAGGCGCGGGTGCCGTTCCAGTTGGTGGTGATCGCATATTGCTCGTTCAGCAGATTATCGACGTTCAGGCGAAGATCGATGTTCGGCGTCACCTCGTAGGAGACGAGCGCGTTGACCAAAGTGTAGCTGGGCAGCTTGCCGAAGCGGCCGTTCGGGATGAAGCGCAGCGCGTCGTCCGGCCGGCCGAGATAGGACGAGCCGACATGCTGCAGGCCGCCGCCGACAGTGAGGCCGAACGGGAAGCGATAGGTGGTCCACAGATTGGCCGTGAAGTTCGGCGTGAAAGCCAGCCGATCGCCGTCCACCGTGAGGAACGTGTCGTAATCGCCCGCGCCGCTGGTGCCGCGGCGGCGCGCGTCGTTCAGCTCGGCGCTGATCTGGCGTTCGCTGTCCATGATGAGCGCGCCGGCGAAGATCTGCCATGCCGGGGTGAGCTGGCCGGTAATGCCGAGCTCGACGCCCTGCACGACCTGCGTGTGATAGCCTTGCAGACTGTCCGACGTCTCGCCGACCTGACGTCCAACGACGGGCACGCGGCGCTTCTCGGTGCGGAAGGCGGCGATGCTGGTGGACAGCGCGCCGTCCATGAAGTTCCAGCGCACGCCGATCTCGTAATTGTCCGAGCGGACCGGGCGCGCATTGGGGACGAAGCCGGGGAAGGCATTGTCGCCGGTGCGCGAAATGTCCGGATTTGACAGGAACGAACCGGGCGACTGGGCCGACGTGCCCCAGGAGACGTAGATCGAGCCTTCCGGTGCCGGCTTGTAGACGAGGCCGAGGCGGCCCGACCAGGAGAAGCGCGAATCGTCATAGCCGTTCGCGACGTCCGTGCCGACGCCGGCGATGTCGCTGCTGACGATCTCCACGTCGTAATTCTCGCCGCGGATTCCGCCGGTGATCTGGAACTGCTCAGACAGTTCGATTGTGTCGAAGATGTAGAAAGCGATCGTATCGACATCGACTTCGTTGACCTGCGTCGGCAGCAATGCCGGCGCCGGCACGCGGTTCGGGTTCGGGTTGAACAGATCGTTGCCGGTCTGGTTGGCAGTGCCATAGCGATTGGCGTTTGACCGCTCGCGGGTGAACTCGATGCCAGCCGACAGCGTGTGCGCGACCGAGCCCGTGTTGAACGCGGCACGCAGGTTGGTGAGGTTGGTGAGCGTGTCGTTCTCACGCTCGTAGAACTGAGTCTGGCTGTTAACGGTCCGGGTGGCCGGCACGAAGGCGGTCGGCACAGTGTAGCGCGCGAAGCGATCGACCTGCGCCCAGCGGGTCTGGTTGCTGAGCGTGATGCCCGGCGCCACGTCATATTCCACGCGGAACAGGACTGCATCGGTATCGACATCGTCGACGTCGCTGGCGAGGCCGTAGAAATTGTCGCGATCGACGCCGGCGGTCAGCGGATCGTAAGTGACGAGGCCCGGAATGCTCGCACCCGGCACGCCCCAGTCGGGGATGTCGTCGCTCGAGGTGTGCTCGTAGCTCAGATAGGCGCGCAGCGGGCCGCCCAGGCCGACCGCGATGGACGGCGCGATGCCCCACAGGTTACGCTCGGCCACGTCGCGGCCCGCGACGCCGCTGCGCTCGCCGACCGCGTTGAGGCGAATGGCGATGCCGTCCGCCACGACCTGGTTGACGTCGACAGAGCCGCGCAGGCGGGCGCGGCCGCCATATTGATCGAAGCCGATCGCCGCATTGCCGGCGATGAAGCTCTCCAGCGTCGGGACCTTGGTGACGAGGTTCACATAGCCGCCGGCGCCGCCGCGCCCGTTGTCGGACGTGGCGCCCTTGAACACCTCGACCTGCTCGATGTTGAAGATGTCGCGGGCGTAGCTGCCCGAATCGCGCGAGCCGTCGATGAAGATGTTGCCGCTCGTGTCGAAGCCGCGCAGCGTGAAATTGTTGGTCGAGGTGGCGAAGCCGTTCTCGCCGGCGTCGAAGCTGATGCCGGGCGTGTTGCGCAGCACTTCGGTCAGGCTGGTCGCGCCGCGCTCGCGGATGATCTCCTGCGGGATGATGCTGACCGTCTGCGGGGTGTTGACCAGCTCGGCGGTCTGCTTGTCCGACGAGGTCTCGCCGCGATTGTAGCTGTCGTCGATCGCCGTATCGGTCACAGTGACGCGGCCCAGGCGGGTCGCGCCCTGATCATCGCCGGTCTGCTGGGCCAACGCCGTGCCCGGCACGACGAGGAAGCCGATGCAGGAGGCGGCGAGGAACGACGGCGCTGCGGCGCGGCCGCGGCGCGGCGAAGAGGTGATGTCGGTCATTTGCCCCACTCTTTTTATTGATAATGATTAGCAACAGCGCCCTTGCCCGCTCGTGTATCGTGGGTCAAGCCCCGCTGTGTCTTTTTGTTTCCGACCCTTGCCAAACCGGGTTTCGCGCGTCATCGGATGCTGATGCTAAGCACTCGCAATAACCAGCCGCGGCCTCCGGCCCGCTGAGCGCGATGAGGCGGCCCGATAATTTTCCGGCCCTCGTGGCGGTGCTTGTCCTGCATGCAGCGGCGCTGGCCGGGCTCTTCGCCGCGCTGGATATCCGCATCCTGCCGGAGCGGGACGTGCCGCTGCTTGTCACCTTGATGCCGGAAATGGCCCCGCCCCCGCCGGTGGAGTTGCCACCCCCGCCGTCGACCGCGCCGCCGCCCGTGCGGATCGAAACCTCCCGGCAGGTCGTGAACCTGCCTGCGCCGGTCATACTCGCGCCGCCGCCGGATGAGCCCGTCTCCGTTGCGCCCCCTACGCCGCCCGCACCACCTGCGCCGCCGGCCCCGCCCGCGCCCATCACTCCACCGGTCTTCGACGCGGCCTATCTCAACAATCCCGCCCCGGCATATCCGATGGAATCGCGTCGTGCGCGCGAAGAGGGGGAAGTCGTGCTGATGGTCATGGTGAACGAACAGGGGCGAGCGACGTCCGTCAGCGTCCACCGCAGCAGCGGCCATCCCCGGCTCGATCGCGCGGCGGCCCAGGCCGTGCGCCGCTGGCGCTTCGTGCCCGCCCAGCAGAACGGCCAGCACGCGCGCGGCGCGCGGCTGGTGCCGCTGGGTTTCTTCCTGTCCTGAGGCGGGAAACCCTGTTTCAGCGCAATTGAAAACGTCTCTATTTCGCGTAACCGCCGTCGCTGACCAGGCAGGCGCCGGTGATGAATGCGGCTGCGTCCGATAGCAGGAAGGCGATCTGGCCGGCGATTTCTTCCGGCCTTGCGTAACGGCCCAGTGGCGTCGCCATTTCCGCCAGCGCGGCGAATGCCGCCGCTTCGCCGCCCTTTTGCGCGGCCAGTTTCCGGAAGAAGGGCTGGCCGCTCCAGATCGGCGTTTCCACACCGCCCGGAGCGATCGCGTTGACGCGGATGGCGGGCGCGCCTTCCTGCGCAGCGATCCTAGCCAGATGGATGAGCGCCGCCTTGGATGCGCCATAGGCGCCGATGCCGGGTTCCGCCTTCACGCCGGCAGCCGAGCCGGTGAGGACGATGGCGCCGCCGCCCGTGGCGCGGATCGCGCGCATCGCGGCCCGCAGCGTCAGGAAGGCGCCGTCGAGATTGACCGTCATCACCCTGCGCCAGTCATCGAAGCTGGTCTGCTCGACGGGGCCGCCGGCGGCGATGCCGGCATTGACCACGGCGTGGGTGAGGCCGGTGAGATCGAGTTCGTTCCAGAACACCTCGTCCGCGACGTCGCCGATCCGCACATCGCGTTCGCAGGGCAAGGTGAAAGCGAAATCGCGCAGCAGGCCCTCATCCAGATCGACCAGGATCAACTTCTTCGCGCCGGCTTCTGCGAGGGCACGGGCGGTCGCCGCACCGATGCCGGAGGCGGCACCGGTGACGAGGGCGACGGCATTGGGGAGGTGAGGCATGGCTGGAGTTTAGCCCGGTCCGGCCCCAACCGTCACCCTGAACTTGTGCAGGGTTGATGAACATAGCCCCGCGAAGCTGTATTCTCCGGTGTTCATGGATGCGGAAGCACGTTCAGCATGATGAGAAGTTAAGCTGCAATGTCCCCGATGCCGAGTTCGCCGAGCTTGCGGTAAAGCGTGGAGCGGCCGATGCCGAGGCGGCGGGCCACTTCTGTCATGCGGCCGCGATAATGGCCGATGGCAAGGCGGATCACATCCGCCTCGATCGCCTCGAGTGAACGCAGGTGGCCATCCGAATCGTAGAGCGTGACGCCGGGGCCGTGAGCGAGCGCGGCGGTCGCGGACTGGCCGCTCAGCGGCTTGGCGTGATAATCGTCGGCGCGCCGGCCGAAGGTCGCCTCGTTGGCGATGTGCGGGAAATCGGCGCCGGTGAGCGCATCGCCCTCGCACAGCACGGCGGCGCGGAACAGGGCGTTCTGGAGCTGGCGGACATTGCCAGGCCAGCCATAGGACATCAGCACGGCCAGCGCGTCGTCGGTGATCGAAAGAGGGCGCATCCCCGGCTGATCCGCGATGCGCGACAGGAGATGACGGGCGAGCGCGGGGATGTCGCTGGCGCGATCGCGCAGCGGCGGCACCGGCACATGGACGACATTGAGTCGGTAATAGAGATCCTCGCGGAAGCGCCCGGCGGCGACCTCTTCGGCGAGGCGCCGGTTGGTCGCGGCGATGATGCGGACATCGACCGTCTGCGTCACGCGGCTGCCGACCCGCTGAAATTCGCCGGCCTCGATTACGCGCAGCAGCTTGACCTGCGTGTCGAGTGGCAATTCGCCCACTTCGTCCAGGAAGAGAGTGGCGCCGTCGGCATCCTCGAACCGGCCGATATGGCGATCGAAGGCGCCGGTGAAGGCGCCCTTTTCGTGCCCGAACAGCACCGAATCGACGAGATTTTCCGGGATCGCGCCGCAATTGACAACGTGCAGCCGCTTCTTGCCACGCGGTGAAGCGGCATGGATCGCCTGTGCGATGATTTCCTTGCCCGATCCGCTTTCCCCCTCGATCAGTACCGAAGCGCGCGCGCGCGCGGCCTTGGCGGCGACGGCGAGCGCAGCGCGGAATTTCGGCGCCGAGCCGACGATCTCGTCGAAGCCGAGGCTCTTGGCGATCTTCTCGGACAGCGGCCGCAGTTCGCCCGCCGACTTGCGCCGGTCGGTCGCGGTGTTGAGCGCGGCGAGCAGCCGATCGGGCGCGACCGGCTTGACCAGGAAATCGCTGGCGCCGGCGCGCATCGCCTCCACGGCGATATCGACGCTGGTCTGCGCGGTGAGGACGAGGAGCGGCAATTCCGGCTTCAGCGCGCGGATCTGGCGGATCAGCTCCGCGCCCTGCTCGCCGGGCAGCCAGTGATCGACCAGGATGGCGTCGAACTTCGGCTCCTGCGGATCGGCGAACATGGCGCGCGCGGAGTCCACGTCATTGGCGCCGCGCACCCACCAGCCGGCGCGCGCGCCGATCGCGGTGATCAGCCGCCGCTGCGCGGGCTCGTCGTCGATCAGCAACAGGCAACGGGTCGGATCGGGCCGCATGACTTTCCTCTGTGTGTTTGAAGCACGCGCCTAACCCGGATCGGGTAAAGGGGGGCTTAAAGGCACGTCAGGCCCGCTTGCGGCTTGCCCTTTCGGTGGCCGTTGCTAAACAAGGCGCCGGACAGGGAAGAGGAGCGAGCATGGCTGCGGACGTCGATACCGCCAAGCAGACCAAGGCCCATGAGGATACCTACGGGTTCTTCACCGGCTTGATGAAATGGGGGACCATCATCAGCGCCATCGTCGCGGTGATCGTCGTCCTGATCATCGCAAGCTGATCCGGGGCCGCGGGGGGTGAAAATCGCGGTTCTCAAGGAGGGCGAAGCCGGCGAGCGCCGGACCGCCGCCACGCCGGAAACGGTCAAGAAATTCATCGCGCTGGGCGCCAGCGTCGCCGTCGAGGCGGGCGCGGGCGAAGGCGCGAGCATTGCGGATGGCGATTATGAAGCGGCCGGCGCGTCGGTCGGCGCGCGCGCCGCGACGCTGAAGGATGCCGATATCGTCCTGGCCGTGCAGGGACCGGAGCCCGATGCGCTGAAGGGTGCGAAGAAAGGCGCGTTGCTGATCGCCGCGCTCAATCCGTTCGGCCAGCGCGAGCGGGTCGATGCCTATGCCAAGGCCGGATATGAAACGATCGCGATGGAATTCCTGCCGCGCATCACCCGCGCGCAGAGCATGGACATGCTGTCCAGCCAGGCCAACCTCGCCGGCTACAAGGCGGTGCTGGATGCGGCGGGCGAATATGGCCGTGCCTTTCCGATGATGATGACGGCGGCGGGCACGGTGTCGGCCGCGAAGCTGTTCGTCATGGGCGTCGGCGTCGCCGGGCTGCAGGCGATCGCGACCGGCCGGCGGCTCGGCGCGCAGGTCTCCGCCACCGATGTGCGCGCGGCGACCAAGGAGCAGATCCAGAGCCTGGGCGCCAAGGCGATCTTCGTCGAGACGGTGGCCGGCATCGAGGGCGAGGGCACGGGCGGCTATGCCTCCGAAATGTCCGACGAATATAAGGCGGCACAGGCGGAGCTGGTCTCCTCCCACATCGCCAAGCAGGACATCGTGATCACCACTGCCCTGATCCCGGGACGTCCCGCGCCGCGGCTGATCACGGACGCGCAGATCGCGACGATGCGGCCGGGCAGCGTGATCGTCGATCTTGCCGTCGAACAGGGCGGCAATGTCGAAGGCGCGGTCGCCGGCGAAGTGGTCGTGAAGCATGGCGTGAAGATCGTCGGGCACAAGAATGTGCCGAGCCGGCTCGCGGCCGACACCTCGGCGCTCTATTCGCGCAACCTCTTCAACCTGCTTTCCGCCTTCTGGGATGCCGAGACCAAGGCTTTGGTCCTGCCGGACGACGACGAGATCGTGCAGGGCGCGCGGCTGACCAGGGATGGCAAGGTGGTCAGCGAAAGGCTGCTGGGGTGAGCATCGGCGGTGCCGCCAGCGCCTCCCGCTTCTCGCCGCTGCTGCTCGCGCTGACCTTGCCCGTGCTGGCGAGCTGCGCGGACGGATCGCTGGGCGGGCCGGGCACGGGCTGGAGCCGAGCGCCGGACCTTTCCGTCTATGCCTCGATGAACCTGTACGGCCGGACGGCGCGCGAGCAGTCGATGCTGTGCGGCGGGTTCAGCCCGGCCAGCGTGCGATCGCACTGGGAGCGCGATTTCGGCGCGCGCGAATCCGCCGTCGCGGCACGGCTGATCGCCCGGCACGGCGCTGAAGCGGTGCGTGGCGCTGACGTGGATGCCGGGCGCAGTGTCGATTGTCCGGAGGTCCCGGATCTGCACTGGCGTCATCAATATGCCCGCCTGCTGCAGCTGCTCGAAATGCGGCTGGGTTTGGCCTGAGGGGGAAGCATCGTGGACTTCATCACCATCCTGTCGATCTTCGTGCTGTCCTGCTTCGTCGGCTATTATGTCGTCTGGTCGGTGACGCCGGCGCTGCACACGCCGCTGATGAGCGTCACCAACGCCATCTCATCGGTGATCATCGTCGGCGCGCTGATCGCCGCGATGGCGGGGGGCAGCCCGAGCGCGAAATGGCTGGGGCTGGCGGCGATCGTGATGGCCAGCGTCAACATCTTCGGCGGCTTCGCCGTCACCGCGCGCATGCTCGCCATGTACAAGAAGAAGGAGCGCAAGGGGTGAGGGGGACGTATCGCCTGACGCGCCAAGGGGGAAATACCGGCCATGCATGAGACCGCCGTTTTGCCCGCATGGGTGATGCTCGCCTATCTGGTGGCGGGCATCTGCTTCATTCTCGCGCTCAGGGGCCTGTCCAGCCCGGAAAGCTCGCGCGCCGGCAACCGCTTCGGCATGATCGGCATGGCGATCGCGGTGGGCGTCACGCTCGCCACGCACGAGATCGCCGGGCTGTGGGAGATCGCCGCCGCGATCGCGATCGGCGGCGCGATCGGCCTCGTCACCGCGCGCAGGATCGCGATGACGGCGATGCCGCAGCTCGTCGCGGCCTTTCATTCCCTGGTCGGCCTCGCCGCCGTGGCGGTGGCGGCGGCCGCCTTCCTCAATCCCATCGCCTTCGGCATTGCCGACGCGGCGGGCGTCATCTTCCCGGTCAGCCGGGTCGAGATGGGTCTGGGATCGGCGATCGGCGCGATCACCTTTTCGGGATCGGTGATCGCCTTCCTGAAGCTGAATGGCAACATGTCAGGCAAGCCGATCATCCTGCCGCTGCGCCATGTCATCAATCTCGGCACGCTGGCCGCGATCCTCGGCCTCACCGCCTATTTCACGCAGGATCAGAGCCCCTGGATATTCTGGACGCTCACCGGCCTCGCCTTCGCGATCGGCTTCCTGCTGATCATCCCGATCGGCGGCGCGGACATGCCGGTCGTCGTGTCGATGCTCAATTCCTATTCGGGCTGGGCCGCCGCCGCGATGGGCTTCACGCTGCAGAACAGCGCGATGATCATCACCGGCGCGCTGGTCGGCTCCTCGGGCGCGATCCTTTCGTACATCATGTGCCGGGCGATGAACCGCAACTTCATCTCCGTCATCGCCGGCGGCTTCGGCGGCGGCGAGGCATCGGCCGGCGGCGGCGAGGTGATCGACCGGCCGTGGAAGCGCGGTTCGGCCGAAGATGCGGCGTTCCTGATGAAGCAGGCCGAACTGGTCGTGATCGTGCCGGGCTATGGCATGGCGGTCGCCCAGGC
>CAYTMM010000029.1:0-11688 GCA_964438875.1 uncultured Sphingosinicella sp. | reverse complement strand
GCAGCACGCGATCCGGGAAATGGGCGACATGCTCAAGCATGAGGGCGTGAACGTCAAATATGCGATCCACCCGGTGGCGGGCCGCATGCCGGGCCATATGAACGTGCTGCTCGCCGAGGCGAACGTGCCCTATGACGAGGTGTTCGAGCTGGAGGATATCAACTCCGATTTCAGCCGCGCCGACGTCGCCTTCGTGATCGGCGCCAACGACGTGACCAACCCGTCCGCCAAGACCGACAAGTCCTCGCCGATCTACGGCATGCCGGTGCTCGACGTGGAGAAGGCCAAGACCGTCCTGTTCGTGAAGCGCTCGATGGGCGGCGTCGGCTATGCCGGCGTCGACAACGACCTCTTCTACCGCGACAACACGATGATGCTGCTCGCCGACGCCAAGAAGATGGTCGAGGAGATCGTCAAGGCGATGGGGTAGGGGCGTTCTCAGCTATGCTGAAACAGACTTTGAAGTCGGTAATCGGTCCGAATTTGATCCGAAACGGACTGGATTGCGCGACAGAAATACTGCCCGCGCGCGACTAAAGCCAGAATGGGACGTTTCCTGTCCAGGTCCGAAATGGACTTGGTGGTGCCGCGCGATTGCGGCCAAACCACCAAAATAGGCTGACAATCAAAGATTCTATATGGTTAAAGACAGCTCCGTTTTGGAGCCGAAAGCGATTCAATGCGGCAAGATTGCGGGCAATCGTCACCGGTACAAACTGGGGCGGAGGCAATAGAGATGGCGGGGGATGATCTGGACATGGTCGAATATGACGACAATCCGTCAATCCTGATCTTCGGCGATAGTGATGAGGCGCTGGCACGGGCACGGTCCGCCGCCGCAGAGGCCGGTTATCGCGTGACCGCCGCGGCACCAGTCGCAGAGGCGCCGGCCTGCCTGGCCCGGCTGCCCGCCGCGCCGATCTACATCGAGCTCGGCGCGGTGCCGGGCGACCCGGCACTGCCGGAACTGCTGGCGCGGATGCAGGCACGGGCCGAGCAGGGATATGCGGGGATCGTCGCGGCGCCGGAGGAGATGATCGACCTTGTCGCAGCACATGCTTTCCATCCCGCCATCGCGCATCTCGCCGATGCCGGCGAGGACGAACGCCGACTGGCGCTGCAACTGGCCGTGCCGCGGCGGAGCGAGCGGCTGCACGATATCGGCAGGGAAGGCGATGGATTAATGCAGCATGCCTTGCTGCACCAGCTTTCCGAAGAGGTCGGGCGGATCGCCGGCATCCTCGCGTCCCTCTCCGACGAAGAGGAAACGGGGCCGGAACGCGCGCGCGTGCTGGCGGACGATATACCGCCCGTGGACGCCGCCCAGATCCGAGCGATCATCCGCGTACGCCGTCTACGCGAGCAGTTCTTCCGGGGTGACCTCTTCGCAGATCCGGCCTGGGACATGCTGCTCGATCTGATGGCGGCGCGGATCGAGCAGAGCCGGGTCGCGGTGTCCAGCCTGTGCATCGCCGCCGCTGTCCCGGCGACCACGGCGCTGAGATGGATCAAGGCGCTGACCGACCGGGGTGTCTTCCTGCGCTCCGCCGATCCGCAGGACGGCCGGCGGGTGTTCATCGAATTGTCGGACGAGGCGGCGCGGTCGATGGTTGCCTATCTGCGCGCCGCCCAGCGCCTCGCGCCCGCGGCGATTTGAGGACCGGCTGGCTGGTGGGCGCTGACGGGCTCGAACCGCCGACCCTCTCGGTGTAAACGAGATGCTCTACCAACTGAGCTAAGCGCCCAACCAATCAAGCGCGCGTCCCTGCCATCTTGGCGCGGCTTGTGCAAGCTTCAGAGGGTGCGGATCAGCTTCACCGCCACGGCCGCCCAAGGGGGATCGGTGACGACCGTCTGGCGGCCGCCGGCGCCGAGCGGAAGGATGTGAAGCTTGTTGTCCTCTCGTCCGATCAACCGGCCGAACAGGAAGCGGCCGGCGGGACGGGGGACGAGGACGTCGCGGTTGAGCGCACCGGAGAACTGGTCGGGTGAGAGGCGGGTGAGCCAGATCTCGTCGCCGCTGCGATAATCGCCGACACCGGACGAGACCGTCATCGCGACCAGGCCGGGTGCGGTCTGCGGCGGGACGACCATGGCTTCGCGGCGGGGGGCATGAGCGCCCTCATGATCGAGCGTCGCGGCAACCGGGACATCGGCGCGCTCGGGCAGCTTGACCAGATCCGAGGCCTCCACGTCGAGCGCGGCCGCGATGCGGTTCAGCCAGCCGACCGAGACGGTGCGCGTGCCCGTTTCCAGCCGGCCGATCGTCTGCGGCGTGGTCGGCGGATCGCAGCGGTCGGCGACATCCTGCAGCGTCAGCTTGCGGGCGCGGCGTACCTCGCGGATGCGGGTGATCATCTGTTGTTCCTCAACCTTTTTGAACCAATACGGTTATTCACTTTCCTACAGACATGCCGGAATGGCAAGAGAATTCCGTATCGATTCGAACGGGAGACGGGCATGAGGAACAGGCTGCTTACGGAACGGGCCTTGCCGCGCGATGGTACGGAGCGCGGAGCGATGACGCTGCCGAAAAGGGGGCGCGCCGGCCCCGCGCGCAGCGTGACCGTGAACCTCGCCGAATCCCCGCTGGGCTGGCTGAAGGCGCGCGGGCTGGTGAGCGAGCGCCAGTTCGATGCGGGCGAGCAGCTCCGCGCTGACTGGGAGCGCGCGCAGCTCGCGCCGTCGGTGACAATGCGCTGGGACGCCGCGCCGGCGTCGCGGTCGCGGGGCGCGGCACCTGCCGCGCTTGATCCGACCAATGCACAGCTCCTCGCCAAGCAGCGCTTCGAGGCGGCGGTCGCGGCGACCGGTCCGGGGCTGGACGCCATCCTGTGGCGGATCGTCTGCGCCGGAGAAGGGATGCGCGATGCCGAGCGGGCGCTGGGCTGGCCGGCGCGTGCCGGGCGGATCGTGCTGGGCTTCGCGCTCGATAGGCTGGCGGACCATTACCGCATTCGTTGACTTGAAATTCCGGCTTGCCGCCGAAACGATCCCGGTCAACAAGACGGCGAGGGTGGGGAAAGTCCATGACCTATGTCACGGCGGCCGACGGCGAGGAACCGACGCGGATCGCGGCCGCGCCGCCTTCCCGCGCGGCCCCCGCGGCACGGCGGATCGAGGCGCTGGATTTCGTGCGCGGCGTCGCTTTGCTCGGCATCCTGCTGATCAACATCGTCGGCCTCGGGTTGGCCGATGCGCAGACCAATCCGATGAATGCGGGCGGCGCGCAGGGCGCGAACCTGCTGGTCTGGATCGTCATGCAGATCGGCGTCGAGGGCACCCAGCGCGCGCTCTTCTCGATGCTGTTTGGGGCGAGCGCGATCCTGCTCGTCTCGCGGCTGGAAGCGGCGGGCCGGGGCGACGCGGCGGACATCTACATGCGACGCAATCTGTGGCTGATCGGCTTCGGCTTCGTGAACGCCTATCTGCTGCTCTGGTGGGGCGACATCCTCTACGCCTATGGCATTGCCGGGCTGGCGCTGTTTCCGTTCCGCAAATTGCCGGCGCGCTGGCTGCTGGCGATCGGCGCCTTCGTGCTGCTGCTCGCGGCAATCTGGAACCTGCACGACAGCGTGCAGATGCTGCGCAAGCATGATGCCGCCGAAGCCGCGCAATTGCTGCTCGATGCCGGCAACAGCCTCAGCCCCGAACAGGAGCAGGCCATCTATGCCTGGGAGGATGCGCGCGCCGGTTTCAAGGTGCCGCCGGAAAATGTTCGGGCGGTCAATCAACGGATGCAGGCCGGCTATTGGTCCGCGTTCGAGCGCGTGCGACAGATCAATCTCGTCTTTCAGACCTGGGGCACCTACCGCTTCTTCTTCGACATGTTCGGCATGATGCTGATCAGCATGGGCCTCTATCGCGCCGGGGTGCTGACGCTGGAGCGGAGGACGGGGCTCTACGTTTCGATGATGGCGGGCGGCTATACCGTGGGTCTCGTCGTCAATTTCCTGGAGACACGCTGGATCATCGATCACCAGTTTGGCGCGCTCGCCTTCGCGCAGGCCAATGTGAGCTACGATCTGGGGCGGCTGGCGATGACGATCGGGCATCTGGGCGCGCTGCTGCTGTTCGTGCGCTCCGGCATGCTCGGCTTCGTCCGTCGCGCCTTCGCCGCCGTGGGGCAGATGGCCTTCACCAATTATCTGATGCACTCGGCGATCGCGTTGGTGCTGTTCGTCGGCCTGGGCTGGTTCGGCCAGCTCGAGCGATATCAGCTTTATTATGTCGTGGCGGGTATCTGGATGCTCCAGATCGCGTTCAGTCTGCTGTGGCTTCGCTGGTTCCGCTTCGGGCCGCTGGAATGGCTGTGGCGCTGGCTGACCTATCTGAAGCGCCCGCCGCTGCGCCGGAGCGCGGTATGAAAGCCATGATTCCGCTTTTCGCCGCCATGTTGCTGACGGCATGTGGCGGTGGCGACGCCAATGCGACGGCCGAGGCGCCCCCGCTGCAATTCGAGATGGCGGCCGGGGCGGGCGCGGAGGCGCAATTGGCCCATGGCGAGCGCATGGCGCGCGTGCTCGGCTGTATCGGCTGCCATGGCGAGGAGCTGACCGGCGGGCCGTGGATCGAAGAGCCTGCCTTCGCCATCCAGTTCGCATCCAACCTCACCCGCGCCTTGCCGGGTTATAGCGACGTGCAGATCGAGCAGGCCTTGCGGGAAGGCACGCGGCCGGACGGATCGAACCTGTGGGAAATGCCATCCAGCCTGTTCACGCAACTCGGCGATGCGGACATGGGGGCGCTGATCGCCTGGCTGCGGACCTTGCCGCCGGCGGGCGAGGCATATCCCCGGATCGTGCTGGGTCCCGAAGCGCGAGAGGAAATCGCGGCAGGCGCATTCAAGCCCGCCGCGCAGCATGTCCGCGAGGAGCGTGACCGGGAACCGCCGGGGCTGGACGGATCGCATGACTGGGCGCGCTATATGGTGCGCGCGACATGCGCGGAATGCCATGGCATGAATTTGGAGGGCGGGCCTGCGCCCGAACCCAGCGCGCCCGTACGGCCCGACCTGGTCATCGCCGGCGCCTATTCGCGCGACGAATTCCGCCAGTTGCTGCGGACCGGCGCTGCGACGGGCGGGCGCCAGCTGAGCCTGATGGCCGAGGTGGCACGCGGCCGCTACGCCCATCTGACCGACCGCGAGATCGATGCGATCCACGCCTATCTGGCGGCAAGGGCCGCCCAGCCGCAATAGACGTAACCGGATTGCGGGGGCAGACCGGGGCGCGCTAACGCAGGTTCAGAAAAGAACGCCCTCAGGAGACTGCATTCATGATCGTCTATGGATCTTCGTTGTCGCCGTTCGTGCGCAAGGTGCTGGTCTTTGCGGCCGAGAAAGGAATCGCGGTCGAGAACAAGGTGGTTGTGCCCGGCGCTGACGATCCGGACTTTCTGGCGGCGAGTCCGTTCCGCAAGATTCCCGCGTTTCAGGACGGCGATTTCCGGATCTCCGATTCCTCGGCGATCATCGCCTATTTCGATGCGTTGCGACCCGATCCGGAATTGATCCCCGCCGATCCGAAGGGCCGGGCGCGGACGGTCTGGTATGACGAGTTCATGGACACGGTTCTGTTCGATTGCGGGCGCAAGATGTTCTTCAACCGGATCGTCATGCGTTTGATGACCGGCAAGCCGGGCGATCTGGATGCGGCGGACAAGGCGGAGCGCGAGGAACTGCCGCCCTTGCTGGACTATCTGGAAGGGGTCATTCCCGACAGCCTGTTTCTGGTCGGGGACCGGTTGACGCTGGCGGACATCGCGGTGGCGAGTCCGTTCGTGAATTTCCGGCATCTGGGGATCGCTCCTGATCCGGCGACTCACCCGAAGCTCGCGGCTTATGTGGAGGCGATGCTGGCGCGGGACAGCTTCGCGCCGCTGGTCGCGCGGGAGTCTGCCTTCCTCGAGCGGCTGCCGGCTTAACGCGGCGCGCAGGCGGCGCGGTCGCCGTCGAGGCAGGCGGCGACGCGGGCCTCATGCTCGGCGCGCTGGCGGGCGACGGCGCGGCGGTGGGCCTCGGTCGCGGCCCTATGATCGGCCTCGATACGGGCGATCTCCGCCTCGCGATCCAGCATGGCTTGCTCGTGATCGGCCAACGCCTGCTCTGCGCGCAGGCGAGCGGTTTCCTGATCGGCGGCGGCCCGGACGTTGAGCCGGGCGACGAGCGGCGCCTCCTCGGCGTTGATCTCCTGTCGGCGCTGCTCCTGAAGCGCCTGCCAGGCGAGATCAGCCTCGGTTGGTGGGGAGATCGGCGGGGGCGGAGCGATTGCGACGGGACTGTCAGACTCCGCTTCCTCCGCGAGTGCGGGCAACAGATCGTCGTCCGGATAGAGGACGGCGGACGGTGGCAGATCGGTCGTGCCGATCCGGCCGGGCTCTGGTGGCGGCGCTGGAGCGGGAACGAGGCGGCTTTGCGGCGGCGACGGACGGAGCAGGGGCGCGAACGGGCGCTCGGGCTCCGGCGCTTGTGCTTCGGCCTTGCCGGAGGTTTCGGCGGGATCGGGCGGAAGCGCATCGAGCAGATCGCCAAGCGGCCGATCGCGATCCTGCGCGGCGGCGGGGGCGGCGGCGGCGATCAGGGCGGCCAGGCTCGCCAGAATCAGGGGGCTAGCTGTCTTGCGCATCGTTCGATCATCCAATGACCGGGCTGAGTGCACCCTGAACGGCGGCAATGCACCGGGCCGCGACGAATTTGATTCATATATCATGTGCCCGCGATCGTCAGGTCCGCTCCGACCGGCGGATCAGGCGGCACGCGGCCGTCCCGATCGGCGGCGAGGGACAGCTCTTCGCGGCGGGCGATCATGCGGCGGCCGAGGATGACAAGATCGATGCCGGCAGCGTGGCAGCGGGCGAAGAGACCGCGCGCCGGCGCGTCCTCCGTGCGTATCAGCAGGCGGATCCGGACCGAGAGCCGCGCGAGCAGCGCGTCGCGGTCGCGATCGGGGCCGCGCTCGATCTCGCGTATCAGGCGGCGCGCGCGGTCATGCGCGGCACGGCCCCGCCGCAACAGCCGCGCCTCGACCCGGCCGGCGAGCGCGGGGTAGAAGAGTTCCTCCACCACGGCCATGTGGATGCGCAGTTCCGTACATAGCCGCTGGACGAGGCGCGCGCCGCGACCCGGATCGCGCGCATGACGCTGCGCGGCGAAGAGATTTTCGACGATGCGATGATCCGCCTTCAGGACGGCGATGGCATCGGTGTCTATGGTCGCGGCCAAAGCCTCCTCCCGCTTGTGCCGTCAAAACGGCCCGGGGAGAGAAGAGGTTCCACGAATGCGCGGGCGCACCGCGCCGGCGGATCAATCGGCGACGTCGGAGACGGTGCGGCCCACCGATTCCACATCGCGGCCGATACCGCGCACCGTGTTGCAGGCGGTGAGGATCATAACGGCGCCCATCAGGACGGCGATCATGCGCATGGGGTATTCCTCGTTTGGTTCAGCCGTCATGATCTGTGGCAAAGTTTCGGGCGCGCCGCAATGAGCCGCATATGGCCCTGCGCAGCATTCCTGTCACAGTCTGTCCTTATTGCGGACGCGCCCGCGCGCTGCGGATGAACGCATCCACTTGTTCCTGCGTCGTATGACGCGCGCGCGCCCAGTCGCGCGGACTCATGCAGATCCGTTCGGTCCGGACTCGGGAATCTGTGCTCACATAGGTTCGGCAGACGATCCGGCCAGCCGGATTGTCCACGCCGCTCTCCCCTGCAGCACTAAGATCGCCATTCCAGTAACGGTAAAGCGAATGATAGGCGCTCTGCATGAACAGACTGCGGATTTCCGGGGCGGAGGCGGCGAATTCCGTCTGCCCGCTCATACAGGCTGACATATAGGCCCGCATCCGCACCAGAACGCGGCGTTCGCCCTCGGAACCGGGCGGCGTCCGCATCAACCGTTCGACATTGTCGCCATCGTTGCGCACAACGCAGTCGCTCCAGCGATAAGGTTGCGCGGATTCTGCCGGATCGCTGTCGCTTTCGACCGGTAAGCCGAAATCGACGAGGCGCGCGACGCTGTAGGGCTCGCCCCGCATTTCGGTGAAATCGGTACGCAGCATCTCCTGCGCGATCGCCCCGCGCAGATAGACGGGGAAATCCACCGGCAGCGACTCGCCGAGGCAGCCAGCATCGGCGATCGTCCGCGCCGCCTCCTGCAGCCGGGGTTCGCCATCGACAGGCAGCATCTCCAGCAGGCGCAGCGCAGTGCCGCGATCATGCCGCACGACACATTGCCCGATCCGGTAGATGCCGTTGACCGGAGTGAGCAGGCTGGAATCCTCGATCTCCATGGATGCTTCGGCATGCTGGACAGTCTGCGCCGGAACCGTGGCTGGCAATGCGATCGTCGCTGCCATTGCAGAAAGCAAAATTCCCTTCCGCATGATCTCTCTCCCCAATATGTCTCCACGGATTATTTATTAAATCTTGTTCTTATTTCTATTGACTTGAGTCAATTCATCATTTTCCAGAAACAGATTCTATCAAACAATTGAAGAAATGCAATCATTGCACTTTCTTCGTTACGCATCCGAAGGTTCTGAGTGATTTTCGCACCAATTTTTGAAATCACCTATATGGATAAAAATATTGACAGCGATGCGCTGATATGACACAAGACGCACAGGCTGGACAGATGCGCCGATTCGCCGAGCGGGCTTTTGGGCCGGGGTGAGGCGAAGACCTGGAACTTTTTCATGTTCGCATTTTCAGGTCGGCGCGATCCTCGCGGCCGGCCTTTCTGCATGAGGGCAGGGATCATGACCGACGGAGCCGCCGGACCATCGGCGACGCGCCCGAGGCGCATCGACCTGCGCTGGACGAAAGGGCGCAAGCAGCGGTTCCTGGATGCGCTCGCAGCGACCTATGACATGGAAGCTGCCTGCGCGGCGGCGGGGCTGGACTGGCCGACCATCTGCAAGCTGCGGGCGCGCAATCCGCTGTTCGCCGCCGATTGGGCCGCCGTGATGGCGGTTGGCTACGACCGGCTGGAAGCGATGTTGTTGAGGCGGGCCGGGGCTGGCACCGCGCCGCCGGACGAGGGCGCCGACCTGACGCTCGCGCGGGAGTTGCTGCGTCAGCGGGGCACGGGACGCGCCAGCGGCACCAAGGCGAGCGCCGAGAAGGCGCGGCCGGTGGCGCCCAAGGACCGCGAGCAGATCATCGGATCGATCATGAGCAAGGTCGCGGCGCGGCGGGCGGCGCGGACGAGTAACGGAACGGAAGCGAAAGAACGTGTCGAGCAGCAAGGCCGACCGGCGCCGGTGGATGCGCCGCATCGAGGACATGGCACCGGAGGCCCTGAAGACCCGGCTGGCGCGCCAGCCCGACCTGGCGCTGACTCTGTTCGACGAATCCTGGACGGACTGGGCCCATGACGGGCAGCGACCGCCGTCCGGCGGCTGGCGCGTCTGGCTGATGCTCGCCGGGCGCGGCTTCGGCAAGACCCGGGCGGGCGCGGAGCTGGTGAGCGAGCTGGCGCGACGCGACGGCGGGCTGCGGATCGCTTTGGTCGGCGCAACGCTGGACGAGGTGGCGGGCGTGATGGTGCACGGCGCGAGCGGGCTGATGGCGGTGGCGCGCGCGGGCGAGGATGTCCTCTGGTATCCAAGCCGGGGGCTGATCGAATTCGCGAGCGGAGCGAGGGCCTTCGCCTATTCGGGCGCGAACCCGGACGGGCTGCGCGGGCCGGAGCACCATTTCGCCTGGTGCGACGAGCTGGCGAAATGGGCTTATCCCGAGGCGGCGTGGGACAATCTGATGTTCGGGCTGCGGCTCGGGGAAGGTGCGCGGGCGCTGGCGACGACAACGCCCCGCCCGATCCCGCTGCTGAAGCGGCTGATCGCGGACGGCGATGTCGCGGTTACATATGGGCGGACAGGCGACAATCCGCATCTGCCTGCCGATTTCGTGGCGGCGGTGACACGGCGCTATGGCGGCACGCGGCTAGGGCGGCAGGAACTGGACGGGCTGTTGATCGAAGAGGCGGACGGGGCGCTGTGGACGCGGGCGCTGATCGAGCGATGCCGGGCCCTTCGATACGGGGATTCGCCAGGCTCAGCCTCTACTCAGGGTCAGCGGAAAACGTTCTCGCGCATCGTAATCGGGGTGGACCCGCCGGCGCGGGCGACTGGGGACGAATGCGGGATCGTAGTGTGCGGGATTGACGCGGCGGGGATTGGCTATGTGCTGGACGATCGCAGCGTTGGCGGGCTGAGCCCGGAAGGCTGGGCACGGGCGGTGGTCGCAGCGGCCGAAACCTGGGGGGCGGATCGCGTGATCGTCGAGACCAACCAAGGCGGCGACATGGTCGAGGCCGTGCTGCGCGGGGTGGATTGCGCATTGCCGGTGCGGCCGGTGACGGCGCGGTTCGGCAAGGGCCTGCGGGCGGAGCCGGTGGCGCTGCGCTTCGAGGCGGGCAAGGCGATGTTCGCGGGTGGCTTTCCCGAATTGGAGGACCAGCTCTGCGGAATGACCGTGGCGGGGTATGACGGACCGGGGCGGTCGCCCGACCGGGCCGATGCGATGGTGTGGGCGATGGGGGAATTGCTGCTGGGCAAGGAGACGGCGCCGCGAGTGCGGGAATTGTGAGCCATATCCCCTCTCCCTTGAGGGAGAGGGGGTGGTAGCCGCCGGGGACCGTGGCTTAGAACGGAATTCCGTAATAGCCGTACACACGCTCGCCATAGACGCGGTCGTAGGTCGGCTCCTGACCGGGCTCGTAATAAGGCGCGCCCTCGAGGCGCTGCTTGTCGATGTCGACGACATAGCCGCCGCGATCGGTGTCGTAATCGAGCGTGTCCCAGGGGAGGGGATAATAACGCTCGCCGAGGCCGAACAGGCCGCCGAAGCTCATGACGGCATAATCGACGCGGCCGCTGCGCTTGCCGACCATGAAATTCTTGACCGAGCCCAGCTTCTCGCCGTCGCTGTTGTAGACATTGGTGCCTTCGACCTTGTCGGAGGCGATGAGATCGTTGGTTTCGCTGCGTGCGATGGTGCGATCGACGGTGTCGTAAGCCATGACGATGGGCTCCTCGTTACGGGGGTTTAAGAGTTCGGATTCAACGGTTTAAGTCGCATGTCGTTCCGAAGAAGCGGCGATGCGGGGGAATTTTCCGGTAAGCGCCGGCGAAGGAGAGACGCATGAAATGGTGGTTTGGCCGCAAGGCCGTCCGGGATGCCGGGCGGCCTTTTCTGTTTGGCGGATGGGGCGTCGGCGTGGGCGGGGAGCCCTGGCCGCGTTCCTATGAAGCGCGGGTGCGCGAGGCTTATCTGGGCAATCCGATCGCGCAGCGCGCGGTGCGGCTGATCGCGGACAGCGTGGCCTGGGCACCAGTTTATGCGCCGGAGGGCGAGGCAGGCGGAGCGACGCTGGCGACGCCGTCGCTGCTCGAGGCGGTGACGACGCATTTGCTGCTGCACGGCAATGCGTTCGTGCGGGTGATTGAGGATGGGGACGCGATGCCCGCGGAGCTGTTTGCGCTGCGGCCCGAGCGGGTGACGATCGAGGCGGACGCGCGGGGATGGCCGGCGGCCTATCGGTACAAGGTGAAGGATGCGGCGAGCCGGATCGCGGCGCGCGACGGGCTGGGACGGCCGGGCATGGTGCATCTGCGCTTCGCCCATCCGCTCGACGACCATTACGGGCTCGGCTGCCTCGGCGCGGCGGCGCCGGCGGTGGCGGTG
>CAYTMM010000028.1:4391-34514 GCA_964438875.1 uncultured Sphingosinicella sp. | reverse complement strand
GGAGGCGGATCGCATTCGGGATGAACTGGCCGCCGAGGGGAGCGTGCTGGAGGATGGGCCGCAGGGAACGACCACCTGGAGGCGGGCCTGAGTGCCACTTTCGTCATGCTGAACTTGTTTCAGCATCCATGTTTCCACCTCCGGTGCGCATGATGAGATGGACCCTGAAACGAGTTCAGGGTGACGGTGGAGCCGGAGCGCGTTCATTGGAGTCCGCGCCGGCCGCTCCACCGGCTTTGCCGGTCCCTCTCCCCGTTGCGGGGAGGAATGGTTATATCGCGGCTGTGACTTCCTCCCTCTACTCTCGTGACATTTTGCGCCTTGCCGCGTCCATTCCGCATCTGGGGCGGCTGGAGGGGGCGCAATCCGTCGAGAAAAGCTCGCCGGTGTGCGGGAGCCGGGTGGTGGTGGATATCGTCGCCGATGCGGAGGGTCGCGTGGCGGCGCTGGGGCAGGAGGTGAAGGCCTGTGCCCTGGGGCAGGCTTCGGCGGCCCTGATGGGCGCGCATGTGATCGGGCGGGCGCCGGCGGAGATTGCCGCCGCGCGCGATGCGCTGGCCGATTATCTTGCCGGGCGTAGGGACGATCCGGGGGGCTGGCCGGGGCTGGACGTGTTTTCAGCGGCGCGGGCGGTTACGGCGCGGCATCCTTCGATCCTGCTGGCGTTCGCGGCCGCCGCCGAGGCTTCGGCGCGGGCGGCGCGGCTTGCAGCGCCGCTTCCGGATTGACCACCTCGCCCTCGCGCGCCGGGCGGGTGAAGGGCTCGGGCTGGGGCGTCTGCATATTGCCGCGCAGCAGCCAGCGGCCGGCCGTGAATCCCTCGACGAGCTGAAGCTCGAAGCGCTCCTCGTCGCGGCGGCGGACATCCTCGATCGCCTCGTTCGCCTCATCCTCGTCGTAGCCGAGGCCGATCAGCACCTCGCGGCCGAACACCAGCGAGGATTCGAACAGCTCGCGGAGCTGATAGTCGACGCCGGCATGGACGAGCCGCATCGAATGGCCGCGATCGAAGGCGCGGACATAGAGTTTGGCGAGAGGGAATTCCGCCTTGCACAATTCGACGATCCGGTCGGCCACGTCCGGCTTGTCGACGCAGACCAGGATCGCCTCGGCAGTGCCCGCGCCGGAGGCGTGCAGCACGTCGAGGCGGGTGCCGTCGCCATAATAGACCTTGAAGCCGAATTCCCCGGCCGCCTCGATCATGTCGATATCGGATTCGATCAGCGACAGCTCGACGCAACGGGCGAGGAGGGGCTGACTCACCACCTGGGCGAAACGGCCGAAGCCGATGAAGAGGACGCGGCCGCGCAGGCCCTCCGCGGCCTCGACAGCGTCGGTGTTGACAGGCTCCTCGCGTTCGAAGCGACCGACCACGATCAGCACCAGCGGCGTGAGCGCCATCGACAGAATGACGATCGCCGTCATCAGCGCGCCCGTCGCCTGATCGAAGAGACCGACGCCCAAAGCGGCGGAGTAGAGCACGAAGGCGAATTCACCGCCCTGCGCGAAGAGAGCGGTACGCTCGATCGTCTCCCGCCGGCTGGTCTTGAAAAGGCGCGCGATCACATAGATGCCGATCGCCTTGACGATCATCGCGGCCAGCACGCCCACGAGCAGGAAGCGCCATTGTTCCGCCACCAGCGACAGATCAAGCGCCATGCCGACACTCATGAAGAACAGCCCGAGCAGGATGCCGCGGAACGGATCGATGTCCGCCTCGAGCTGATGCCGGAAGGTCGATTCGGAGAGCATCACGCCGGCGAGGAAGGCACCCATCGCCATGGACAGCCCGGCCCAGTCCATGAAGACTGCGGTACCGAGCACCACGAGCAAAGCGGCCGCCGTCATCACCTCGCGCGCGCCGGTGCGGGCAAGGATCTTGAAGAAGGGATCGAGCAGCCAGCGCCCGGCGCCGATCACCGCGGCGACCGCGCCCAGGGCGATCAATATGGCGAGCCAGGCCGGGCGGCTTTCCTCCGTGCTGACACCCATTAGCGAGCCGAGCACGGCGACGATCGCGAGCAACGGCACGATCGCCAAATCCTCGAACAGGAGGATGGCGATGGAGCGCTGCCCTGCGGGGCTGGCGAGCTGGCCGGTTTCCTCGAGCATCCGCATAATGACGGCGGTAGAGGAGAGGACGAAACCCATCGCCCCGATGAAGGCGGCGACGGGCGAAAAACCGCCGGCTATGCCCAGGATCGTGAGCAACGCGCCGCAGGTGAGCACCTGTGCGGCGCCAAGGCCGAATATGGCACGCCGCAACGTCCACAATCGGCTCGGACGCATTTCGAGTCCGATCACGAAGAGGAACAATACGACGCCGATCTCCGCGACATGGAGCAGGGTGACGGGATCGGTGACGACGGCGAGCGCGAATGGACCGACCAGCAAGCCGGCGGCGAGATAGCCCATGACGGCGCCGAGCCCGAGGCGGGTGAAAAGCGGGACGGCGACCACAGCCGCTCCGAGAAGCGCGACCGAATATTCGAGGCTCAGACCTTCGACGTCGGCCATCGGGCGATTCGCTCCGTGTTCAGTGTCAGGGTCCGTCGTGCCAGCTTAAGCGCATGCCGCGCAACCCATCGATGTCAGCGGCTATGTGCAGCCAAAGCGTCCAGGATGGCATCGACGGTGCGATCGGGCGGTGCGTCCGCGCTGCGGACCCGGATATGCGCCTCGGCATAGAGAGGGTTACGCTGTTCCGCGAGCGCGGCGAGGATGGTGGCGGGATCTTTGCCGCGGACGAGCGGGCGATGATCACGCCGGCCGACGCGCCGGGCGAGCATCGAGATATCACCGTCCAGCCAGACCACGACGGCGCGCGCCAGGATCAGCGCGCGGGTCTCGTCATTGACGAAGGCGCCGCCACCGGTCGCGATCACCTGGGTGGGGCCGCCGATCAGCCGGGCGATCACCCGCCGTTCGCCGTCGCGGAAATAGGCCTCGCCATGACGTTCGAAGATTTCGGAGACGGTCATGCCCGCCGCTGCTTCGATTTCGGCGTCCGAATCGATGAAGGGTCGGCCAAGCCGTACGGCAAGCCGTTTGCCGACGGTCGTCTTGCCGACGCCCATCAGGCCGACCAGGACAATCGTCCTGCCCAGCGTCACGGCAGGTCTGTCGGGCGCATCAGTCATGCGCGGGGGCTATACAGAGCGGCGGGGGCTGGGGCAAAAGGCCGGCATGCCAAGACCGCGTTACGATTTCGCCCCGCCCCGCCGCCGCCGTTCGCCGGTGGGCCTGATCCTGATCGCTCTCCTGGTTTTGATCCTGGGATTGCTGATCTATTTCGGAGTGACGGACCATGACATGCCGGTCGAGCGGATCGAGCAGGATGTGACGAATGACATCCTGGCGGGCTAAAGCCGGGCTGCTTGCCGGCGCGGCCTTGCTTGTCGCCATTCCTGCGCTCAGCCAGGAAACGCCCGAGTCGCTGCTGCCGCCGGGATTCGGCGACCCCCAGGCGCTGCCGCCGCCCGCCGAACGGGCGCCGCCGCAGCCGCAAACGCCGCGTCCCGAAACGCCGCGCACGAGCGCGGATTCCACCACGCTGCCGTCCGAACAGGAAACCGGGGCAATTTCGCCTGAAGAGGCGCTGCTCGCGCGGCCGCGTCCGTCCAACTATTTCTCGATTCCGGATGGCGAGGCGCGCCCGGTCGACATTGTCGGGCTGATCGGGCCGGGGGGCTTCGGCTTCGGCCCCGAGGCGTTCGGCCGCGACGAGGGCGCACTGTCGGCAGAGATCATGCGCCGGCTCGACGCGCCGCTGCCGTCGCGCTGGACCTCGATCCTGCTGCGCCGTGCGCTGATGTCCCGGCTGCGGGCACCGGCCCGGGTCAATCCGGCCGACTGGGTCGCGGAACGTGCCGACCTGCTGCTCCGCATGGGAGAGGCCGACGCCGCGCGCATGCTGGTGCAGCAGGTGGATCAGCAATATTTTACGCCCCGGCTCGCTGAAGTGGCGGCGCGCAGTGCGCTGGCCAGCGCTGATCCCGCCGCCCTTTGCCCGCTGGTGGCGGTCAACGGCGCGCGGGGGCGCACCGCGGTCTGGACATTGGCGGAGGCCATGTGCGCGGCGCTGGAAAGCGAAGCGGCAAGGGCCGCGGCGCTGGTGGATCAGGCGCGCTCGCAGGGCGGGGAAGGCGGCATCGATCTGGCGCTGGCCGAAAAGGTGATCGGCGCCGGCGCATCGAGCCGGCGCGCCGCCGCGGTGAGCTGGGACGGGGTGAATGCGCTCACGCCTTGGCGCTTCGGCCTGGCCAGCGCGACCGGCACGGAGATTCCGGCGCCGTTGATCAACGGCGCGAGCCTGCCGATGCGGGCCTGGTTCGCGCGTGCGCCGATGGTGCCGCTCGATCAGCGCCTTGAGGCCGCGTCCGTCGCCGCCGTGCTCGGCGTCCTCTCCTCCAACGCGCTGGTCCAGCTCCACAGCCTTGCCTACGACCAGACGGATGTCGCCGAACAAGGTGCGACCGTGGCTGCGCGGCTGCGCACCGCCTGGATCGGCGCCGGCCCGACGGAACGTCTGACCGCACTGCGCGGCCTGTGGACGGAGCCGGCCGACCCGCGCGATCGGTATGCGCGCCTGATCCTGACCTCTGGCGCAGCGGCGCGGATTCCCGTTTCGGCCGATCATGTGTCCGACGCCGGCAATCTGATCGCCGCGATGCTTGCCGCGGGGATGGACGGCGAGGCGGCGCGCTGGGCAGAGACCGCACAGGGCGAGGATCGCGCCTGGGCGTTGCTCGCGGTCGGTGCGCCGGGCGCGGCGGTTGATCTCGGTAACAGCCGGATCGAAACTTTCATCGGCAATGACGAGAGCGCCGGGCGTATCCGCGCGCGGATGCTGGTTGCCGCTCTGGTCGGGCTGGGTAAGATCAGCGATGCGGACGGGCAGACGCTCGCTTCGTCCGCCGGCTTGTCGATCGGCGAAGCGGATCGGTGGAGCGCGGCGATCGACCAGGCGGCACGGCAGAGACGGCCGGGCGAGGTCGTCTTGCTCGCCGGGCTGGGGATGCAGACCGATCACTGGACCAGCGTGCCGCCCCGATATCTGTTCCGGATCGTCCGCGCACTCCGCGCCGTCGGGCTCGAATATGAAGCGCGGATGATCGCCGCCGAGGCGATGGCGCGGCTGTGACGGAGCTCGAGGACCGGCGGCTGATCGCCGCCTTCCTCGAAATGATGGCGGCCGAAGCCGGCGCGGCGCGCAACACGCTGCTCGCCTATGCGCGCGATCTGGAAGGCGCATCGGAGCTGCTGGAGGGGCGGCTCGCCAGAGCGTCAGCCGAGCGGCTGCGCGAGCTTGGCGAGGCTTGGTTGCCGCTCAGCCCCGCGACCGTGGCGCGCAAGGCGGCGGCGCTGCGGCGCTTCTACGGCTTTCTTCACGACGAAGGGCACCGGGCCGACGATCCCTCCGCCGCCTTGCCGCGCCCTGGCACGCAGCGGCCACTGCCCAGGATTCTCGACCATCGCGCCGTCGATGCGCTGTTCGCCGAGATCGACCGGCGCAAGCAGGAGGGCGGCACCGCGCCGCTCCGCCTCGCCGCCCTGATCGAGCTGCTCTACGGATCCGGCCTGCGCGCCACCGAATTGGTCTCGCTGCCCCGCAACGCGCTGGCCGCCGATCGGCCCTATCTGATCCTGAAGGGGAAGGGCGGGCGCGAGCGGCTGGTGCCGATCTCGGATCGCGCGCGCCTCGCGGTGGCGGACTGGGCAGCGCATGTGCCGCGCGAGTCGCTCTGGCTGTTCCCGTCGGGGAAGAAGCATCTGAGCCGGGTGAGGCTCTATCAGCTGGTGCGCGAGCTTGCCGCCGCCGCCGGCATCCCGCCGGAGCGGGTCAGCCCGCATGTTCTGCGCCATGCTTTTGCCACCCATTTGCTGGAGGGCGGGGCGGATCTGCGTGCCGTGCAGATGCTGCTCGGCCATGCCGACATTGCCACCACCCAGATCTACACCCATGTGGATTCGCGCCGGCTGATCGATCTGGTCAACAGCCGCCACCCGCTTGCCGATGCACCGCGCCCAAAACCGCCGCGCGTTGACGGGAGCGGCGACGGGGCCTAACCCCGCGCGCCAATGGCTACCTATCTCGATTTCGAAAAACCGATCGCGGAGCTGCAGGCGCGGATCGCCGAACTGCGCGACACGGCCTCCGCCGGCGAAGCCAATATCGAGGCGGAGATCGGCCGTCTCGAAGAGCGCGCCGACCGCATGTTGCGCGACACCTATGCCAAGCTGACGCCCTGGCAGAAGACGCAGGTCGCCCGGCATCCCGAACGACCGCATTTCAAGGATTATGTGGCGGCGCTCGTCACCGATTTTCTGCCGCTTGCCGGCGATCGAGCCTTTGGCGAGGACGAGGCTATTATCGGCGGCTTCGCGCGCCTGAACGGCCGCAAGGTGATGCTGATCGGCCATGAGAAAGGCGATGACACCGCCAGTCGGCTCAAGCACAATTTCGGCATGGCCCGACCTGAAGGCTATCGCAAGGCGATCCGGTTGATGGAAATTGCCGATCGGGCGGGGCTTCCGGTCGTCACCCTGGTCGACACCGCCGGCGCTTTTCCGGGCGTGCAGGCGGAGGAGCGGGGGCAGGCCGAGGCGATCGCCCGATCGACCGAGCAGTGCCTGGCGCTCGGCGTGCCGATGGTTGCGGCGATCGTCGGCGAGGGCGGATCGGGCGGCGCGATCGCGATCGCGGCGGCCAATCGCGTGCTGATGCTGGAACACAGCATCTATTCGGTGATCTCGCCGGAAGGCTGTGCCTCTATCCTGTGGCGCACCGCCGAAAAGGCGGCGGATGCGGCGGAGGCGATGAAGGTGACGGCGGCGGACCTGGAACAGCTCGGTGTTATCGACCGGATCGTGACGGAGCCTCTCGGCGGCGCGCATCGCCAGCCGGCTGAGGCGATTGCCGCGCTGGGCGCCGCGCTGGACGAGGAGCTGGACGCGCTCGTCCCGCTCGGCCGCGCCGAACTGCGGACCCAGCGCCGCGAGAAATATCTTTCGATAGGTTGAAGTCGTTTTCAGCTGCGCTGAATCGGCGCCGGCTCCGTTTCAGCCAGACTGCAACAGATTTCAGATCGTCGCGGACGCCGGACAAGAAAAGGGCGGCGGAACTTGCGTTCCGCCGCCCTTTCCGGTTCGCTGGACGGTAGCTTAGTTGCTGCCGTTCGCCATCGCACCAGACACCTCGTTGAAGGTGTTGCCGAGCTGGTCGCCCAGGCCCTGCATGGCGGCAATCGCGGCAACCGCGATGAGAGCGGCAATCAGGCCGTACTCGATGGCGGTGGCACCCTTGGTGTCCTTGAACATGTTACGAATGAACTGCATTTCCGGTCTCCTTGGTTCCAATTCAAAGGAAGTGTCCACTTCCAAGCCGCCCGCGCTTGGCTTTCATGGGGTCAGCTTCGGTCGTCCTACGGCAGACAGGTTTCCAAACATTTAATGTACGCAACGAAGATCAGCTGCCGAGTACCTGGTTGGAAATGTCGTCCCACATATCGATCGTGGCGCCGGCGAATTGCGACACCGCTCCCACCATGGCGAGAAAGATCAACGCGAGGATCAGGCCGTATTCGACCGCCGTCGCGCCGCGCTCGTCCTTGAATATTCCGATCAAAACCCGCATCGCGTCCGGCCTCCCTTGCCGGGCTTTGCAGCCCGCTGCCGGATTACGGGGCAGGGCGTTAACGAAATCCTACCTGGAGACGTGCGGTTGCAAAGAAATCCGACGATGATCGTGGTGGCGGCGGCGCTAATCGACGAAGGCGGGCGCGTGCTTCTCCAGCAGCGCGCACCGGGGCGGGCTATGGCGGGGCTCTGGGAGTTTCCGGGCGGCAAGGTCGAGCCGGACGAACAGTCAGAAACAGCGCTGGCGCGGGAATTGGCGGAGGAACTGGGCATCGTCGTGGACGAAGCGGCCCTGATGCCCGCTTGCTTTGCCAGCGCTCCGCTCGGCGACAAGCACATGCTCCTGCTGCTCTATCTCTGCCGGGAGTGGCAAGGGACTCCCGCGCCCCTCGACGCAAGCGCGCTGCGCTGGGAATATCCCGCCGACATGCGCGCACTGCCGATGCCCCCGGCGGATGAACCGCTGATCGAATTGCTGGAGCGCCTGCTTTAGAGGCTGTTTCAGCTTGGCAGAAACGGCTCTAGCTTTTCGGCTTGAGCGCGTCAGCGAGCGAGGCGGTGGCGCTGCCACGCCGGGCGGGGCGGGGTTGATCGGGCGAAGGCGCCCAGCCGCTGAGATACAGGATGTCCACCGTCTCGGCGGTTTTCCCGTCGGCATCGGCCCGCGCCGCGAAGGCGCCGGCTGCGGCGGCAAGGCCGACTCGCCCGAAAGGCCGGCGTGACCGGCTCGACAGCATATTGGCGCCGCCCATGCCGCGCAGATCGCGGACCAGCGCCGCCAGCGCACCGAAGCGGAGCGTGACGGTATCGCGATCGACGACTGGCAGGGCGAAGCCGCCGCGGGCGAGCAGATCGCCCGCGGCGCGCGCATCGATCTGCGGATGGATGCGAGGCGCGGGATCTTGTCCCTCCGCCGCTTCTGCGGCGCGCAGCGATTCGCGCAGGGCGGGCAGGCTGCCGGCCCCGGCAAAGGCGGCGAGGAACAGGCCGTCGGGCCGCAAGGCGCGCCGGATGAGGGTCAGTGCGCCGGGCAGGTCGTTGACTGTATCGAGCGTACCGATCGCGACGACAAGGTCGAACGCGCCATCGGCGAAGGGCAGTCTGTCTTCGTCGCACTGGACCCCGCCGGCGGCGAAAAGGCGGCCCGGATCGGCGCGGACCACTTCATAGCCGCGCGCCGACAGATTGACGGCCAGCCGGGGATCGCCGGATCCCAGATCGAGGGCCCGGTCAAATTCTCGCGTCACCGAATCAAGGCGATAGGTCAGCTCGTCGATGGCGCGGCGGTGAAGATAGAGGGCATCGCCGCCAGCTGCTGCCATCGCCGCAGCACGATCGCGCCGCAGCCGTCGCAGCGCGCGGTCGAACGGTCCGTCCCGATCCTTCGCATCATCCATCGCCGCGCCATAGCAGAAGCGGCGGAGGGCGCGACATGTCCGCTTCCGGACAATTTCGTCCGCTCCCGGACAGTCGAATCCGCTTCCCTTGGGCCTTTTACGAGAGAAGGATCGCTGGCATGGCTCTTGCTGCCCCTGTCAGCCGACGCTTCCGCTTGGCGACACGGATGCTTGCCGATAAAAGCCGCAAGGACGAACAAGTGTATTGCATCACTATAACAGTTATGCGAGTAGAGCCCCGACGATGACAGACCTGGATTTCGCAACAATGCGCCGCGCGATGGTGGCAAGCCAGCTCCGGACCACCGGAGTGAACGATCCCCGCGTCATCGCGGCGATGGGCGAGGTGCCGCGCGAGCGTTTCGCGCCGGCCGACCGCGCCAAGCTCGCTTATGCCGACACGATATTACCGCTTGGCGGCGACCGCGCGATGAGCACGCCGATGGCGCTCGGGAGGCTGCTGACCGAAGCGCGGCTGGACGGCAGCGAGCATGTACTCGTGATCGGTGCGGCGACTGGCTATGCGGCGGCAGTGCTGGCCGAGCTGGCGGCTTCGGTGGTTGCGCTGGAAGAGGATGAGACGCTGGCGGGGGCGGCGCGCGAGGCGCTCGCCGGCACTGGCGTGGAGCTTGTCCAGGGGCCGCTGAATGCGGGCTGGGCGGCGCGGGCACCTTATGATTTCGTGCTGATCGACGGCGCGGTGGAAGAGGTGCCGCAGGGCATTGTCGACCAGGTCGCGGACGGTGGGCGGATCGCACTGGCAGTGCTCGATCGCGGGGTTGCGCGGCTCGCCGTGGGGCGGGTCGTTGCGGGTGCGTTCGGTGCCGTCACCTATGCGGATGTCGCGGCACCGCCGCTGCCGGGCTTCGACAAGCCCAAGGTTTTCAGTTTCTGATGGATGGAGCGAAGCCAGTGATGCGGGGACGGTTGCTTGCCGCGGCGGGGTTGGCCGCGATGACCTGGAACGGCGCCGCGATCGCCCAGTCACCGGTTGCGCCGCCGGCAGCAGCGCCCCAGGTCCAGCCTGTGCCGGCCGGACCGGCCATGACGCTGCGCGACGCGCTGATCCGCACCTATGAGACCAACCCGACGCTGATGGCCCAGCGTCAGTCGCTGCGGGCGACCGACGAAGGTGTGGCGCTGGCCCGTGCCCAGGGACGTCCGCAGATCAGCGGTGACGCCGCATTCGATCAGGACCTTGTTACCCGCAATCTCGGCGTCAATCAGCGCGACGTCACTGTCGGCGCGAACCTGCGCGTGCCGCTTTATGCCGGCGGTTCGATCCGCAATTCGATTCGTGCCGCCAACAGCCGTGTCGATGCGGGGCGGGCCGATCTGCGCGCGACCGAGGGCGATATCTTCACCGAGGCGGTGGCCGTCTATATGGACGTGATCCGCGACCGTTCGATCGTCCAGCTCAATCTCAACCAGGTCCGCGTGCTCGAAACCAATCTCGAGGCCACCCGCGACCGGTTCGAGGTCGGCGATCTGACCCGCACCGATGTCGCCCAGTCGGAAGCCCGGCTGTCGCTGGCACGCAGCAGCCTGGCGCTCGCGCAGGGCCGGCTGGAGAGCAGCGAACAGAATTACGAGCGAGTGATCGGCATTGCGCCGGGCGATCTCCAGCCGCCGCCGCCGCTGCCGCCTTTACCGGGCGCGCAGGACGATGCGGCCGATGTCGCGCTCGCCAACAATGCCGATCTCGAATCGATTGCTTCTCAGGCGCGCGCGGCGGGATTCGATGTTCGCGCGGCGCGCGGCGATCGGCTACCGACCATCACGGGCACCAGCCGGGTCCGCTATATCGATACGCTGGGAACCAATGATCGCGGCGTTACCGGCCCAGCGCTCACCCCGGAAAACACGACCAGCGCCGGCGTCGGCATTTCGCTAAGTGTGCCGCTTTATCAGGGCGGCGCCGCGGGCGCCCGTGTCCGGCAGGCCAATGCCAGGCGTGGTCAGCTGCTGGAGCAATCGATTGCTGTGGAGCGCGCGGTCGTCGCCAACAGCCGTGCCGCTTATGCCAATTATGTCGCCGCCAACGAGGCGATCGAATCGAACACGATCGCGGTCGCCGCCAACGAACTGGCGCTGGAAGGCACCCGCGCCGAACAGACTGTCGGCACCCGCAATGTGCTCGACGTGCTCAATGCCGAACAGGAATTGCTGAACAGCCAGGTGCTGCTCGTCACCGCCCGACGCGACGCATATGTCGCTGGCTTCCAGCTGCTCAACGTGATGGGGCAGGCGGAAGCGGAGGATCTGAACCTGGACGGCGGGCCGCTCTACGATCCGGTCGTCAATTACCGGCGCTATGGCGGCAGCTGGTCCGACTGGGACGACGGGCCGGCCATCCGCCCCGTCGGCACTCGCACCGTGCCGGACGATGCAAACAGCCCCGTGACAGAACCGAGGCAATAAGCGATAAGCCGCGCGTCATGGGTGATGCGCAACCGGATCCGTCAATGGAAGACATACTCGCGTCGATCAAACGCGTGATCGCGGAGGATGGCCGCGTGACGCCGCCATTGGCCACGCGCATCCGTAAGGCCGCGCCACCCGCCGCCGTGGACGCGGAGGAGGACATTCTCGAACTCGACGATCCGGTCGCCGAGGACAAGGGCCTGATGTCGAACGACGTGGCCGCCGCCAGCCGGGAACGCCTCGCGGCGCTTTCGACCTTGCGGCAGCGGGCCGAGATGCCCGTCGAGGCCGGGGCGCTGGAAGCCGTAGTGCGCGATATGCTGCGCCCGATGCTCAAGGACTGGCTGGACGAAAATCTGCCCGGCATCGTCGAGCAGCTCGTCACTCGTGAGATCGCGCGGATCACCGGGCGCAGCCTCTAGCCGTTCCGGCAAAGGAAAGACTTTCCGCACCTTTTGCCCGGTGCTAGCCACTGGGTCATGAAAAAGCTGCTCGCCGCGAGCCTCGCCGCGCTCGCCATCGCCTCGGCATCCGCCGCTTCCGCCCGCCCGATGACTGCTACCGATCTTGCCACGATGCAGCGTATCGGCGCGCCGGCGGTGTCACCTGACGGGCGCTGGGTGGTCTATCAGATTCGCGAGACCGATCTGGAGAATGATCGCGGCCGGACCGATCTCTATATTCAGGACCTGAATGCATCGGACGCGCCATCGACACGGATCGGCTCCGTGCCGGAACATAACGAGCATTCGCCCAGCTTCTCGGCTGATGGCCGCTGGCTTTATTATCTGAGCGGCGCGTCGGGCAGCGAGCAGCTCTGGCGCGTTGCGCTTCCGTCGGGTGCACCGGAGCGCGTTACCGATCTGGCCAACGGCATCGCCGGCTACACGATTGCGCCAACCGGCGACCGGATCGCGATCTGGACGGATCTCGACCGGGCCTGCGAGGATTTCAACTGCGCCAATGTCCCCGATCTCGATCCGCCGGGGAGCGGACGCGTCTATGACGAGCTGTTCGTGCGTCACTGGGACAGCTGGGTGGAGCCGGGCATTTATTCGCGCATCTTCACCTTCCCGATGGCCGATGGTCGTCCGCAGGGCGGCGGCGTCTCCGTGTCTTCATCGCTGAACGGCCATGCGCCGACCCGGCCGTTCGGCGGCGGCGAGGAGATTGCCTGGAGCCCGGACGGCTACACGCTCTATTTCACGCTGCGTGAAGCGGGACGGGGTGAGCCCAATTCCACCAATCTCGACATCTATGCAGTGCCGGCTGACGGCAGCGCCGCGCCGGAGAATCTGACCGCCGCGAACCGGGCGACCGACACGCTGCCGGCGCCGTCTCCTGACGGGCGCTGGCTGGCTTATGCAGCGATGGCGCGGCCGGGTTACGAGGCAGATCGGCTGGTCGTCCAGCTGCGCGACCTGCAAAGCGGCGAGACGCGGGCGCTGACGGCGGAATGGGACCGATCGGTCGGCTCGATCGCCTGGGCGCCCGATTCGCGGTCCCTGCTTGTTACCGCGCAGGACACGCTCGACACGCCGCTGTTCCGGATCGATGTGGGCAGCGGACGCGTCACCCGGCTGACCCAGGCGGGAACGGTGGGCAATGTCGTGCCGACCCGCGACGGCGCGGTGTTCACGGTGAATACGATCGAGCGCCCGGACGATCTCCACCGGATGAATCGGGCGGGCGAAATCATCCAGATCACCGCGCTCAACGCCGCCCTGCTCGCCGAGCTCGATCCGGTGCGCTACGAGAGGTTCAGCTTTCCCGGTGCCAATGGCGATACGGTGTGGGGGCAGATCCTGCGCCCGGCCAATGCGACAGCGCCGCTGCCCGTCGCGTTCCTCATCCACGGCGGGCCGCAGGGCTCGTTCGGCAATAGTTGGTCCTATCGCTGGAACCCGCGCCTGTTCGCGGCCCCGGGCTATGCGGCCGTGACCGTCGATTTCCACGGCTCCACGGGCTACGGCCAGGCCTTTACCGACGCGATCAACCGGGACTGGGGCGGCGCGCCGTTGGAGGATTTGCGCCTCGGCCTCGCGGCGGCCGGACAGCGTGATCCGGGAATCGACGTGACCAACGCCTGTGCGCTGGGCGGTTCCTATGGCGGCTATATGACGAGCTGGATCGCCGGCGCGTGGCCGGAGGGCTTCCGCTGTCTCGTCACCCATGCCGGCATTCTGGATTTGCGGGCGATGGCCTATGAGACGGAGGAATTGTGGTTCACCGAATGGGAATTTGGCGGGCCTTATTTCCAGAATGCCGAAGCTTATGAACGGCACAATCCGGTCAGCCTGATCGATCGCTGGCGCACGCCGACGCTCGTCATCCACGGCGAGCTCGATTTCCGTATCCCCTACAGCCAGTCGCTCGGCATTTTCACCGCGCTACAGCGACGGAACATCCCCTCGCGGCTCGTCGTCTATCCGGACGAGAATCACTGGATTCTTCGCCCGCAAAATTCGATCCAGTGGTATCGCGAAGTGCATTCCTGGCTGGATCGGTGGCTGAGGGGGGCTGGCGGAGACGCGCAGGCGCGCTAAAGCGCCAATCATGAGCGAACTGCCTAAGACATTCGAGCCCGGTCCGATCGAGGCGCGCTGGTATGCGCGTTGGGAAGGCGAGGGGCTGTTCCGGCCCGCGCGCGGCGAGGCCGAGCCCTTCACCATCGTGATCCCGCCGCCCAACGTGACGGGATCGCTCCATATCGGCCATGCGCTGGACAACACGCTCCAGGACATCCTTATCCGCCACGCGCGGATGCAGGGGAAGGACGCGCTCTGGGTGGTCGGCATGGACCATGCCGGCATCGCGACGCAGATGGTCGTCGAGCGGCAGATGAACGCGCGCGGGGAGAAGCGCACCGATTTCACCCGTGACCAGTTCGTCGACAAGGTCTGGGACTGGAAGACGGAGAGTGGCGGGCAGATCACCCGGCAGCTCCGCCGGCTCGGCGCGTCCTGCGACTGGTCGAATGAACGGTTCACGATGGACGAGGGCTTTTCGAAGGCCGTGCTCAAGGTCTTCGTCGAGCTGTACGCGCGCAAATTGCTCTATCGCGACAAGCGCCTGGTGAACTGGGACCCGGGCCTGAAGACAGCGATCTCCGATCTGGAGGTCGAGACACGCGAGGTGCAGGGCAAGTTCTGGCACCTGTCCTATCCGCTGGCGGACGGCTCCGGCTTTGTCTCCGTCGCCACCACGCGGCCCGAGACGATGTTGGCCGACATGGCCGTAGCGGTGAACCCGGAGGATGAACGTTATACCGCGCTGGTCGGCAAGCAGATCCGCCTGCCGATTACCGGGCGGCTGATCCCGATCATTGCCGACGAGCATGCCGATCCGGAGCTGGGATCGGGCGCGGTGAAGATCACGCCGGGCCATGATTTCAACGACTTCGAGGTCGGACGTCGTGCCGGGTTCGAGGCGGGCAAGATGCTCAACATGCTCGATGCCGATGCGAAGGTGATCCAGACGTCCGACGGGCTGATCCCCCAGGAATTGCTCGGCCTCGACCGCTTCGACGCGCGCAAGCGGGTGGTGGAACTGCTCGAGGCGGCGGGGCTGCTGGAGCGGGTCGAGGACCGCGCGATCCAGACGCCCTATGGCGACCGCTCCGGCGCGGTGATCGAGCCCTGGCTCACCGACCAATGGTATGTCGATGCCGCCACGTTGGCCAGGAAGCCGATCGAGGCGGTGCGTTCCGGCGAGATCAAAATCGTTCCCAAGACGTGGGAGAAGACCTGGTTCAACTGGCTGGAAAACATCCAGCCCTGGTGCGTCTCGCGCCAGCTCTGGTGGGGGCACCGGATTCCGGCGTGGTATGGACCGACGGCGGAGAAGATCAACGCGCAACGCGAAGATCTGGATGTGACGCCTGTTTGTTTCGTCGGTGTTGACGAGAGCGATGTTCGCGCGAATGCGCTCAAATATTACCGTTCAAATGGTTGTACGATTAGCAAAATTGAGTTTTTTGAGCCTGGAAAGGCCTATCCGACTTGGGGAGAGCCGATGTTCTGCGATCCCCAGACCGTTTACCTATATCGCGATCCCGACGTGCTCGACACCTGGTTCTCCTCCGCGCTCTGGCCGTTCGCGACTTTGGGTTGGCCGGAGCAGACCGAGGAATTGCGCCGACATTATCCCAACGACGTGCTCGTCTCGGGCTTCGACATCATCTTCTTCTGGGACGCCCGCATGGCGATGCAGGGCTATGAGTTCATGGGAGAAAGGCCGTGGAAGACCTTGTATCTCCACGGGCTGGTCCGCGATGCCAAGGGCCAGAAGATGTCCAAATCCAAGGGCAATACGGTCGATCCCCTGGGGCTGATCGACCGCTATGGGGCGGACGCGCTGCGCTTCACGCTGGCCGCGATGGAGAGCCAGGGGCGCGACATCAAGCTCGATGAGAAGCGCGTCGAGGGCTATCGCAACTTCGCGACCAAACTGTGGAACGCGGCCCGCTTCTGCCAGGCCAACGGCATCGGCGCGTCCAAGACGATCGAGCCGCCTGTCGCCACGCTGCCGGTCAACAAGTGGATCATCGGCGAGACGGTGAGGACCGTGCAGGCACTCGACATCGCGCTGGCCGAATTGCGCTTCGACGAGAGCGCCAACACCATCTACCAATTCACCTGGGCGACCTTCTGCGACTGGTATCTGGAACTCATCAAAGGCCAGATCGAGGGTGAGACGAGGGCTGTGGCCGGCTGGGTGCTGGACCAGATCCTGGTCATGCTCCACCCGTTCATGCCCTTCGTGACCGAGGAATTGTGGGGCGCTCTGGGCGCGCGGGCCGATTACCCGCTGATCACCGCGAAATGGCCGATGGCGGATGCGCGAGCGCTTGACCCGGAGGCAGGACCGGAGATCGACTGGCTGATCCGGCTGGTGAGCGGCATCCGCACGGCGCGCGCCGAGCTCAACGTTCCGCCGGGCGCGAAACTGCCGCTCCACGCGCGCGGCGCCGATGAGGCGACGACGGCGCGGCTGGACCGCCACCGGGCCGCCCTTTCGCGGATGGCGCGGGCCGATCTGGCGGAAGGCGACGCGCCCGAAGGTGGCGCGGCGCAGATCGTGGTGGATGCGGCGACCTTTATCCTGCCGCTCGAAGGTGTGATCGACATCGCCGCCGAAAAGGCGCGGCTGGCGAAAGCTGCGGACGCGGCTGAGAAAGAGCGGGACGCGCTGGCCAAGCGGCTGGAGAACCCCGATTTCGTTGCGCGGGCCAAGCCGGAAGCGGTTGAGAAGGCGCGGGCGGACCATGCGGAGAAGGCATCCGACGCAGAGAAGTATCGCGCGGCATTGGCGCGGCTGGGTTAGCTCACCTTCCCGGACTCCGGCTTTCGCCGGAGCATATGGCAACGAGCGGCGTTCAGGCCGCGAGCTTCGTCCGCGCGCCGGCGGCTTCGGCGAGGATGTCGAGCATCTCCACCGTCTCGTCCCAGCCGGCACAGCCGTCGGTGACGCTCTGTCCGTAGGTGAGGGGCGTGTCGCCGCCCAGCTCCTGCCGGCCCGCGACGATGTTGCTTTCGATCATCAGGCCGAAGATGCGCCGTTCTCCCGTCGCCATCTGGGCGGCGATGTCGCGCACCACGCCGATCTGGTTCTCGGGCTTCTTGCGGCTGTTGCCGTGGCTCGCGTCGACCATCAGCCGGTCGATGCAACCCGATTTGGACGCCGCTTCCGCAGCGGCGGCGATGCTCGTGGCATCGTAATTGGGTTCGGCCCCTCCGCGCAGAATGATGTGGCAGTCCTCATTGCCCTTGGTCGCGACGATCGCGCTGTGGCCGCCCTTGGTGACGGACAGGAAATGGTGCGGTTGCGAGGCGGCCGCCACGGCATCGAGCGCGATCTTCAGATTGCCGTCCGTGCCGTTCTTGAAGCCGACCGGGCAGGACAGGCCCGACGCTAGCTCCCGATGAGTCTGCGATTCGGTCGTGCGCGCGCCGATCGCGCCCCAGGCGACCAGATCGGCGAAATATTGCGGTGTGATCATGTCGAGAAACTCGGTGCCTGCCGGCAGACCCATCTCGTTGATGTCGAGCAGCAGCTCGCGCGCGACGCGCACGCCCTTGTTGATGTCGAAGCTGTTGTCGAGATCGGGATCGTTAATGAGCCCTTTCCAGCCGACCGTGGTGCGCGGCTTTTCGAAATAGACGCGCATCACGATCTCCAGCCGTCCCGCGAGTCGCCGGCGCTGCTCGACGAGCCGGGCAGCATAATCGCGCGCAGCGGCGGGATCGTGGATCGAGCAGGGGCCGACAACGACCAGCAGCCGCTCGTCCTTGCCGCGCAGGATGCGGTGAATGGCCTTTCTCGCCGTGAAGACCGTGTCGCTTGCCGCGCCGCTGGTCGGGAATTCACGCAGCAAGTGGGACGGAGGCGACAGCTCCTTGATATTCTTGATGCGCAGGTCGTCGGTAAGGTGCGTCATGCTTCGGGTCCGATTCAGCAACAGCGGGCAATAAAAAACCGCCAGTTTTGGGGCTGGCGGTCTGCGGAGTCTGGTGGTCAGCTTCGTTTCAAGCGCGCGCCGGACTCCTGCCGCCAAAGGCGGTAAAGCCGATAAAGTAACCATAGAGCGGTTCGCGCATCATATGCGTCCATGTAGCGTGATCGGACATGCTCCGGCAAGCCTCTATGCGCCGACGCCCGATTCCGGTGCCGGCACCACCACTTCGATCGCACGACCCGCAATCTCGACGGTCGCCGGAGTGTGTCCCGTCACCTCGCCATCGATCGAAATGGGGAGCGGTGGATCAGTGACGATCCGCAGGCACCTGCCACGAAAGTCGCGGACCGTCTCCCGGCGCGCCGATGGGCGGGCGAGAATGGCCAGCCAGTTGCGGACCAGCCGGCTTTTCTCATGCCCGGTGACGACCTGGACAACGATCTCGCCACTGTCGATCTCGGCCCCCTCGACCACCTCGACGCCGCCGTGAAAAGCGCCGTTGGCGATGCGGACTTCGAGAGCATCCAGGGTCTCGTTCTTGCCATCCTGCTCGATCGTCAGGCGGAAGGAGCGGAAGCGCAGCATGCACAACAGCGCCCAGGACAAGTAGCCGATCCGGCCGAACCAGCGCTTCAGCTTGTGCGGAACGGTGGCGCCAATCAGCGGCGACAGGCCGATCGCGGCGCTGTTGGCGAAATAATCGCCGTCGATGACGCCAAGATCGACGCGGCGTCGGCGTCCGGTGGCGATGGTCGCCACCGCACCCTCCAGATCGAGCGGGATGCCGAGCGTGCGGGCGAAGCTGTTGGCGGTGCCGAGCGGCAGCAGAGCGAAGACACAGTCGCGCCCGACCAGCTCGTCCACCGCGCCGGAGAGCGAGCCGTCGCCGCCGCCAACGATCAGCATCGGTGCGCCGCCCGCCACCGCCGCTTTCACCGTCGGGATCAGGTCTTTCGGGTTGCGCAGGCCGTGCGCGGCGGTGAGGCGGATGCCGGCCTCGCGCAGTGCGAAGGCGGCTTTGCGGAACAAGGCTTTGCCTTTGCGCGAATGCGCATTGACGATGAGGACGGCCTCCTTGGGCACGAGGGCGGATGCGGACATGGCCGGCATTAACACGCCAGAGCGGTTCCGTATCCATAACCCTTTGCGGATGCCCGCCGCCGCGCTAAGCCCTGCGCGCGATGACCCTTGCCGCTTATCCCGCCCTGCGCCTGCGCCGCACTCGCTCCGCCGCCTGGAGCCGTGCGCTGGTCGCGGAGACGGTGCTAACGCCGTCGGACCTGATCTGGCCGCTTTTCGTGACCGAAGGGGAGGGGGTCGAGGAGCCGATCGCCTCGCTCCCCGGTGTCTCGCGCTGGTCGCTAGACGGCATCTCGGCGCGAGCGCGCGAAGCACGTGACCTCGGCATTCCCTGTATCGCGCTCTTTCCGAACACGCCGGCAGGGCTGCGCACCGATGATGCGAGCGAGGCGCTCAATCCGGACAATTTGATCTGCCGCGCGGTCAGGGCCGCCAAGGATGCGGCGCCCGAAGTGGGCGTGCTCACCGATGTCGCGCTTGATCCCTATACCGCGCACGGCCATGACGGGATCGTCGACGATGCCGGCTACGTTTTGAACGATGCCACCGTCGACATCCTTGCGCGCCAGGCGCTGGTTCAGGCCGAAGCGGGGGCTGACATCGTCGCCCCCTCCGACATGATGGACGGCCGCGTGGGGGCGATCCGTTCAGCGCTCGAACAGGCGGGGCATGCAAACGTCCAGATCATGGCCTATGCCGCGAAATACGCCTCCGCCTTCTACGGTCCGTTCCGCGACGCGGTCGGCTCGCGCGGGCTTCTGAAGGGCGACAAGAAAACCTATCAGATGGACCCGGCCAATGCCGAGGAGGCGCTGCGCGAAGTCGCGGCCGATCTTGCCGAAGGCGCCGATCATGTGATGGTGAAGCCGGGCCTGCCCTATCTGGACATCGTGCGGCTTGTGAAGGAACGCTTCCAGGTTCCTGTTTTCGCGTATCAGGTGTCGGGCGAATATGCGATGATCGAAGCCGCGGCGGCGGCCGGGGCAGGGGACCGCGACGCACTCGTCCTCGAAACGCTGACCGCCTTCAAGCGGGCCGGTTGTTCCGGGGTGCTCACTTATCATGCTGCCCACGCGGCGCGGCTGCTCGGCGCCTAGGGACGAAGGAACCGGAATCTTGGTCACCGAACTTACCGGCGCCCGGCTTAACGAGCGCTATGCGCGCCCCTTGTTTCTTACCACCATCGTGCTGGGCTCGTTCCTGCTGTTTCTGACCCAGCCGATGATTGCCCGGATGGCGTTGCCACGTCTTGGCGGCGCCCCATCGGTGTGGAACAGCGCGATGCTGGTCTATCAGTTCCTGCTGCTCGCCGGCTATGCCTATGCCCACTGGATCGCCCGGCTGAAACCGCGGCGGCAGGCGGGGCTTCATCTCGCCTTGTTCGGCCTTGCCGCGCTCTGGTTGCCGATCGGTTTGACCAGCATGTTGCCGCCTGCGACGGGCGAGCCGGCCTTGTGGGTGCCGTGGTTCCTTTTGGCATCGATCGGCCCGGTCTTCTTCATCGTTTCCGCTCAGGCGCCGCTGATGCAGCGTTGGTATGCGCTGGAGACGAGCCGGGGCGACCCCTATCCGCTCTACGCGGCCTCCAATCTTGGCAGCTTCGCCGGGCTGATTTCCTATCCGCTGATCGTCGAACCGCTGATGACGCTCCAGCAGCAGAGCTGGCTGTGGACCGGCATTTATGCATTGTTGGTGCTGCTCGTCGTCGGCTGCGCGCTCACCGTGCCCGCCGACGCGGTGGAGGTGGCACCCGAAGAGACCACGCCGCCGCCGACGGCGCGGCGCACCGCGCACTGGATCGCGCTCGCTGCGGTGCCGTCCGGCCTGATGCTGTCGACGACGACACATCTCACCACCGACATCGTCGCGATGCCGCTGCTTTGGGTGCTGCCGCTCGGCCTCTATCTGTTGAGCTGGGTGATCGCCTTCGCCGCGCGGCGCCGTCTGGCCGAACTGATCACGATCGGCGCGCCACTCGTCATCCTGGTCGCCGGCGGCCTCGCCTTCGTCGAAGGGACGCGCAATCCGTTCGTGTCGGCCACTCTGGGCTTGCTGCTGCTTTTCGCGGTCGCGGTGGCGTTGCACGGCGAGATGTTCCGGCTGCGGCCGGCGGTCGATCACCTCACCCGCTTCTATCTCGCTTTGTCGTTCGGCGGCATGCTGGGCGGCCTGTTTTGCGCGATTGCCGCGCCCTTGCTGTTCGACTGGGCCTATGAGCATCCGCTACTGATCGCCGCCGCCGCTCTGCTCGTGCCGCAATATGCGCTGGTGCCTTGGCCGGCGCGGTTGGCGCGGGTGCTTGCCATCCTCCTTCCGGCCGCTGCGCTGGCGCTCTCCTTCCTTGGCGAGCAAGGCTATCTCGGGCGCACGCCCAACGTGGCGATGCTGAGCAGTATCACTGTCTCGCTTTTCGCGCTTGCCTGCCTGGGCCGGCGGGTGCCGTTCGCGGTGGCGCTGGCCGCGCTGATGCTGAGCTATGGCGGCTGGTCGACCTTGGCCCGTTCAACGGGCGACGACCGGACCCGCTCCTATTTCGGCATTTATGAAGTCTATGACCGTGCCGACGGATCGGCACGGGTTCTGACCCACGGCACGACGCTGCACGGCATCCAGAATCTGGCGCCGGGGCTGGAAACGGTGCCGACCAGTTATTATGCCCGCCGCTCCGGCGTCGGTCTCGCGCTCGCCAATGCGGATGCCCTGTTCGGCTCCGGCGCGCGGATCGGCGTGATCGGTCTGGGGACCGGTACGCTCTCCTGCTATCGCGAGGAGGGCCAGCCCTGGACCTTCTTCGAGATCGATCCCGCGATGATCGATGTCGCGCGCGATCGCTTCACTTTCCTGCGTGAATGCGCGCCGGAAGCGCGGATGGTGCTGGGCGATGCGCGGCTCAGCCTGGATCGCGAGCCGCCCGATTCGATCGATATCCTGGCGGTGGATGCTTTCTCGTCGGACGCGGTGCCGATGCATTTGCTGACCCGCGAGGCGCTGGGTGTCTACGGGCGGGCTGTGCAGCATAGCGGCATCGTCCTTTTCCATGTCTCCAACCGCTATCTCGACCTCCGGCCCGTCATTGCCGATATCGCGACGCGTGGCGGCTGGACGCCGGCGATGATGCAATATGTGCCGGAGCGCGAAGAGGAGACCGAACTCAACGCCACAATCTCAGTCTGGATCGCCCTGTCGCGCGACCCCGGCACGATCCAGCGCCTGGTCGGTCTATCCGGCGAGGACAGCGTCTATTGGGAAACGCTGGAGCCGACGCCGGGCTTCTCCGGCTGGAGCGACGATCACGCCTCGATCCTGTCGATCATCAACTATCCCAGCCTGTGGCCGGGACGCTGATATGATTGCAATCGAAACCGCACGGCTGCGCTTGCGCGACTGGGTCGAGGCAGACATTGCGCCGTTCGTGCGGCACACGAATACCCCTGCGGTGATGCGCTGGCTCGATGGCGACACATCAACGGAAGAGGCAGAAGCGCGGGTGCGCGAGCGGATCATGATCTGGCAGGAGGAACTGGGCTTCACCTTCTGGGTCGTCGAGCGCAAATCGGACGCGGAATTGCTCGGTTTTTGCGGGTTGAAGATCGCAGAGGGAGATACTTCGCCCGTCGCAGGCGATTATGAGATCGGCTGGCGGTTGCGCGAGGATGCCTGGGGACAGGGCTATGCGAAGGAGGCGGCGATCGCCTCGCTCGATTTCGCGTTCGGGCCGCTGGCCGCGCCGCATGTCGTGGCGCTCACCTGCTTCGGGAACGAGGCGAGCTGGGGTTTGATGGAAAAGCTCGGTATGACGCGCCGGGCGGATCTGGACTATGTCGATCCCCATTTCACGGGCGAGCTCAGCCCGACCATTGTCTATCGCATCGAACGGAGCGACTGGCACAGATGACCCTGCTCAGCTTCGCCGGAAACACCCCGCTGATTGATCCCACGGCCTTCGTTGCACCGGGCGCACGGCTTATCGGCGATATCGAGATCGGGGCGGAGGCCAGCATCTGGTACAATTGCGTGCTGCGCGGCGATGTGAACCGCATCCGGATAGGAGCGCGCACCAATGTCCAGGATGGCACCGTGATCCATGTCGATTCCCCCGAGCCGGGGCATGATGCGGGTTTCCCCACGATTATCGGGGAGGATGTGCTGATCGGGCATATGGCGATGGTGCATGGCTGCACGTTGGAGGACCGCGCCTTTGTCGGTCTGGGCTCGATCGTCATGGACGGATGCGTGATCGAGGGCGATGCGATGCTCGCCGCCGGGGCGATGCTGACGCCGGGCAAGCGTATTCCCGCCGGCCAGCTCTGGGCCGGACGCCCCGCCAAATATGTTCGCGATCTCACGCCGGAGCAGATTTCCGGCATGCGCGCCGGCGTCGTCCATTATGTCGAGATGGCCAAACGGCACGCGGCCGCGCTGGGCGTCTAGATTTGCCCGCGAAGCCGGGCCAGGCGCGCTTGCTGTCCGGCGTCGATCTGCGACACTTGCGCGATCGCGTCCTGGATGAGCGCGAAATCGTCGTGGCTGGTTGGCAAATCGGCCCGCGCGGTCGCCAGCGCATCGAGCCGGGTCAGCGCGTCGGCGGTGTCGGCGCGTGCCGCTTCAAGCCGGGACAGGGCCTGCTGTGCCTCGATCCAGGCATCCGAGCCCTCGGCCCCGCCGCGCGCGATGGCGACGCGGGAGTCTTCATATGCCTCGTCAAAGCTTCGTGCGCCCGCCGCCGCGTCCGTGCGCAAAGCTTCGACCTGCCGGCGCAAAGCAGGGTCGTCGGCCACGGCCGGCGCCGGTCGGTCTGGCTCGGCCAGCACGAATTCGCCTTCGCCGGGCCGGGGGGCAAGGGATGGGAACGGGCCTTGGGACACGCAACCGCTCAGCGTCAGGAGCAAGGCGGCGGCCGCTGCGGCCGGGGGAAAAGCTAGCCTCATCGGACCTTCTCTATTCGCGGTCGACGAAGCGGGCAACAAAGGGTTGCGCCCCTGTAAACTTGCCCCTATGTCGCCACTTCCCGCGCGCCCGTAGCTCAGCTGGATAGAGCACCAGACTACGAATCTGGGGGCCGGAGGTTCGAATCCTTCCGGGCGCGCCAAGTTTCGCCGATAGCCGCCGATTGCTGCGCGCAGACTGCCGATACTACGCCAGCGTAGCGGTGGCTGCGGTGTGTGGCGGAGATAAAGTTCGAATTCGTCCGGGCGACACCGAGGATGCTGGTTTAGCGCAGCATCCCCGGCGATGGCACACGCCTCGACTCAGCCTGCTCCAACGAGCGCCATAGCGTCCGCCCCCGCTGGGAAGCGCAACTGTCCGCTGCTGTCATGCACGGCGTTCCAGACACCTTCGGCGACGTCGCTCTCCTTCGTTGTCAGGGCCGCGGTGCCGAACGCTTCCATGATCGGCTGTGCGAACGCGGCATAGTCCTCCGGGATAAGTTGCTCGACCGGCATGATGGTATTGGCTGTGAACCGAGTGGTCGGTGCATAACCCGGTTCAACTAGCTTCGCGCGGATACCGAGATGTCCGAGTTCCAGCGCCACCGAGCCGGTGAAACCCTCGATTGCCTGCTTGCTCGCGGTATAAGCCGCGGCCAGTGGGAAAGCACCTAGCGTCACGCTAGATGTGACGTTGACGATCGTGCCGGCGCGTCGCGCGCGCATCTGCGGAACGACCGCCTGGCACATCGCCATCACGCCGATCGTGTTGGTCTCGAAGAGTTGACGCACCAGGGTCATCGGGGTCGCCTCGAACGCACCAACCGCGCCGACGCCGGCATTATTGACCAGCACGTCGATCGGTCCTGCAGCTTCGATCAGTGACGCGATGCTGGCGGCGTCGGTCACGTCGAGTGGCAACACGCGCAGGTAGTTCGTATCGCCTTCGATGGAAGCAGCTTCGGGGTGGCGCATCGTTGCGATGACGTTCCAGCCTTCTTTCAGAAAGTGCTCGGCAATTGCCTTGCCATAGCCCGACGAGGTTCCGGTGATGAGGATCGTCTTGGTCATTATCTGTCTCCGTTGGTTGGGGATGACCGGAAAATAGACAGGCTGGGTAAGACGATCTATAATTAAAAAACCAAAAATAATTATGGATCGTACAAAATGGATCCGTTGAGTGATGTGATCGCGCTGCTGCGCCCCGCTGCGGCGATCTCGAAGCCGATCTACGGCAAAGGGACGTGGGGTGTTCGTTACGCGGCCTATGATGCACCGGGCTTCACCATCGTTGTTTCCGGCGAGACCTGGCTTACCTTTGATGGTGAGGAACCGCTTCGTCTCGCACCGGGTGACTTCCTGCTGCTGCCCACGACGCCGGCCTTTTCGCTGAGCAGCGAGCCGGGCATGTGGTGCAACCCTGTCGAGCCGCGTGGCGAAGCGGTCCGCCATGGCGATCATGAGGGAGACCCTGACTTCGTGGCCCTTGGGGGCAGCTTCGCGTTCGAGCGGGTGAACGCGCCGCTGCTCCTCTCCCTGCTGCCCGGGCGCATCCATATCCCGGCGTCGGCGGGGAAGGCGACCCGCTTAGGCTGCCTGATCGAACTGCTCGCGGAAGAATGCGCCGCAGATTATCCCGGCAAGGATCTTATCCTCCAGCGGATGCTGGAAGCGCTTCTTGTCGAGGCGTTGCGCTGGCAGGGCGTGGGCAAGGACGCAGCGGTCGCGGGATTGCTAACGGGCATGCGCAACCCGGCGATCGCCCGCGCGCTTCAGGCCATCCATGCGGACGTTCGCGCCAACTGGACCGTTGCCGGCCTCGCCAGCATCAGCGGCATGTCGCGCTCCGCCTTTTCTGCTCTTTTTGGTGCGGTGATGGGCTGTGCGCCGATAGAATATCTCGCGCGCTGGCGGATGGCGCTTGCAAAGGAGGCGCTGGTGCAGGGCACCAAGTCGCTGGACCAGATCGCCGACAATATCGGCTATGAATCGGCCAGCGCCTTCAGCACGGCGTTCCGCAAACGGCTGGGATGCCCGCCAGGCAGATTCGCTAGAGAGGCCGCGGTATAGCCGCCACGATCGCGACCATCTGGTCAGGCGATCCAGCCACGTGTCATATGAATAGTATTCCCGGGCAAGTGTAGCGAGAAAAGGCGGGGTACGGCCTAGGCCGACGGCGCTAGAGTAGTTCGAACGGCGACACGTATTCGTTATGTTTGTCCTGCGAGGGGCGCCATTCTTCCTTTTGCCTGCATTCAGCCTTCCTTCATGGCGACCCGGCATCTATCGGGTGCAGGTGTGGGGGACATGCGTATGATACGTTGGGGGCTTATCGTTGCGACGGCATTGTCGCTTTGCCTGTCGCCGGCAAACGCCCACGACAGCGCGGGGCACACGTCGTTCGCGATCGCCTCTGGCCAGAGCGTGGACGGCAGGCTGGCCCAAGACGATGTCCGTCGCCGCTCCGGCAAGTTCGAGGACGTCTATATCCTGCAGGGGCGGCGTGGGCAGCGCGTCGACCTCAGGCTCACCTCGTCCGATTTCGACGCTTTTCTGCTGGTTACCGGCCCGGACGGTTTCAATCTCATCAACGATGACGAGGAGGATGGTGAGGGGCTGGACAGCCGGCTCGTCGTCGAACTACCGTCCGATGGCGCATACCGCATCTCCGTCACCTCCTTCCGGCCCGGCGAGACGGGCGCATATCGCCTGTCGGCCGCCACGCCGCCAGCGGGTGCGACGATCGACCGACCGCCGCCGGCCGCCGCAATCCAGCTCGGTGCCAGCGTCAATGGTCGTCTCGAATCGCGCGACGGCCGGCGCGGAGCCGACCGTTATGCCGATCATTACCGTTTCACCGCCCGACGCGGCGAGCGTGTGCGGATCGAGATGCGGTCGCCCAAGTTCGACACCTATCTCGCGCTGCGCCACCCGGACGGCACCGAGGACGTCAATGACGACGGCCGGATCGAGGGCGCGCGATCGACCGACAGCCGGATCGACGTCGTACTCCCGGAGGATGGCGAATATGTGATCGTCGCGAGCAGCTTCGCGCCCCGCGCGGGCGGCGAATATCGTCTCAGTCTGGAGCGCAGCCCCGGCCTGGAACGGCAGGCCAGTGTGCCCGGTGGACCGCGCGTGATCGCGTTGCTGGTCGGGGTAGCGAATTATGGCGGACGCACATCCAATCTGCCGAATACGGATGAAGACGCGTCCGAGCTTTATGCGGGTCTGCGCGAAGCGGGGCTGCTTCATCCGGCGAGCGTCGTGCTGACCAACGCGCAGGCGACCCGCAAGGGCGTGTCCGATGCCTTCCGCCGCATTGCCGCCGCAGCCGGGCCGGACGATCTGTTCCTCTTCCTCTTCTCCGGTCACGGGGACCAGATCGATGTCGGCGTCAGTGTGGCCGAGCTGGACGGGCGCGCGGAGACGATCGAGCTTTACGACGCGGCGATGCGCGACAGCGAACTGGCGCCACTCTTCGCGAGCGTGCAGGCGCGGATGTCGCTGTTGGTGATCGACGCCTGCTATGCCGGCGGTTTCCGCAGCCTCGTCGACAGGCCGAACGTGGTTGGCATGTTCAGCTCCGAAGAGGACCTGACCAGCCTCGTCGCCTCGCGCTTCCAGGCGGGTGGGTTCCTGTCCTATTTCCTGCGGGAAGGGATTACCGGCGAGGCGGACGATGATGGCGATAGCATCATTACGGCGGGCGAATTGTCCACCTACATCCGTCGCCGCTTCCGCGTGGAAGGCGACATTCCCGCGACAACGCGGGAGGACGAGCGCAATTACCAGAACCTGCTGATCGAGCGCGGCGGCGTCCATATCGACGACGTGATCGTCCGGCTGAACCGCCCCGCGAACTAGCTCCCGACGCGCTCGGGCTTGTCCTTGCGCTTCGTGGAAGCGAGCTCCTCAAGCTGCTTCTCGCTCATCGATTCGAGCATTTGCTTCGATGCGCCCTTGAGCTTGCTTTTGGGCGTATCGCCGCGCTTGGCGGACAGAGCGGCGCCGGCGGCCTGTTGCTGTGCGGCGGATTTTGCGGGCATGGCCTGTCTCCTTAGAGGGAGAAACGAGCGGCGGCCCGCGCCCGTTCCGCTCAGGCCAGTGCGGAAAGACCGAGCAGATCGAGCAGCGCGCCACGTGCCTCGGCCGCGCGTGCCCATAAGGCGGGGTCGGCGAGATCGTCCAGCGCGATCCTCTCGGGCCAGGTTTCGGCGATGACTGTCGCGATCGCCTCCAGCTTCGTCTCGTCGACGAGAAAGCGGGGATCGACATAAGCGGGATCGGCGACGACGCGCAGGCGCAGGCAGGCCGGGCCGCCGCCATTGGCCATGGACTGGCGCACATCGACCAGTGCCAGCCGGCGGATCGGTCCGTTGCCGGCGGCCATCTGCTCCAGCCAGGCCCAGACGCGTGGTGTTTCGCGCGCTTCACCGGGCAGCACGAGCGCCATGCCGCCTTCTGGCAGGGTCAAAAGCTGGGCGTTGAAGAGATAGGATTTTACCGCGTCTTCGAGGCTGACCAGGCTCGTCGGTACCTCGACGATCTCGACCTCCGGCAGCAGGCGCCGCAAATCCGCGTAGAAGCTCTCCTTGTCCGCGAAGGCCTGTTCGTGAGCGAAGAGGACATGCTCGTTGGCGACCGCGACCACGTCGTTGTGGAAGGCGCCGGCGGCGATCGCTTCCTCCGACTGGGCGACGAACAGGCTGCGTTCCGGATCGACCCGGTTCAGCCGGGCCAGCGCCCGGCTCGCCTCGACATGCTGACGCGCCGGAAAGGCGCCGCCGCGCACACCATAGACGAATACCTCCACGCCCGGCGCATCGTGGCGCGCGGCGAGGCGCATGTGATTGGCCGCGCCCTCGTCGCCGAAGGTGGCGGGGACGGGCGGGTGCACGGCGAAATGCGCCGCGTCTCCGAAGGCGAGGCGGAGCTGCGCCAAGGTCTCCGGCCATTCGTGGCTGCGATGCGCCATCGTATTGAGGTTCGCGACCGTCAGGTGGCAGCGTCCGTCCGCCGTGTCCGGGGCAGGGGAGACGGTCGCCGCATTCGCCGCCCACATCGAGGAAGCGGATAAGGCGGCGGCACGCATCGTGTCCGACGCCTGCTCCGCGCTGGTGCCCAGCGAGACGAGCCAGTCATGGTTCGGGCGGCGATGCGGCGGCAGCAGGCCCTGGGCGAGGCCGAGCTGCAGATTGTGCCGCATCTTTTCGATGCCCTGCAGCGCGGCGGCGCGAGGAAAGGCAGTTTCACCCTTGTTGGCGGTCGCGGCGAGATTGCCGAAGCTCAGCCCGGCATAATTGTGGGTCGGCCCGACGATGCCGTCGAAATTGATCTCGACCAGTGCCATGATCAGCGTCCGACGGCGAGGAAGGTGTCGCCGATTTCCAGCCCGAGCAATGCGGCACTGGCCGCGTCCAGCGTTGTCGAGCCATCGTCACGAATGACAACCTTGCCATAGCCGGCGGCGAAATCGCGGCGATCGCCGGCGGCCAGCATCATGCGGACGGCATCCGGCGCCTCGCCGATGCCGCTCAGCGTCAGTTCGCGCGCCTCGCGGACGGTGCGGATCGTGTCGGTGGAGGCTGACATGGTCGGGCCGCCGTCGAAAATGTCGATATAGCCGTCGCCGGTGAAGCCTTCCTGCTCCAGCATCCGCATCGCGGCGCGGCCGGAGGGGTGAGGGACGCCCATGATCGCCCGGGCGCTTTCGGGCAACAGCGCGGTGTAGATCGGCGTCTTTGGCATCAGATCCGCGATGAAGCGCGTACCATGCGCGCCGTTGAAGCTGTCGGCTTCCTGGAAGGTCATGCCGAAGAAGCGCCCGGCGATCGCGTCCCAGAAGGGCGAGCCGCCGGCTTCGTCGATCACGCCGCGCAATTCGGCCAGCACCTTGTCGGCGAAGCGCGCCCGATGGAGCTTGATGAACAGATAGCGGCTGCGCGCCAGCAATACGCCCAGTCCGCCGGCGCGCTCGTTCGGGTGGAGGAACAGGCCGCCCACTTCGGAACTACCCTCGAAATCGGTACACAGGGTTAGCATCTCGGCGCGGAAGGTGCGGCCCAGTTCTGGCGAGGCCTGGGTGAGCGTGCTGATCCGGTAGCTGTAGAAGGGCTCGCGTATGCCGACCTTGCTGAACACCTGGCAGGTGCCGCGAATCTGTCCGGTCTCGACATTCTCCAGCACGAAGACGAAC
>CAYTMM010000028.1:266-4381 GCA_964438875.1 uncultured Sphingosinicella sp. | reverse complement strand
CGAACAGGTCCCCCTCGGTGGAATCTTCGGTTTGCGACAGTGCTTCGTCGGAGCGATCCAGCTTGGCGACCAATGTGCCCTTATCGGCGGGCAGGTTGGTGAAGCCGCCGCCGGTCAGCTTGGCCATCTCGTAGATCGCCTGGAAATCCTCGCCCCGCGCCGGTCGTACCCTGAAGCTCACAGACCCTCCCCTTTGGCCAGCCGCAATATCGTGAGCGCGGACAATTGCGCGCGCTCGGCCAGGCTGGCAGCGATCAGAAATTCCTTGTCCGAATGGATCGCTCCGCCGCGCACGCCCATCGTGTCAACAACGGGTACGCCGCAGGCGGCGATGTTGTTGCCGTCGCACACGCCCCCCGTGTCGCGCCAGCTGATGTCCTGGCCGAGATCGGCGCCGCAACGTTTTACCAGTCCGAACAAAGCGAGCGCCCGTTCGTCTAGCGGCTTGGGTGCGCGGGCGAAGCCGCCATGAACGTGGATGGCGACGTCATGCGCCGCCGCGACGGCGGCGATGCTGTCGTCGAGCAGAGCCTGTGCGGCGGCCTGTAGCTCCGGCGTGCGCGGCCGCATGTTGACGCGCAGCACGGCATGGTCCGGCACCACATTATTCTGGCTGCCGCCATCGATCTTCGCCGGATTGACGCTGAGTCCGTCGCGTTTGCCCGCGGCGAGCCGAAGCGCGAGATCGGCTGCTGCCAGCAGCGCGTTACGGCCTTCCTCGGGATTGCGCCCGGCATGGGCGGCGCGCCCGGTTATCCGTATCGAGAAATTGCCGCTGCCCGGCCGCGCACCGGCCAGCGTGCCGTCGGGCAGGGCGGAGGGTTCATAGGTCAAGGCCGCCACCTTGCCTCGCGCCGCCTGGGCGATGAGAGCCGCCGAGCCGGGCGATCCGACCTCCTCGTCGCTGTTGATTATCACTTCATAGCCGAGCGCCGGAACACCCACCGCCTCGATCGCATGCAAGGCGGCGAGAATGACCGCGATGCCGCCCTTCATGTCGGCGACGCCCGGCCCGCCGAGCACGCCCTCTTCGCGCCAGAAGACAGACTGAAAGGGGTGATCGACACCGAACACCGTGTCCATATGGCCGGTGAGGACGATCTGGACGGGGGCTTCGGGCCGTACCTTCAGATGCAGGTTGCGGCCGTGCGGGATCGTCCTGAGCGATCCGTCCGGCGCCATCGCTTCGACCGGCGCGGGATCGCGCAAGGCCAGTTCACCGGGCAAGGCGGAAAAGGCGTCGGCGAGCAGGCCTGCCAGAACGCCAAGGCCGTCGAGATTGCGCGAGCCGCTGTTGATCGCGGACCAGGCCATGACATGGTCGAGCATCGGCGCATCGGCGGCGCGCGCGACGGCGGCCTGTTCCTGTGCGTCCGGCAAGTGCATCGCGCCTGTCTAGCCCGACAAGGCGTCCGCCGGAACCCCAGGCCTAGAAACCGTAGACGAGAGTCACCCGGCTTTGCGTATCTGTCGAGAGGCGTCCCGGCACCGGCTCGCTCTCATATTGGAGATTGTAGGACAGGCGGGCGGAGAGTGCGCCGATGATCTGCGTTTCCAGCCCGGTCGCCGACGTGAAGGTGTTGCTGCCTGAATCGATGAAGGCGGAGGCGGTCTGGGTCAGCGTCACGCCTGGACGCAGACGCAGGCGGGCATCGAGCGCGGCGCGGCCGGAGATTGTGTCCTCGTTGAGGCCGTCGGTGAACTCGGTGTGACGGAAGGCGGGGCCGCCCTGGAGGTCGACAGTGAAGCGCGGCGTCTTCACCAGCGCGTAGCCGAGGCCGGCGGACATCGAATAGCGGGCGTCGAAGCCCAATGGCGGATCGCGCTCTGCCTGGATGAGCGCATAGGTCGAAAGTCGGTCGTTCACCTTGTAGTGCGGCTCATAGGCGAGCAGCAGCCGCTCTTGTGTGCGCAGGCCGTTGATTTCCTGGATCTGGGCGCTGGCGCGGACCTGATGACGCCAACGCAGGCCCTCGCGGGTGGCGTTAAGCGACGCGAAAATGCCGAGATTGTCGACATTGCCCGAGGCGCGCGAGGCGCCAACCTCGCCGCGCCCGGACCAGTTTTCGAGGACGCCGCGCCGAGCGAGCCGGGTCTGGCGCGCCGTCTGGCGCTCTTCATTGCGCGCGGCGAGCCGGGCATTGAGCGGGCCGGCAAACTCCGGATGCGCGCGCCGGGCGAACTTCACCACCGCCGCGATTTCCGTGTCATTGCCGGTGGCGAACGCGTCGTCGACCATCTGCTGCACGGTCGGCGGCAACTGCGGCTCTGGTGCGTCCTGTGCTTCGGCGTCCGTCGTTTCGATCACCACCGGCGGATCGGCATCGTCCAGCGAAAGAGCAGGAGACGCCCCCGCGAGCAAGGCGGCAGAAAGAAGGATGCGCACGATCATCACAAAACCTCAAAATTCACAACCAGTCGGAAAAAGCTTCCAGAACATCCTGATAAAGCTTCTTCTTGAAGGGCACGATCAACGCCGGCAACTCGATCGACGGCACCCAGCGCCACGCCCGGAATTCAGGATGCTCGGTGGCGAGATTCACGTCCGCGTCCGTGCCGTTGAAGCGCATCAGGAACCAGCTTTGTCGCTGCCCGCGCCATTTTCCTTTCCACAGCTTGCCGATCAGCTCGTCGGGCAGATCGTAGGTTAGCTCGTCTTTCGTCTGGGCGATGAATTCGACGAGGTCGCGGTGGATGCCGGTTTCTTCCTCGAGTTCGCGCAGCGCGCCTTCGAGCGGTGTTTCGTCCGGATCGAGCCCGCCCTGCGGCATCTGCCAGGCCTCTAGCGTCGAATCGAGCCGTTGGCCGACCCACACTTCGCGAGCCGGATTGATGAGCATCACGCCCGCGGCGGGGCGATAGGCGAGGGACGCCGCCATCTGGTCTCCCTGGGATTGCGATTCGGTAAGACCTCTCTATGTCCTGCGGCCGATCTGTGCCACCCGAGCCGCTCGCAGAGGTTGTCGCGCCGCCCGCGCAGGTCTAGGGTTCGCGCGCGTGAGAGGATAAGGAATCCCGTCTTGGCCACGGCCACTCATTACCAGACTCCCGAAGATGCCCATTCCGATGCGCCGCTCGAGGCGGTGGTCGTCCGTTTCGCGGGCGACAGCGGCGACGGCATGCAGCTGACAGGGGGGCAATTCACTCTATCGACCGCGCTTGCGGGCAACGATCTGGCGACCTTCCCGGATTTTCCGGCGGAGATCCGCGCGCCGCAGGGCACGACCTTCGGCGTGTCGGCCTTCCAGATCAATTTCGGATCGGCGGCGATCGAGACGGCGGGCGACGCGCCCGACGTGCTGATCGCGATGAACCCGGCGGCGCTGAAGACCAATGTCGCGGATTTGAAGGCCGGCGGCCTGATCATCGCCGACGAGGGTGAATTCGGCGCGCGCAACCTCGCCAAGGCTGGCTATGAGGCCAATCCGCTGGAAGATGATCAACTTGCCAAATGGCAGGTGATGAAGCTCAACATCTCGCAGCTCACCCTGGATGCCGTGAAGCCCTTCGGCCTCGGCAACAAGGAGGCGCTGCGCTGCAAGAATATGTGGACGCTGGGGCTGGCGCTCTGGATGTTCGACCGCGACCGCGAACCGATCGTCGCCTGGCTGAACGCCAAGTTCGCCAAGGCGCCGCAGCTGGCCGAGGCGAATATCGCCGCGCTCAATGCCGGCCATGCCTATGGCGAGACGGCCGAGCTGGGCGGGCAGGTGACGCAGCACCATGTCGGCGCCGCGCCGGTCGAGCCGGGCCTGTACCGCACCGTGACCGGCGCCGAGGCGATCTCGCTGGGTCTGGTCGCGGGCGCGAAGCTGGCCGGGCTGCCGATGTTCTTCGGCGGCTATCCGATCACGCCGGCCAGCGCGATCCTGCATCACCTATCGCGGCTCAAGGAATATGGCGTCACCACCTTCCAGGCGGAGGACGAGATCGCCGCCATCGCCGCGTCGATCGGCGCGAGCTTCGCCGGATCGCTGGGCGTCACCTCCTCGTCCGGACCGGGAATCGCGCTCAAGACCGAGGCGATGGGTCTGGCGATCATGACCGAGCTGCCGCTCGTTATCGTGAACAGCCAGCGCGGCGGCCCTTCGACGGGTCTGCCGACCAAGACCGAG
>CAYTMM010000028.1:0-256 GCA_964438875.1 uncultured Sphingosinicella sp. | reverse complement strand
CAGTATATGACGCCCGTCATGCTGCTGACCGACGGCTATATCGCCAATGCGGCCGAGCCGTGGAAAGTGCCGGACATGGACGGCTATGCGCCGTTCGAGGTGGCTTTCCACACCGACGCGCCGGGCGACGGCGAGGCGGTCAATCCCTATGCGCGCGACGAGAAATTGAAGCGCGTCTGGATCAAGCCGGGCACGCCCGGCCTGATGCACCGGATCGGCGGCATCGAGAAGAATGTCGGCACCGGCCATATCGACT
>CAYTMM010000027.1:27671-34536 GCA_964438875.1 uncultured Sphingosinicella sp. | reverse complement strand
CAGCAATCTGTGGAGAAATTTCACCTGTGGGCAGCTGCGCAAATTGCTCGACGAAGTTGACGGCTCGGTCCAGGTCTCGCTGTCCGACAGCAAGATACGCTTCGGGCTGGGCAACGCCGTGCTCACCTCCAAGCTGATCGACGGCACCTTCCCGGATTACAACCGGGTGATCCCGACCGCGAACGACAAGCTGCTCAAGATCGATACCCGTGCCTTCGAGGAAGGCGTGGACCGCGTCTCGACCATCGCCAGCGAGCGCACCCGCGCGGTCAAGATGGCGCTGGACCGCGATCGGATCACGCTCTCCGTCACCTCACCCGAAAACGGCACGGCAGCCGAGGAAGTGCCGGCCGATTACGGTTCGGACGGCTTCGAGATCGGCTTCAACGCCCGTTACCTGCTCGACATATTGGGTCAGATCGAGGGCGACGCGGTCGAGGTTCACCTTGCCGACGCCGCCGCGCCCACCCTGCTCCGGGAGAACGACAAGGCGCCGGCGCTCTACGTGCTGATGCCGATGCGGGTCTAGGAGAGGGGCGCTGGCCTCCCTACATTGACTCCGCGGGTGCGCGCTGATAGGCGCGCGGGCTTCCCCGCAGGGCCGGAATTTCAAGAGATTGGAGCTGCCTCATGGCGCGCGTAACCGTCGAAGACTGCGTCGACAAAGTCCCCAACCGTTTCGACCTCGTTCTTTTCTCCGCGCAGCGCGCGCGGCAGATTTCGGGCGGCGCCGAGCTCACCATCGATCGCGACCGTGACAAAAATCCGGTCGTCGCGTTGCGCGAGATCGCCGACGAGACGGTTCGTCCGCGCCATTTGGAAGAGGCGCTGGTCGGCAGCCTGCAGCGCGTCCAGATCGACGATGACGACGTCGCCGACGAGGTCGGTTCGCTGAGCGCGTCGGCCGAGGCGCTGCGCCTCACCGCCGCAGCGCCGCAGCGCAACACCAATGTGGGCGCCGATTACGACGGCTGAGCCTCGGCCGATAGCGATTGGTGATTGAGCGGCCGCGTCGTTCGGGGCGCGGCCGCTCGCTTATTCCTCGCCCAGCTCGCTGCGATCGAGCCATTCCATCTCGCCCAGCTCCAGCGACCGGCCATCGGCGGCGCGAACCGTCATCGGCGCGATTGGACGACGGCTGTGGCGGTCGACGAGCACAGGGTTTCCCGGCCCGTCCGAGCACCATCTTTCACCCCATTGCCGAAGCGAGATCAGCACCGGCAGCAGATCCCGTCCCTTTTCGGTGAGGCGATAAGCGATCTTGCGCCGGTCGGCAGGGTCCGGTTCACGTGCCAGAATGCCGTGCTCGACGAGCCGGACCAGCCGGTTCGACAGGATGTTGCGGGCGATACCGAGCGTCGACTGAAACTCCTCGAAATGATGGAGCCCGTTGAACGCGCCTCGCAGGATCAGGAACGACCAGCGTTCGCCCACCGCCTCCAGCGCGGCCGCGATCGAACATTGGCGCAGCATTTCGCGATGGTGTTCGATATCCAGCATGGCGCGCGATCCTACGCTGTTTCCCGTGCAATGGATATGGGGACGCATTTCTCGTTGCAAATAGAAACTTTCATGCCTGCCGATTTCGGCGATCCCGACGCGAACTCCGGGCAGACACTTTCTCTACCGATCGAATTCTATTGATCGCAGCGCCGTCGCGCCACATCTTGGCAGCGTGCTGAGACAATATGAACTGGTCGAGAAGGTCAAAGGATATGACCCGGACGCCGACGAGGCGCTGATCAACCGCGCCTATGTCTTCTCGATGAAAGCGCACGGCTCCCAGACCCGCGCATCGGGTGATCCCTATTACAGCCATCCGATCGAGGTCGCCGGCATCCTGACCGACCTGCGCCTCGACGACGAGACGATCGTGACCGCGATCCTGCACGACACGATCGAGGACACGGTCGCAACGCCCGAGGAGATCGAGAAGCATTTCGGCGGGAATGTCGCCCGTCTGGTGGACGGCGTCACCAAGCTCAGCAAGATCGAGGCACAGAGCGAAAGCCAGCGCGCCGCCGAGAATTTGCGCAAGTTCCTTCTCGCCATGTCGGGCGACATCAGGGTGCTGCTGGTCAAGCTTGCCGACCGCCTGCACAACATGCGCACGCTGCACTTCATCAAGAGCGAGGAGAAGCGCCGGCGTATCGCCAAAGAGACGATGGACATCTATGCGCCGCTCGCGGAGCGGATCGGCATGTACGAGTTCATGACGGAGATGCAGACACTCGCCTTCAAAGAATTGGAGCCGGACGCCTACGAATCGATCACCAAGCGCCTCGCGCAGTTGAACAAGGGCAGCGGCAACGATCTCATCCAACGCATCGGCCGGGGCATCAAGGCGCATCTGGAGGCGCATGGCGTCGAGGCCGAGGTGACAGGGCGCGAGAAGCATCCCTTCTCGATCTGGCGCAAAATGGCCGAGCGCCATGTCAGCTTCGAGCAATTGTCGGATGTCATGGCCTTTCGCGCGATCGTCGGCAGCGTCGACGAATGCTACCGGACGCTCGGCCTCATCCACCAGCGCTGGCCAGTCGTGCCGGGGCGCTTCAAGGACTTCATCTCAACGCCGAAGCGCAACGGCTACCGGTCGATCCACACCACGATCATCCATGACGAGCAGGTCCGGATCGAAATCCAGATTCGGACGGCAGAGATGCACGCCCAGGCCGAACACGGGCTCGCCGCCCACTGGGCCTATAAGGAAGGCATGATCGAGGCCAGCGCGGACCATCCCTGGATCCACGATCTGGTCGAGATCCTCGACCATGCCGGCAGCGCCGAGGAGCTGCTCGAACATACCCGCATGGCGATGTACACCGACCGCATCTTCGCCTTCACCCCCAAAGGCGAGCTGATCCAGCTTCCCAAGGGAGCTACCCCGGTCGATTTCGCTTATGCCGTCCATACCGATCTCGGCGACCAGACGGTGGGGGCCAAGATCAACGGGCGGGTCATGCCGCTGCGCACCTTGCTCGACAATGGCGATCAGGTCGAAATCCTGACCTCCAAGGCCCAGCATCCGCAGCCGGCTTGGTTGTCCTATGTCGTCACCGGCAAGGCGCGCGCCAAGATCCGCCGCTGGGTGAAATCGAAGGAGCGTGAGGAAACCGTCTCTCTGGGACGCAAAATCTACGACGAAATCGTCCAGCGCCTGCCCGCCGCGCTCGGCTGGGAAGCGATGACCGAGGCGTTGAAGCGGCTGAAACTGCCCAATGACGAGGCGCTGATGGAGGCGATCGCGCTGAAGCGCGTCGACGATGTCGCGGTCATGGAAGCGCTGATGCCCGGTTCGGCGACCCATGACGGCGCCAAGCCGCCGCCCCAGCGGACCGCCATCTCGATCAAGGGGCTCACCCCGGGTGTCGCTTTCCAGCTCGCGGAATGCTGCCATCCCATTCCCGGCGACCGGATCGTCGGGCTACGCCGAGAGGGGGCGGAGATCGAGGTTCACACGATCGGCTGCGACACGCTGGCCAGTGGCGTCGACGCCGACTGGGTCGATCTCGCCTGGGGCGACGAGACGGACGGCGGCACCGCCCGGCTCTCGGTCATCGTCCGGAACGAGCCCGGCGCGCTCGCCGCCGTCGCGAGCATCCTCGGCACCCACGGCGCGAACATCGTCAGCATGGGCCAGACCGCGCGCGACGGATCATTCCACACCTTCGCCTTCGACATCGAGGTGCATGACGTGCAGCACCTGATGCGCATCCTGGCGGCCCTGCGCGCCACCGACATGGTCTCTACGGCGGAGCGGCTTTAGGCCGCTTCCAGGCGGAATATGTCGCCGCCAAGGCTAACGATGTAGAGATTGCCGGCCACATCCTCACCGAAGGCGACAATGTTGCCGAGATTTCCTGCATTGGGCGTGAAATCCGTCCGGCGCAGGAAGAAGCGGTCGCTGCTCACTGTCGTGCCCAGGCTCACCCAGCGCACCGGCAGGGACCAGATGTTGCCGCTGATGAAATCGGCGAACACATATTGACCGCGCAAGCCTTCGACCGGGCCGCGATAGACCCGGCCGCCAGTTATCGACCGGCCCTGGCGTGGTCCGCTGCCATGACTGTATTCGGTGACCGGAAGCGTGAAGCCTGCCTGCGGGGATCCGGTATAATTCTGCGTACCTTCCACCACATTCCAGCCGAAATTGGCGCCGCCGTCGCCAGCGCGCATCAGGTTCACTTCCTCGCGCGCGCCCTCGCCGACATCGCCGATCCACAGATTGCCGGTAGCGGCATCGAAGCTCGCACGGAACGGATTGCGCAGGCCATAAGCCCAGATTTCCGCCGCGCCGCCGCCGTCCGCGAAGGGATTGCCGGCCGGGATGCGATAATCCCGGTCGGGATCGGCGGGAAAGGAATCGCCCGCCGGATCGATCCGCAATATCTTGCCGAGCAGGCTGTTGCGGTTCTGCCCGTTGCCATTGGGATCGCCGCTGCCGCCGCCATCTCCGGTAGCGAGATAGAGAAATCCGTCCGGCCCGAATGCGATCCAGCCACCATTATGGTTGGAAAAGCCCGGATGGGGGATGGCGAGGATCAGATCGGCGCTGGCCGGATCGGCCTGGTCGCGATTCCCGGCAAGAGTGCGATAGCGCCGGACCTCGATATTGCCGGCGAGATTGGCGAGAAAGACGTAGAAAGTCCCACTTGTCTGAAAATCCGGCGCCAAGGTGAGACCGAGCAGGCCGCGCTCGCCGTTGGTGCTCACCTGCGCGGCGATGTCGAGGAACGGCGTGGGAAGAATCGCGCCGCTGGTCGGGTTGAGGATGCGGATGCGCCCGGCGCGCTCCACTACGAGCATCCGGCCGCTGCCGTCCGGCAGCGCTGCGATGTCGATCGGCCCTGAAAAGCCGGTCCCGACGCGCGTCACCCGGAAGCCGTCCGGCCCGACATTGGTGACGGTGACGGCCAAGTCGAGCGTCACGCTGGTGGTGCCATCGCTCACAGAAATCTGGACCAGATAGACATTGTTGCCATCGGCATCATCGGGCGCTTCGAAATCGGGCGGATCGACGAAGGAGAGCGCTCCGGCGGACGTGATCGAAAAGCGCGCTCGGTCGGCACCGCCGGACAGCGAAAAGGTCAGAGCATTGCCATCCGGATCGCTGGCAGCAGCGGTATAGACTGTCCCCGTGCTGTTCTCCGGAACGTTCGCGGTCGCCGGCGAGGTGAAAGCGGGCGGACGATTGGCCGCCGGCGGCGGATTGCCGTCCCCTCCACCGCCGTTTCCGCCGCCACCGCACGACGTCAGCGCAAGAGCGAAAAGACCTGCCGTGCAATGCCGGCCGAAGTGCAAAATCCTCATTGCCGCCTCCCTTCCATACGCCCGGAACAGCGTTCGAACGCGCGCTTGCGCGGTCTGGTTGCGATGATAGACGTTGCAACCATGACAAATCCGGAAAACATGACCTACGGCCAGTATCTGACGCTGGACGCCCTGCTCACCGCCCAGCATCCGATCTCCGACCATCATGACGAATTGCTTTTCGTCATCATCCACCAGACCAAGGAGCTGTGGCTCAAGCAGATCATCCACGAGCTGAAGCTGGCCGTCGACCTGATCCGCACCGACAAGCTGATCGAGGTCCACAAGAATCTTTCCCGCGTGTCGCGTATCCAGAGCGTGATGACGCTGTCCTGGGACGTACTGGCGACGCTAACACCGACCGATTATGTCACCTTCCGCAACGTGCTGGGTGGTTCCAGCGGCTTCCAATCCGCCCAGTTCCGCGAGGTCGAGTTTCGGCTCGGCCTCAAGGATGCGGGGCATCTCAAGTTCCTGGAGGAAGGCACCGCCGAACATGAAGCTCTGGCCGGGGCGCTCGCCGCACCGAGCTTGTGGGACGAGGCCAATGCCGCGCTGGCGCGGAGCAGCAGCATCGACCTTCCACGCGACGTGCTGGAGCGCGACTGGTCGCAGCCCTACACGCCGTCACCTGCGGTCGAGGCGGCCTGGGCCGAGGTCTATCGCAACGCGGAGCACTGGTGGCGTTTCTACCAGCTCGCCGAGAAACTGGTCGATGTGGACGATGCGCTCGCCACCTGGCGGCACAAGCATGCCATCACAGTCGAACGCGTGATCGGCTTCAAGCGCGGCACAGGCGGCACGGCGGGCGTCAAATATCTCCAGTCCACGATCAACAAGCGTGCTTTCCCGGAGCTGTGGACGCTGCGGACGCAGCTTTAGGGCATTCGTCATTGCGAGGCGCGAAAGCAACGAAGCAATCCAGCAGACATCCAAGACCGCACTGGATTGCTTCGCTGCGCTCGCAATGGCGGAAAGGGGTCAAACCCTGAGACTGGCTCCAAGTTTCGCCGCCGCCGCGACGATCTTGTCGGAAATGCCTTTCAACTCCTCATCGGTGAAGCTCTTCTCCGCAGGCTGGAGCGTGACCTCGACGGCCAACGACTTCTGTCCATCGCCTACGCCGGCACCGGTGAAAACATCGAACAGGCTCGCGCTGGCGATCGCGGCCTTGTCGGCACTCTTTACGGCACGCAGCAACTGGTCAGCAGCAAGCGCGTCCGGCGCGAGGAAAGCGAAATCGCGGCGTACCGGCTGGAGCATCGGCGGCGCATAGGCGCTGCGCATCCGCCCCGCCTCGCGCTTCGGCGGAATCGCGTCCAGATAGATTTCCGCCGCGACCACCGGCCCGTCGAGATCGAAGGCCTTGAGAATGCGCGGATGCAGTGCGCCGAACTCGGCCAGCAGTGTCTTCGGCCCCAGCGTAAGCCTGCCGGACTGCCCCGGATGATAGATATCGGACGCAGCGCCCGGCACCTGCAGATTGTCGACCGGTGCCCCCGCCGCCGCGAGCAGCGCCAGCGCCTCCGCCTTGGCGTCAAAGGCGTCATGGCCG
>CAYTMM010000027.1:17628-27661 GCA_964438875.1 uncultured Sphingosinicella sp. | reverse complement strand
GCCGCGTGCGCCGGACCGCCGCCAGTGCCGCGCTCTCGCGCCGGCCAGCACGATGCCGACCGTCGGCCGCTCGCCCTCGTCGAGATAGCGCCGTCCGACCTCGAACAGCTTCACACCCTCCGCACCGCGCGCCAGATTGCGCCGCGCCGCCGCCAGCAAACCGGGCAGGAGCGAGGGGCGCATCGCCTTCATCTCCTCGCTGATCGGATTGGCGAGCAGCCAGGCCGCGCCGCCGAACGGCGTCGCCTCGGTCTCCGAAATGAAGCTCCAGGTCACCGCCTCGTTGAGCCCGCGCGCGGCGGCCGTGCGCCGCACCCGTCGTTCGGTCCGCTGCTCGGCCGTCGCCGTGGGTTTCGCCACGCCCGGCGCGCGCGGCAGCGGGGTGGAGGGCACCTTGTCCAGGCCTTCGATGCGGATCACCTCCTCGACCATGTCGGCAGCGCCGTCCACGTCGCGCCGCCAGCTCGGCACCGCCACGCGCCATAGATCGCCGCGCGTCACGGTGAAGCCGAGCCGCTGGAGGATATCCGCCTGCCGGTCCTCCGGCACATCGACACCGGCCAACTCTAGGCATCGCCCGGGGCGATACTCGACGACCTTCCCCGGCACCGGCGGCGTTCCCGCCCGCACGATCTGCGAAGGCTCGCCCCCCGCCAGTTCGAGCACCATCTGCGTCGCAAGCTGCAGTCCCGCCTCGACGAAGGCGGGATCGGCACCGCGCTCGAACCGCTGCCGCGCATCGCTGGTCAGGCCCAGCTTCTGACCCGACAAGGCGATCCGCTCCGGATCGAAATAGGCGCATTCGATGAAGATGTCGGTCGTCGTCTCGGTGACGCCCGACTCCTCGCCGCCCATAATGCCGGCGATCCCGTCCGCCTTCGCGCCATTTGCGATGACGGTGATCGTAGGATCGAGAGCGTAGGTCTTGCCGTTGAGCGCCAGCACCTCCTCGCCGTCGCGCGCACGCCGCGCGGTGAGTCCGCCGTCCAGTTTGGCGAGATCGTAGACGTGGAGCGGACGACCATGAGCCAGCGAGATATAGTTGGTCATGTCGACCAGGGCGCTGATCGGCCGCAGACCCACCGCCTTCAGCCGCTGCTGCAGCCAGTCCGGCGACGGCCCGTTCGTCACGCCGCGCACGACCCGGCCGTAGAAAGCGGGACAGCCCTCCGCATCTTCGATCGCGACCGGGACCGGCGAGGGATAGGTGCCGGCAATGTCCGGCACATCCACCGGCTTCAGCCGGCCGAGGCCGGCGGCGGCGAGATCGCGGGCGATGCCGTGCACGCCCATCGCGTCCTGCCGGTTCGGCGTCACCGAAATGTCGATCACCGGATCGTCGAGCTGCGCATAGTCCGCGAAGGCCGCGCCCACCGGCGCATCGGCGGGCAGCTCGATGATGCCGTCATGGTCCTCGCCCAGCTCCAGCTCGCGGGTCGAGCACATCATGCCGTTCGATTCGACACCCCGGATCGCGGCGACCTTCAGCACCATGCCATTGGCCGGCACCACCGCGCCCGGCGCACCGAACACGCCGATCAGGCCGGCGTGGGCGTTTGGCGCACCGCAGACGACCTGGAGCGGCCCGTCGCCGGCATCCACGGTCAGCACCTGCAGCTTGTCCGCCTGCGGGTGCGGCGCGGCGGTCAGCACCTTCGCGACGCGGAAGGCGGACAGCTTCTCGGCCGGGTTCTCCACCCCCTCCACTTCGAGCCCGATCGCGGTCAGCGTATCGAGCACTTGGGGCAGGCTCGCATCCGTCTCCAGATGCTCCTTCAGCCACGAAAGGGTGAACTTCATGCCCCCACTCCTCCGCTGAGCGTGGGCACGTCGAGCGCGCGGAAACCGTAATGCCGCAGCCAGCGCAGATCGCCGTCGAAGAAGGCGCGCAGATCGTCCATGCCATATTTCAGCATGGCGAGCCGATCGATGCCGCAGCCGAAGGCGAAACCCTGCCATTCGTCGGGATCGAGCCCGCAATTGGCGATGACGCGCGGGTGGACCATGCCGGAGCCCAGCAGCTCCATCCAGTGATCGCTGCCGCCCAGCACGCGGCGGCCATTCTGGATCGTATAGCCGACGTCCACCTCCGCCGAAGGCTCGGTGAACGGGAAATAAGACGGGCGCAGGCGCAGCACGATGTCGTCGCGCTCGAAGAACGCCTTGAGGAAGGTCTCCAGCGTCCATTTGAGGTGGCCGAGCGTGATCCCCTTGTCGATCACCAGCCCCTCGACCTGATGGAACATCGGCGTGTGCGTCGCATCGCTGTCCGAACGATAGGTGCGGCCCGGGGCGATGATGCGGATCGGCGGCTGTTGCGCCTGCATCGTGCGGATCTGCACCGGCGAGGTGTGCGTGCGCAGCAGCATCTGCCGCCCTTCACCGTCGCGCTTGTTGTCGCCGAAATAGAAGGTGTCGTGCATCGCCCGGGCCGGGTGGCTTTCGGGGATGTTGAGCGCGGTGAAGTTGCGCCAGTCATCCTCGATCTCCGGCCCGGTCGCGACGGAGAAGCCGAGATCGGCGAAGATTTCCGCCAGCTCGTCCATCACCTGGCTGACCGGATGGACGCTGCCCTCGCTGCCGGCATCGACCGGAAGCGTCATGTCCAGCCCCTCGCTGGCCAGCCGCCGCTCCAGCGCGGCGTTCTCCAGCGCATCCTTCTTCGCGGCGATCGCGGCCGTCGCGGCCTCGCGCAGCGCGTGGATGCGCGGCCCTTCGCTCTGCCGCTCCTCGGGCGGCATGCCGCCGAGCGTCTTCAGGAGCCCCGTCACCGCCCCCTGCTTGCCGAGCGCGGCCACCCGCTCCGCCTCCAGCGTCGCGAGATCGCCTGCCGCATCGACGCGCGCGAGCCACTCGCCGGTCATCGTTTCAAGGTCCGTTGCCATGCCCCGCCTCTAGAGGAGGAAGGGCGCCCAAGGAAAGAGCGATCCTTTACGAGTCGCGGCGGATGGACAGGCCGCCAGCGACTCGCTGCCCGGCACATCTCCGCAGAGTGTTATCTTGACTAAGTTGTCAGGGTCGGGGGTGTTTCCGGCGGGACCACAGGGCCATCGGGCGCCGAAATCTGGGACGTTCAAAGAGCCGGCGATCCCGGCACCGGGCCGGAGCCGCACGCGAGCATGGCAGGCGAAATCCTGTTTGTATCCAACAATCGGCGACGTTTCGTGCGGAACGAGGAAAACCGCTTGACTAAATTCTACCTATGTAGATTTATGACGCGATGGCCCGGAACCGAACCCTGTCCCGCCACGCCAGAGCCCTTCTTGCCATTTTGATGGAAAGCGGCGGGCGCTGGGCGCACGGCTATGAGCTGTGCCAGCGCGCGGGGATCAAATCCGGTACACTCTACCCGCTGCTGATCCGTCTGGAGAAACAGGGTTATCTGGAAGCGGAGTGGCAGAGCCCGGCGGAGCCCAGCCGTCCGCCGCGCCATGCTTATCGGCTGACGGCGGCGGGACGCGCGCTTGCCGCCGAAAACCCTCCGATCGGCTCGGTTGGTGGGGCAAAGCTGTCGGAAGGACTGGCATGAGCCGCCGGATGTCCACACAGATCGTCCGGCTTGCCGCGGCCTTGTTGCCTGCCCCTCTCCGGGACTGGGGCCAAGCGATGCGCGCGGAAGAGGAAAGCATCGAGAACTCCCATGCCACTTTTCGCTTCGCGCTTGGTTGCCTGGGCTGTGCGACCCGGGAAGCCGTCGCCTTTCATGCCGCGCGGTTCGTCGCGCGCGACACATCGCAATTTCAGCCGGAGGATGAAGCCATGTCGATGTCGAACGGAACGGGCCTGCGCCCGCGCCTGGTGGGAATGGCCTGCGCGGCCGGCGCGGTGAGCCTGGGCTTCGCCTATCTGGCGGCGGCGGGGGCGCCGCTCACTTATTTCGTGATGAACGGGGCCGCGCTGGTGCTGGGCGTCGCGCTCGTCGCGGCGCTGGGCACGATGCCGCGAACGGGGCGGCTGATCGACGGCGGCGTCCCGCTCGCGCTGGCCTTCGTCCTTCTCGCCACCGCTTTCTGGGGCATCGCGGCCGACGGCGCGGCGCGCTGGGTGTCGATCGGCGGCATCATGCTCCAGCCGAGCATGCTTTTCGTACCCGTATTGGCCGTGCGCTTCGCGCGGGCTCCGGACGGACCGGCGACCGCCGCCATCATCATTGCCGCCTCTGCGCTGGCGCTTCAGCCTGACCGAGCGATGGCCGGCGCGCTGCTCGCAGGGACCGGCATGTTCGTCCTGATGCGGCCGGGCCGGATCATGGGGGCCGCATTCGTGGCGGCGTTGGCGGGATTCGCCGTGGCGCTGTGGCGGACCGATACCTCGCCCGCCATGCCCTATGTGGACCAGATCTTCCTTTCCTCCTTCGCCGTTCACCCGCTGGCGGGCTTGGCGGTCCTTGGCGGCTCGCTCCTGTTGGTCGTTCCCGCACTCGTCGGCGCCGTCCGCGATCCCGCCCGTCGCAGTACCTATGCGGTCTTCGGCGCGGTCTGGCTGGCCGCGATCACCGCGGCGGCGCTCGGCAATTATCCGACGCCTTTGGTCGGCTATGGCGGCAGCGCGATCATCGGCTATCTGCTCGGCCTCGCGGCCTTGCCACACCGGGGCGCGTCCCGCGAGACACGGGATATCGCGGCTCGCCCGCGGGAGGAGCGGGACACGCCGCGCGGCGATCTCTCCTTTTCGGCCTGAGGGCCGAAACGGCGATCTCGCGCGGACAGATGCGACGCGGACGAAATCAGGCTAAGCTCTCCGACTATGTCCGGAGAGAAGAGATGAGCGTCGCCTTCCGCCGCGAAAGCGATGAAGAGCATAAGGAGCCGAGATTCGAGCTGCCGATCCCGCCCGGCCCCAATCTCGTCACCGCCGCCGGGCTCAAGCAAGCCGAGGAGATGGTGGCGACCCTCGAAGCCGAGGTCGGCGCTGAGACTGACGAAACCGTCCTCGCCGACAAGCAACGCACCCTGCGCTACTGGCGCACCCGCCTCGCCACCGCCGAGCTGGCCCCACCACCGCCGGAGGACGAGGTCGCCTTCGGCACAAGCGTCACCTTCCGCCTCAACGGGCAGGAACGCACGCTCGCCATCGTCGGCGACGACGAGGCGGACCCGGCGGCGGGCAAGATCGCCTTTTCGGCCCCGCTGGCGCGGCCGATGATGGGAGCGGGGCCGGGGGATTTTGTGGATTTCGGCGGGAAGGCGGATGTGATCGAGATTGTGTCGGTAGCGGCGATCGCCAAATAGCGCCCGCTATTTTCAGATAGCTGCGTGTTCTTAAAAACTTAGAAGAGTCGAGTGTCTAGCACGACAGCGAGATTATATGCGGCATGCAAGGCCAGCGGGACATAAAGAGATCCACTCTTCAATCTGATGACAGCCAGTAAGATCCCAGCACCACAAAAAGCAACGATCACCGCCGCTTCGTATTGTACGTGCATGAGGGCCCACAGGACACTTGGAAGAAGTATCGCAGGAGCAGTTCCCCACCGGCGCATATTGCGGAAAACATTGCACCGCGAAATAAAGCCTCCTCCGCAATCGGCACCAAAATCACCGAAATTGCAATGTCTTGTGAGAGTGAAAGCGGTAGAATCGGCCCCGCTTCAGTTAGCATCCATCCTGCCACACAATAAGCGATGAAGAGTGCGATCCAGACCCAGGCGCTCCGCAACGCCGGTGCCTGCAATCCAATGTCCAGATTCGATGACTTCGCCCATAAGAAGGCGACGCTCATGATGATCAATGCCTCAATTACGAACAGCATGATGGCGAATTAAGCGGTAGGTTCGTCATCGGCAAACTGCGCCTCTTATCCCCCCAGAAACGGAAATGGCGAGATCGTCTTGCGCGTCTCCTGCACCGTCAGCGTCCGGCCCGCCGGCGCTGCGGCGCGCTGGGGGCAGCGGGCGCGGGGGCAGAGGGTGCAGGCGGGGCCGATCGGGGTGACGTGGGGGTTGGCGAGGTCGAAGCCGACGGCGTAGCCGATGCGGGCCGCATGTTTGAGATCGCAGCCGAGGCCGATGGCGAGCTGGCTGTCCTCGCGGGGATCGAGGCGCACCGAGCGGTCCACCGTGCAGGCGATGGTGAAGTAGCGCTGGCCGTCGGGCGTCTCCACCACCTGCGTCACCACCCGGCCCGGCGTCTGGAAGGCGCTGTGCAGGTTCCAGCGCGGGCAGGTGCCGCCGAAGCGGCTGAACGGGAAGCTTTCGCCCGCGAAGCGCTTCGAAACATTCCCCGCCGCATCGACACGCAGCATGAAGAAGGGGACGCCACGCGCGCCGCTGCGCCCGAGCGTGGTCAGACGGTGCGCGACCTGTTCGACGCTGGCGCCGAATTCCGCGCAGAGCCGATCGATGTCATAGCCATGCGTCTCCGCCGCCTTCAGGAAAGGCGCATAGGGCATCATGATCGCGCCGGCCGCATAATTGGCAAGGCTCATGTGGAGCAGCCGCCGGGTCGGCGCGTCCGGCGGCGCGGCGGCGGCGATCATCCGATCGAGCAGCGGGCGGAATTCGACCAAGGCGAGCTGATAGGCGATGGCAAAGGTCCGGCTTTCCCCGCGCAGCAAAGCCGAGAGCATCAGGCGCTTGCGATGCAGATCGTAATGCTGGCTCGCGCCGTCGAGCAGTTCGGGCGGCACCACCCGCGCCTCGATCCCGAATGCCTCCTTGAGGCGACGGCGCAACGGTTCGGCGATGGCAAGGGGATCGCCCAGCGCGCCCGCCAAAGTCTCCGCCGCCTCCTCCAGATAGGGGAAATGGTTACGCTGCGCCTGGATGTGATCGCGCACCCAGCTTTCAGGCGTCAGGGTTGGCGCCGTCTCACCCTCCTCCGCGCTGGCCGGGCGGCGGCGCAGCTCCGCATAAGCCGCATAGAGCCGGGACACGGCATCGGCGGCGGCCGGGGCGCTGTTGGCGATCTCGACCAGTTCGTAGCGCGGGATGCCGAGATCAGCGAACATGGGATCGGCGAAAATCTCCCCGAGATGCTCCGGCCCGGTCCCGTCCGCGCCCTCCGCCGCGAAGGTCTTGAGATCGAGATCATAGGTTTCGGAGAGGCGCAGCAGCACCTGCGCCGTCACCGGCCGCTGGTTGCGCTCCATATGATTGAGATAGGAGGGCGAAACGCCGATCTCGGCGGCCATCGCGCTCTGGTTCAGCCCCAGCTCGCGACGAAGTCGTCTTAGACGACCGCCCAGATACAATTTGCGCTCGGTCATTTTGTATGATTGTCATAATTTTACAAAAGTCGCAAGTCGTCTCGCGACTTCACGACCTCTTTCGACGGTGCCGAGCTGAGCGGAACATGGTTGTAGGGCGCACCTTTCCTTTCAACCTGGATTCGTGACATGACCGATTTCGCTGACCTGATCCCCGCCCCGACCGGCCGTTTCGACGGCATCATCCGGCCCTATGCGCCGGCCGAAGTCGAGCGGCTGCGCGGCTCGGTGGCGATCGAGCACAGCCTCGCGCGGCGCGGCGCGAACCGCCTGTGGGAGCTGCTGAAGTCCGAGGATTATATCAACGCGCTGGGCGCGCTGTCCGGCAATCAGGCGATGCAGATGGTCCGCGCGGGGCTGAAGGCGATCTACCTCAGCGGCTGGCAGGTCGCGGCGGACGCCAACACCGCCGCCGCCATGTATCCGGACCAGTCGCTCTACCCGGCCAATGCCGGCCCGGAGCTGTGCCGCCGGATCAACCGCACGCTGCAGCGCGCCGACCAGATCGAGCATATGGAAGGCGGTCCGCAGCGCGACTGGTTCGCGCCGATCGTCGCCGATGCCGAGGCCGGCTTCGGCGGACCGCTCAACTGCTTCGAGATCATGAAGGCCTATATCGAGGCGGGTGCCGCCGGCGTCCATTTCGAGGACCAGCTCGCGAGCGAGAAGAAGTGCGGCCATCTGGGCGGCAAGGTGCTCATTCCCACGCAGGCGCATATCCGCAATCTGGACGCGGCCCGGCTGGCGGCGGATGTGTGCGGTGTGCCCACCATCCTCGTCGCCCGCACCGACGCGGAGAGCGCGAGGCTCATCACCTCCGACGTCGACGAACGCGACCATGAGTTCCTGACCGGCGAGCGCACGCCCGAGGGCTTCTTTCGCCTGAGGGACGGCACCGGCGTCGATCATTGCATCAAGCGTGGCCTCACCTTCGCCGAGCATGCCGACCTCTTGTGGTGGGAGACGAGCCATCCGAATCTGGACGACGCGCGGCGCTTCGCCGAGGCGATCCAGAAAGCCTATCCGGGCAAGATGATGGCCTATAATTGCTCGCCCAGCTTCAACTGGGAGGCGAAGCTCGACAAGGAGACGATCGCCAAGTTCCAGCGCGAGCTGGGCGCGATGGGCTACAAGTTCCAGTTCGTGACGCTGGCCGGCTTCCACCAGCTCAATCACGGCATGTTCGAGCTGGCCCGCGGCTACAAGGACCGGGGCATGGCGGCCTATTCGGAGCTGCAGCAGGCCGAGTTCGCCAGCGAGAAGGACGGCTACACCGCCACGCGCCACCAGCGCGAAGTGGGCACCGGCTATTTCGATCTGGTCGCCACCACCCTGGCCGGCGGCGAGGCTTCGACCACGGCACTCGCCGAATCGACCGAGACCGCGCAATTCCAGAAGGAGGCCGCGTGATGACGATGCGTTACTGGATCGTCGGCGGGGAATATGAAGGCGCAGACTTCCGCGCCCTCATCCCCGGCAGCGAGACGATGGTCGGCCCGTTCGACAGCGAGCGCAAGGCACGCAGCGAATGGATGCGGCTGACCTACAAACCGGGTACGGACCCGGCGACGACCCGCTATTCGATCGCCACGGAAACCGTTCACTAAGCTCCCGGGAGAGGGGCCAAAAGGAAAGGGCGCGGAAGGAAAGCCTTCTGCGCCCTTTCGCTTGTTCGAACGTGCGAACCGGGTCAGGCCGGGAGCGCCGCCTTCGCCTGCGCGACGATGCCCTTGAAGGCTTCGCCCTCATGCATGGCGATGTCGGCGAGAACCTTCCGGTCCAGCTCGACCCCGGCCAGCTTCAGGCCGTGCATGAACTGGCTGTAGGTGAGCCCCTCGGCGCGGACGCCAGCGTTGATGCGCTGGATCCACAGGCCGCGGAAGCTCCGCTTCTTCACCTTGCGATCGCGATAGGCGTACTGGCCGGCCTTCTCGACCGCCTGGCGGGCAATACGGATCGTGTTCTTGCGACGGCCGTAATAGCCCTTCGCCTGTTCCAGGATCCGCTTGTGCTTGGCGCGCGTGGTTACGCCGCGTTTGATGCGTGACATGCCGGTATCTCCTTACTTCAGGCCGTAGGGCGCCCAGAGCTTCACCCGCGCCGTATCGGCGTCGGCGAGCACTTCGGTGCCGCGGTTCTGGCGGATATACTTGGCATTGTGGCTGATGAGCCGGTGGCGCTTGCCCGCCACGCCGTGCTTCACCTTGCCGGTCGCGGTGAGCTTGAAGCGCTTCTTCACACCGCTCTTGGTCTTGAGCTTGGGCATTTTGTCTCCTTTCGGCGCTTGTCCGACGTTGTGAACAGCCACGGCAGCCCTGATGGCCGGGCCGTTCGATTCTTCCAGTCTCTGGAAAGAGCGCGCCTATATGAGCGGACCCGCAAAAAGGCAAGTCAGTCGCACGGGCTGGAGACGGACAGTCGTTCGTCGCGATCGATCCCCCGGATCGACCGCCCGCTCCCACTAATCAATCGAACAGGCTGGAGACGGACGACTCGTCCGCGATGCGCTTGATCGCCTCGGCGAGCAGCGGCGCGATGGTGAGGAGGCGAATTCTACCGGTCGCCTCTGCCGCTTCATAGGCAGCGATCGAATCGGTGATGACCAGTTCGCGCAGCACCGACCCTTCCACGCGGGAAACGGCGGCTCCGGAGAGAACCCCGTGGGTGCAATAAGCGATCACATCCTCCGCCCCGCCTTCCTTCAGCGCCGCAGCGGCATTGCAAAGGGTGCCGGCCGAATCGACGATATCGTCGATCAGGATGCAGAAACGCCCCTCGACGTCGCCGATGATGTTCATCACTTCGGATTCGCCCGCGCGCTCGCGGC
>CAYTMM010000027.1:0-17618 GCA_964438875.1 uncultured Sphingosinicella sp. | reverse complement strand
CCACGCCGCCCACGTCGGGCGACACCACCGTGATCGGCTTGTCCGCGAAACGCGCCTGGATATCCGCCGACATGACCGGTGCGGCATAGAGATTGTCGGTCGGAATATCGAAGAAGCCCTGAATCTGGCCGGCGTGAAGATCGACCGAGAGCACCCGATTGGCACCGGCCGTGGTCAGCAGATTGGCAACCAGCTTGGCCGAGATCGGCGTGCGGGGGCCGGGCTTCCGATCCTGCCGGGCATAACCGAAATAGGGCATAACCGCCGTGATCCGCTTGGCCGAAGCGCGTCGCAGCGCATCGATGCAGATCAGCAGCTCCATCAGATTGTCGTTGGCGGGATAGGAGGTGGACTGGACGACGAACACGTCTTCGCCGCGTACATTTTCGTGGATCTCGACGAAAATCTCCTCGTCCGCGAAACGGCGAACGCTGGCCTGGGTGATCGGCATTTCGAGATAGTCCGAAATCGCCTGCACCAGCGGTGCATTCGAGTTGCCCGACATCAGCTTCATGCGGAAACGATCCTCGCCAAAAAGGAAGTCCGGCCCTCTTACGGCGCGAAGCCGCGATGGCAAGAGCATTGCCGGACAGGCAGGTGCATATTAGGCCTTTGTACGATCCCGCCGCCAATTTTTCGAGAGGGCGCAAAGGGCATGATGGACATCGCCCAGCTCGGCCAGCATTTCGTCGATCGAGCGATTCCGGCTTTCAAGCGGTTCAAGAGCGATCTGGAAATGATCGGCTCCGCCGCCGCGAAGGCGATGAAAGCCGGCGAATTGCACCGGGACGAAGCCCGTGCGCTGTTCCTCGATCACGGTCATGCCATCTCCTTGCCGCTCCAGCGGCTCTATCTTGATCGCGGCCTGTTCGATCTCATCGTGCGATTTCACCGCGCCACACAATCCATCAGGACAGCCGCCTGGCCCACGCCTCTGGCCCAGGCGGCGCTCGAGGGCCTCGTCGCGGCAGGCGAAGGCACTCGCGCCGTCACATTGGTCCGGTTTCACCTGGAGACACACCGCAACGCGCTGCGTGCCGACCTGCGCGAACGCCGGCGCAAGCCAACGGCCGATGGCGGCGCGCTGATGATCGCGCTGTCCGCCGCGACGATCGCCGAACTGCCGGCGCGCAAGGCGGAGCTGATCGCGGCCGTCGACCGGTTCGCGCTGCTTTTCGCCACGCACGGGACCAGCGAGGACAAAGTCTGGCTGGAGGCGATAAACGACGAGGTCCGGGCCTAGCGCGTTGCGCCCAAAGGCCTATAGGCGTCGCATGCCTGTCATTACCCGTTTCGCTCCTTCGCCGACCGGCCGCCTGCATGTCGGCAACATCCGCACGGCGCTCCACAACTGGTTGTGGGCGCACAAGCATGGCGGGCGCTTTCTGCTGCGGCTCGACGATACCGACCAAGCCCGCAGCGAAGAGGCGCATGCCGATGCGATTCGCGCCGATCTCGCCTGGCTCGGCATCATTCCGGACAGCGAATACCGTCAGTCGGAACGTTTCGCCCTTTATGAAGCAGCACTGGCGCGCTTGATTGACGCGGGACGCGTGTATCCCGCCTATGAAACGGCGCAGGAAATCGAGCTGAAGCGCAAGGTACTGCTCGGGCGCGGCCTTCCGCCGGTCTATGACCGCGCCGCGCTCGGACTGAGCGATGCGGACCACACCGCTTTGGAACGCGAGGGCCGCCGGCCGCACTGGCGCTTCAAGCTGGATCACGACACACCGATCGTCTGGGACGACCTGGTGCGCGGACGGCAGCAACTGGATCCCAGGCTGCTCAGCGATCCCGTCATTCGGCGCGAGGACGGAAGCTGGCTCTACATGCTGCCCAGCGTGGTCGATGATATCGATATGAACATCACCCATGTCGTGCGTGGCGAGGACCACGTCACGAACACCGGGTTGCAGCTCCAGATGTTCGCCGCACTGGGCGCCGCGCCGCCGGCCTTTGCACATGAGGCGCTCCTCGTCGGATCGGAGGGCAAATTGTCCAAGCGACTTGGGTCGCTGGGCGTCGAAACGATGCGCGAAGGCGGGATCGAGCCAGGGGCACTGATTGCCAAGCTGGCGCGAATCGGCACCAGCCAGCCCGTGGAACCCTTTGCCGATCCCGCGCCTTTGATCGACAGCTTCGACTTTTCGACCTTCGGCCGCGCGCCCGCCCGCTTCGATCTGGACGAACTTGCGGCGCTTAACGCACGGATCGTCCATCAATTGCCGTTCAGCCGGGTCGCGGCACGGTTGCCGGAGGGGGTGCGAGAGGACGACTGGATCGCGATCCGGCCCAATCTCAGGACCGTCGCCGAAGCGGCCGACTGGTGGGACATCCTGCATGGTCATGTGGAGCAAATGGCGGCGCAGGAAGACCAGTCCTTTTTGGCTGCTGCCGCACAGGCTGCTGCCGATATCGATTGGCAGGAAAACCCTTGGCCGCAGCTTGTGGCCAGGTTGAAAGAAGCGAGCGGCCGTGCCGGAAAGCCGCTGTTTCTGCCGCTGCGGCGCGCGCTGACCGGGCGCGACAGCGGGCCGGAAATGGCCGCCCTGCTACCGCTTATTGGCCAGGACGAAACGATCGCGCGCCTCACCGCCGCTGCCGGCTGAGCGCCGAGGCGAAATTTCGGGCAGAGAACCGAAAATGACAAGCTGAAGAGGTATAGTATATCGTAACGATATGATGTAACATTCAAACTGCCGCCGGCCCCAAGGGCGACGCCGGCGACGGGATGAGGAGAGGATCATGTCGTACAGCCAATATCAGCCAAAGCGGGCGAATCCGGGCGGCTTCGCGCTCATCGTTGCTCTTCACGCAGCTGCGATCGGCGCGGTTATGCTCATCAAGGGACCGCAGATCATTCCGGTGATCTACCCGCCAACACCAATCGATTTCATCGTGGACACGATCGACCCTCCGCCCGAGCCGATTGCGCTGGAGCAGCCCACGGCGCCGGCACCCAGCCATATCGACCGGGTCGAAACCGAAGTGCAGACGCCGCCGACCCGCACGGACTGGCCGACTCTGCCACCGAGCACCGGCAGCGGGTCGACGGACGCTCCCGCCTTTGTCGATCCGCCCGCCACGCCGCCCATCGATCCGCCCCGACCGCTGCCAGCGCGCGTCGAAGCAGAGCTCGATTCGCGCTACGCTAGTGCCTTCCGGCCGCCTTATCCGCCGTCCGAATTGCGCGCGGAGCGCAACGGCGAGGTGCGCCTGCGCGTGACGATTGGCGCGGACGGAAGGGTGCGCGCCGTGGAACGCCTGTCCGCGACCAGCGACGCCTTCTGGGCGGCCGCCGAACGCCAGGCGCTGAATCGCTGGCGTTTCCGACCAGCGACGGTGGACGGCCGGCCGGTCGAAAGCACCAAGGTGCTGACCCTGCGCTTCCGGATCGAGGACGCCTGACCATCCGCAATGGCAGGCGGGACTGGCGGCAGCGGCTTTGCGCGACTATCTTGGCGCGATGCCTCTGCCCCGCCCCGCCTCTCCGCGCGCCCTCTGGGATGACATGCGCGCCTTCTGGCGGCAGCGGCCGCGCCATCAGTGGATCGCGGCGCTGCTGGCGCTTCTGATCCCCGCCGGCATCCTCGTCGTCTTCTATTACGATGCGCAGACCAACATCCTGCCGGGCGAACAGATCATCTATCTTGACAGCTGGCCGGCGGATCGCACCGACGAGGATATCATCGCAAAGCAGGAGGCAGATCTCAGGCTACGCGAGGAATGGGAGCGCGAGCGACAGCAGCAGTTCAAGAATCTGGACGACCGCCTGCGCCGGTACGGGATTTGACCGACGCGGAAGCGATGGCGGAGGCGAACGCGCTTGGCGAGCATGGTCATGGCGCGACGACACCCAATCCGCATGTCGGCTGCCTGGTCGTTCGCGACGGAACCGTAATCGGGCGAGGCTGGACACAGGACGGCGGACGCCCTCATGCCGAAGCGGTCGCGCTGGCCCAGGCCGGAGATGCGCAAGGCGCCTGCGTCTATGTCACGCTGGAACCCTGCGCTCATGAAAGCCCGCGCGGACCGGCCTGCACGGACCTGCTGATTGCCGCCCGCCCCGCCCGCATCGTGGTCGCTCTCCAGGATCCCGACCCCCGTACCGCCGGGCAGGGTATCGCGAGGCTGCGCGCAGCGGGCATCGCCGTGGAGGTCGGAGAGGGCGCCAAGGCGGCGGCGCAAAGCATGGCCGGCTATCTGAGCCGCGTACGGCGGGGCCGCCCGCTGGTGACACTGAAGCTGGCTTTGTCGATCGACGGACGAATTGCCCTGCCATCGGGCGAGAGCAAGTGGATCACCGGCGAGGATGCCCGCGCCGACGTCCATCGCGAGCGCGCGCGTGCCGACATGATTCTGGTCGGCCGCGGCACCTATGAGGCGGACGCTCCGCGGCTCGATGTGCGGCTGCCGGGGCTGGAAGGCCGCTCGCCGCGCAAGGCCTTGCTCACGCGAGGAACGGCACCGGAGGACTGGACACGGCTTGGGGCGCCGGAGGAGATAGCGGCGCTGGGCGACATCAATGAACTTCTTGTCGAAGGCGGCTCCGCAACCGCTTCTGCCTTCCTTGCCGCCGATCTGGTCGATCGCCTGCTCGTCTATCGCGCGCCCATCCTGATCGGCACCGGCAAATCATCGGTCGGCTATATCGGGCTCGATGCGCTGGCCGATGCACATGGTCGGTGGCGCTTTGCCAATTCACGCCCGCTTGGCATCGACCGGCTCGAAGTCTACGAGCGGATCAGGGACGAAGACTGATATGTTCACCGGGATCATCACCGATGTCGGCCGGATTGAGGCCGCCGAGGAACGGGGCGACCTGCGCCTGCGGATCGCCACGGGCTATGACATGGCTGGCGTCGATCTCGGCGCATCGATCGCCTGCTCGGGCGTCTGCCTGACCGTGGTGGACAAGGGAGAAAGCTGGTTCGCCGTTGACGTCTCAGGCGAAACCCGGGCGCGCACGGCGAACAGCATGTGGACCGAAGGCACACGGCTGAATCTGGAGCGTGCGCTGAAGGTTGGTGACGAACTGGGCGGCCATATCGTCACCGGCCATGTCGATGGCATCGGCAAGGTCGTCACCAACGCGCCGGACAAGGGATCTACCCGCTACACCATCACCGTGCCGGACAAACTTGCGTCCTATCTGTCGGAAAAGGGCTCGATCGCAATCAACGGAATCTCGCTGACCGTGAACGAGGTAACCGACGGGCCGGACGGCACGACGTTCGGCGTCAACATCATCCCGCACACCGCGCAGAACACCGCCATGTTCGGATCGGGCGAGGAGGTGAATCTGGAGATCGATATCCTCGCCCGCTACCTCGGCCGTATGCTCGACGTTCGCAACAACAAAGTGTGATTTTAGAAATGGATTATCACATTATGATGTGATACCGACGCCGTATGAGCACAATTTTGATCGATCGACTGTCCGATCTCGTCGCGGCCGGCGAGATGAGCCGCGCCGGGCTCGCCCGCGCCGCCGGCCTCCACCCGAACAGCTTGCGCAAACTCGGCGAAGCGGACTGGAACCCGACCGCCGAAACGCTGTTAAAGCTGGAGAAATTTCTCGCCGGCGGCCGCCGCGAGGTGATGGCGTCGGCCGAACAGATCATCGACGAGGCCCGCAACGGGCGGATGTTCATTTTGGTCGATGACGAGGACCGGGAGAATGAGGGCGATCTCATCATTCCCGCCCAGATGGCGACGCCTGACGCGATCAACTTCATGGCGCGTCACGGCAGGGGTCTTATCTGCCTGTCGCTGACCCGCGAGCGGGTCGACCAGCTCGGCTTGCCGCTGATGAGCCGCCAAAACGGCACGCGGCACGAGACCGCTTTCACGGTTTCGATCGAGGCGAAAGAGGGCGTCACGACCGGCATTTCCGCCGCCGATCGGGCGCGCACGATCGCCGTCGCGATCGATGCGGCCAAGGGGCCGGAGCATATCGTCACGCCTGGCCATGTCTTCCCGCTGGTGGCGCGCGACGGCGGCGTGCTGGTCCGCGCCGGCCATACCGAAGCGGCGGTGGATGTCGCGCGCCTTGCCGGGCTGAACCCCTCGGGCGTGATCTGTGAGATCATGCGCGAGGACGGCGCGATGGCGCGAATGGACGATCTCGTCGAATTCGCAGCCACCCATGATCTGAAGATCGGCACGATCCGCGATCTGATCGCCTATCGCCTCAGAAAGGACCGGCTGGTCGAGCAGACTGCAGAAGCGCGGTTCGAAAGCCGGTGGGGTGGCACATGGATTGCAAAAACATTCATCAACAAGGCCTCCGGTGCGGAGCAGCTCGCGCTGGTCAAGGGGCATATCGATCCATCGCGTCCGACGCTTGTGCGAATGCATGCGCTCAGCCTGTTCTCCGATGCCTTTGCCGAAAGCGGGCCGCGCGGCAACCTGCTCGAGGGCGCGATGAAGGCGATCGCCGAGGAAGGAGCGGGCGTGATTGTCGCGATCAACCGGCCCATGCAGGGCACTCTGGCTCGTGCACTGCGGGTGCGTTCCGGTTTGGAAACAGGGGAAGACGCGGAACAATTGCGCGATTATGGCGTCGGCGCGCAGATCCTGTCCGCGCTCGGCATCCACGACATGATCCTGCTCTCCAACAGCCACCATGCACCCGTCGCTCTGGGGGGATATGGCCTGGCCATCGTCGAAGAGCGACCGATTCCAGGAGGTGAATGATGGCCCGTGTCCTGATCGTTGAAGCGCGCTTTTACGCGCATTTGAACGACCTGCTGCTGGAGGGCGTTCGCGCCGCGCTGAATGGCCATGACGTAGACGTCGTTACAGTGCCCGGCGCGCTGGAAGTGCCCGGTGCGATCGCGCTGGCGGCGGAAAGCGGCGCCTATGATGCGTTCGTCGCGCTCGGCGTGGTGATCCGGGGCGAGACATACCATTTCGAGATCGTCGCCGGCGAAAGCGCGCGCGCGCTGATGGCATTGACGCTGGACGGTCTGGCGATCGGCAACGGCATCCTGACGGTCGAGAACGAAGCGCAGGCGCTCGCACGCGCCCGCCCAGACGAGAAGGACAAGGGCGGCGAGGCGGCCAAAGCGGCGCTCGCCATGCTCGCGCTGAAAGACCGATTCGCGCAGTGAACGGCCCGGTCATCCAGACCGAAAGGCTGACATTGCGGCCGCTGAACGGTGAGGATTTCGAGGCCTGGGCGGCCTTCCATTCGGACCCGAAACCATGCGCTTTCTGGGCGGAGTGCAATCGCGCGAGGACGCCTGGCGCAGTCTGTGCGTGATGGCTGGAGCCTGGCCAGTGCGCGGCTTTTCCATGTTCGCGCTGATCGAACGCGAGACCGGGCGCTGGATCGGCCGGGTCGGGCCGTGGCAGCCGGAAGGCTGGCCGGGTAAGGAAATCGCCTGGGGCGTCGGCCGCGAGTTCGCCGGCAAGGGCTATGCCTATGAAGCGGCAGTCGCAACGATCAACTATGCCGTCGACACGCTCGGCTGGACCGACATCATACACACCATCGATCCGGACAATTTGCTCTCGATCCGACTTGCCCAGCGGCTTGGGTCCATCAATCGCGGGGCGACGAAACTGCCGCCGCCACTCGGGCATTTCCGGGTCGACGCCTGGGGCCAGAGCGCCACAGACTGGCGCGCGGCGCGTCAGCCTGCCGCCAGCGTGGGATAGTCGATATAGCCTTCCGGTCCGTGGCTGTACCAGGTCGCCATATTGTCAGGATTGAGTGGTGCGTCGACACGCAGCCGCTCCACCAGATCGGGATTGGCGAGGAAGGCACGGCCGAACGCGATCGCGTCCGCTTCGCCGGCATCGAGCACCGCCTGCGCGCTATCCAGCCGGTAATCGGAATTCAGCACCAGCGGGCCGGAAAAGGCCTCACGGATAGCAGGGTGGACCGGCGGCAATTCGGCCTTGCCGAACGTGCCTTCGAAGCCCGGCTCCCGCAGCTCCAGAAAGGCGATACCGATTTCGTCCAGCGCCGCCGCCGCAGCTCTGAACAACGGCACCGGATCGCTGTCGTTGACGCCCTGCGAATCGCCGTTGGGAGAGAGCCGGACCGCCGTCCGGCCGGCGCCCACCTTATCGGCCAGCGCATGCGTGACCTGCCTGAGCAGACGAATCCGGTTCTCGATCGGACCTCCATAATCGTCATCCCGGTGATTGCTGCCATCGCGCAGGAATTGATCGATCAGATAGCCATTGGCGGCGTGCAGCTGCACGCCGTCGAAGCCTGCCGCGATCGCATGGCCGGCGGCGCGAATATAAGCATCGATCAGCTCCGGAATCTCGTCCAGCCGGAGCGGGCGCGCCTCGGCATAAGGCTGGCGCCCTTCATAAGTATGCGCCTTGTAGGGCGCGGTGGTCGCCGAGGAGGACACCGGTGCGGCGCCGCCGAGAAAGCTCGGGTGCACCGCCCGGCCCATATGCCAAAGCTGCGCGAAGATCCGGCCGCCAGCGTCATGTACCGCCTCGGTCACCGGCTTCCAAGCCTCGACCTGTTCGTCACTCCACAGGCCCGGCGCATAAGGCCATCCCAGACCCTGCTGGATGATCCCGGTCGCTTCGGAAATGATCAGACCGGCTCCGGCACGCTGGGCATAATAGGTCGCCATCAACTGCGTCGGCACATGTCCGCGCGTCGCCCGTCCGCGGGTGAGTGGCGCCATCAGCAGGCGGTTGGGAAGATCGAGATCGCCGACCTTGATCGGATCGAACAGCGAAGGCATGGCGGGCTTTCCTTATGTCGCGGTGCGGCAGGTATAAGGGTTGCGATTCGCAATGCACAACCCCGCACGCTTCGCCTTTCCCGCTTTGATCGTCGCCAGCCTGTTTCTCGCGGCGGGGCCGTGGATGGTGCGGCTGGCCGATGTCGGCCCCATCGCCTCGGCCTTCTGGCGCCTGACCATCGTCCTGCCCGTTCTGGCACTGCTCGCCGTCCGCCAGAGCCAAGGGCAACCTTTCCCCGGCTGGGCGCTGATCGGGGCGCTGGCACTGGGCGGTCTGTTCTTCGCCGCCGACCTCGCCGCATGGCACGAAGGCATTCTGCGCACCCGGCTCGCCAACGCCACCTTGTTCGGCAACATGTCGAGCTTCCTGTTCGCGCTTTACGGCTTCGTCGTGCTTCGCGCCTTGCCCCGCCCGCTTCAGGCGACCGCGCTGACGCTCGCGGCCGCCGGCACCTTCCTACTGCTCGGCAGCAGCTACGAATTGTCGCCCGATCATTTCACCGGAGACTTGCTCACGCTGCTCGCCGCATTCTTCTACGGCCTCTATCTGATCGCAATCGATCGCGCGCGCCGTATCATGGCGCCTTGGCCCGTGCTCGCCATCGCCACCGCCTTCGGCACGCTGCCCCTGCTCGCCGCCGCCCTGATGCTCGGCGAGCAGGTCATGCCAACGGACTGGACACCGCTCGTCCTGCTCTCGATCGGCAGCCAGCTCATCGGCCAGGGCTTGCTCGTCTACGCGATGGGTCATCTTCCGCCGCTTGTCATCGGTCTGGGCCTGCTCATCCAGCCGGTCGCGGCGGCGGCAATCGGCTGGGCGGTCTATGGCGAACGGCTCGGCCCCGCGGATCTGATCGGCGCACTGCTGATCTGCGCGGCGCTCGTCCTGATCAAGCTGCCGAGTCGCGGGCTTGCCACGTCGTCGGGGGAAGCCCATTGAAACGGCCATGACCGCGCCTGCCGACATGAATCTGGACGAACTCGCCGCCGCGCTGGCGCCGATCCTGGCCCGCCATGCCGCGTTCGACGGCTGGTCGGAAAATGCGCTCGCCAGGGCCGCCGAGGAACTGGGCGTCCCCGCCGAGCGCGCCCGCCTGGCTTTTCCGGACGGACCGACCGGGATGATCGACGCCTGGTTCGATGCGATCGACCGGGCGATGCTGGACGCCTTCCCGCCGGAGCGAATCGCCGCGCTCAAGATTCGCGCGCGCATCCGCGAACTGGTGCTGTTCCGGCTGCACAGCATCCAGCCCCATCGCGAAGCGCTTCGCCGCGCGCTCGCTATGCTCGCCCTTCCTGGCAATGTCGCGTTCTCGGCGCGCCTCGCCTGGCGCAGCGCGGACCGCGTCTGGCGCCTCGCCGGCGACACCGCCACCGACTTCAACCATTATTCCAAGCGCACCATCCTGATCGGCGTCTACGGTTCGACCAGCCTCATCTTCCTCGACGACGAGACCGACGACCTCGCCGAGACCCGCGCATTTCTCGACAGGCGGATCGACGGCGTGATGCGTTTCGAGAAAGCCAAGGCGCGCTGGACCGGCGGCACCGTCCGCCGCCCCTCTCTCAGCCGCTTTCTCGGGCGGCTGCGCTATCCGGCGGTGTGAATTCTTGCCGTGGCGCCAGCTTGGCGATAGCGACGCAACCACGAATTTTGGAGATTTGATATGGCGGGCGTGAACAAGGTCATTCTGGTCGGCAATCTGGGCGACGACCCGGAGGCGCGCAGCCTGAACAATGGCGGCGAGGTGGTGAACCTGCGCGTCGCCACTTCGGAGACGTGGAAGGACCGCGACGGCAACCGGCAGGAGCGGACCGAATGGCACCGCGTCGTGATCTTCAACGAGAATCTCGGCCGGGTCGCCAAATCCTATCTGAAGAAGGGTTCCAAGGTGTATCTGGAGGGCCAGATCCAGACCCGCAAATGGCAGGATCAGTCCGGTCAGGACCGTTATTCCACTGAAATCGTGCTGCAGCGTTTCCGGGGCGAGCTAGTCCTTCTCGACAGCCGCGGTGGCGGCAGTGGCGGCGGCGACGATTATGGCGATCGCGGCGGCTATGGCGGCTCCAGCGGGTTCAACGAGCGCGGCAGCGATTTCGGCGGCGCCCCGCGCCCGCCCGCCCGCCCGCCGGCGGCATTCGACAGCGATCTGGACGACGACGTGCCGTTCTGAAGATCAGCTTTCAGGCCCGGACAGCTTGTCCTTGAGGCTAGCCAGCACACCGAACGGGCCGGCCTCCTCCTCGCTCTTGACCCCTGCGGCCTTCAATGCCGCCATTGCGTCCGGCGCGCGCGGATAAGGATCGAGCGCCAGCACCAGCGTCTGGGCCGCCGCCTCGCCAAGATCGACGGCAGCGCCCTCGTAAAAGGCCGTGTCGAGTTCGCCTTCGTCCAGTTCGATTTCCAGGTCCGGCCGCGAATGATCGGGTTGCGGCCGGAAGACGATCTCGAATGGCGTGTCGATGTCCTGCGGCACCGGTGCACCGCTCGCCACGCAGCTCTGAACCACCGCCGCCGTCACCCGTCCCGTCGCAGTCACGTTTCGAGCCGATTGTCGCAGCGCGGCTGTGGCACTCAGCCGCCCGATCTCGGTCAGGGCGAAGCGCCGTGCCAGCGCCAGCCGCTCAGCCTCGTCTGCTTCAATGACGATCGTCCGGGGCGCCTCGCCCAGCGTGTCGAGCGTGACCGGGCGGCTGAATTCGGGTGCGCTCATGGCGTGGGCAACCGGCCCGCCAGAAGATCATCAACCGGCGCATGCCCTAACGCGGCCCCGAACCGCTCCAGCCGCGCCGCGACCCACCCCACCGCCTCATCGGATGGAGGATTATCGTGGAAGATGTTGCGCCGTACCGCCTCGGCAAATCCGGTTCCATCCGTTCGCGCCTCGCGCAGCGCGCCAAGCCGGCCGCCCAGCGCACTCATCATGCGCCCGATATGCTTGCCCACCACGTAATCGCCGACACCGATCTGCCGCAGCGTCGCGTCCATGTCGTCGATGAACGTCTCGGTAAGCAGCACAGCAGGCGTGCGGCCTTCCTCGCCCGCCGACTCGAGCCGCAGCAGCACCAGCGACGTGAGCGCTGCGATCGTGTCGAAGCGGCCGTCCAGCGTGTCCGGGACCTGGCCGTCCCGATACCAGCCCGCATCGCGCCCCGTAACGACGATCGCGTCGTAAAGTGGGCGCAGCGCAGCGCGCTGCTGCTTCTCCCCGAAGATGCGTTTCAGAAAGGACAAGGCGATCATCCGAATATCGCGCGGCTTGCGCCGGTTAGCCGATGTTCATATTGGAGAGGCTAGTCAAGTCCGCCGCCGTCTCCGGGACAACAGTACGGACGATCAGGAGTTTCGCCCGCAATGACTTTCCGGCCCGCCTCCCGAGCCCTTCTCGTCGCCGTGATCGGCGGCGCCGTATTGGCCGCCGGTTGCACCCCGCTGCGCGAACATCAGGGCTTCCTGATGGACGAACCGCTGGTCGCGGCGATCCAGCCAGGCGTTGACAATCGCGACTCGGTCGCCGGCACGCTCGGCCGCCCGACCTTCACAGGCCAGTTCGACCGGGAGCAGCGTGACTGGTATTATGTATCGCGCGACACGGCGGCGCTCGCCTTTCGTATGCCGCGCCCGACCGAGCAGACCGTTCTGCATGTCCGCTTCGACGAAGCCGGCAATGTCGAAAGCGTCCGGCGCACGGGACTTGAGCTGGTCGCTAATATCCGCCCCGACACTGAAAAGACCCCGACGCTGGGCCGGCGCACCAATCTGTTCAACGAACTGTTCGGCAATATCGGCGCCGTCGGCCAGGGCGGCGAACGCGGCCAGACCGCCGATAACCCGCAATAGCGGGCGAGAACGGTTTCATCCCACCTCCGTATGCGGATGAAACAGAACGCCCGCTGATGCCATCGCACCGACCCCTACGGATCACGGTGTCGTGGACAATCTGACCCACAGCCTTGTCGGCGCCCTGATCGGGCAGGCCGGACTGAAGCGCCGGACCGGCCTCGCCATGCCCGCGCTGATCATCGGCGCCAACATCCCGGACATCGACGGAGCCTGCATGGCCTTGGGAACCGTCAGCCTAGCCATGCGGCGGGGGCTGACGCACGGGCCAATCGCCTGGGTAGTGCTGCCACTCCTGATCGCGGCGCTGCTCTACGGCTGGGACCGCTGGCAAGCACGGCGCGGCAAAAGACCCGAAGGGCGACTCCCGGTCCGTTTCGGCTGGCTCTATGCGCTGGCCCTCATCGCCTGCCTGACCCATCCGGCGCTCGACTGGCTGAATGGCTACGGAATCCGCTTTCTCGAACCGTTTTCCAGCCATTGGTACTATGGCGACATTCTGTTTATTATCGACATCTGGCTGTGGATCGGCCTGGGCGCTGCCCTGTGGGTCTCGCTCCGGCGGGAGCGGCGCGGGCGGAACTGGCGCGGGCCCGCAGGCATCGCGCTGGGCGCCGCAATCGCCTATATTGGCGTGAATGGCGCAATATCGCATGTGGCGGAGAGCCAAGCGCGACTGCGCGAACCCTATCCCGCCGTCGTGATCCCCAGCATCCAACCCATCGCCTCCTGGCGACGCGAACTGATCACCGGGGAGGACGACGGCATCTGGACGGTTGGGAGCAGACGGATCGGCGATCTGCCGCTCGCCCGCTGCGACCTCGCCGCCGCACGCCAGCAGGACCGGCGGATCGACGCCTTCCTGTTCTGGTCACGTGCACCCTATGTGTGGCGCGAGGGCGGGCAGTGGATGCTGGGCGACGCCCGCTTCGCCGGGCGGAGCGGGACGTTCGCCGTCACCCTGCCGCCGGGCATCTGCCCCGACGACTGAACCTACCGGACGATACGGCCCGCCGCGAGGACGGCCAACGTCACCAGGTCCGAAGCGGTCGCGGTCATTGGAGCGATCTGAACCTGGTGCTCCATCCCGACCAGCATCGGCCCGATCACCGAATCCCCACCCAGTTCCTTGACCAGCTTGGCCGAGATGTTGGCGGTCTGCAGGCCGGGCATGACCAGCACATTGGCGGGACCGGTGAGCCGGCTGAACGGATAGACTTTGTGCATCGCCGGATTGAGCGCCACGTCAGGCGGCATCTCGCCTTCATATTCGAAATCGATATCGTCGCGCGCATCCATCAGTTTCACCGCGTCGCGGATGCGATCGAGATAGCTGCCTTCCGGATTGCCGAAGGTTGAATAAGAGAGGAAGGCAACACGAGGCTCATGCCCCATGCCGCGCGCCACCTCGGCCGTTCGCGTCGCGATCTCGACAAGCTGGTGCGGCTCCGGCCGCTCCGTTACTGTCGTGTCGGCGATGAAAACGGTGTGCGACTGGCCAACCATGACGTGGATGCCGAACGGCGTGACGCCCGGCTGCGGATCGAGCACGCGGCGGATCTGGCGCAGATTCTGTGCATAGGTGCGCGTGACGCCGGTGATCATCACGTCCGCCTCGCCGGCGTCGAGCAGCAGTGAGGCGAAGATGTTGCGGTCCTGATTGACGATCCGCTCCACTTCACGCGGGAGATAGCCGCGCCGCTGAAGACGCTGGTAGAGCCGGTCCGCCAATTCCTTCACACGCGGATAATTGCGACTGTTGAAAACGGTGAAGCTCTCCGGATCGTCCACGCCGAGAGCGCGGAGGCGATCATGCACGTCGTCGCGCCCGACCAGCATCGGAATGCCGTAGCCGCCGTCGCGGAAGGCGACCGCCGCGCGCAGCACCACATCCTCCTCCCCTTCCGCGAATAGTACGCGGCGCGGATTGGCCCGCGCCGCCTCATAGGCCAGCGTGAGAACAGAGGTGGTCGGATTGAGCCGGGCCCGCAGCTTGTTGCGATAGTCGGCCATGTCCGCGATCGGCAGGCGCGCGACGCCGCTGTCGATCGCCGCCTGTGCGACGGCGGCGGGCACGACTTCCATCAGGCGCGGATCAAAAGGCGCGGGGATGATATAGTCCGGACCGAAGCTGTGCGCCCGGCCACCATAGGCCGCCGCCACTTCCTCTGGCACCGCCTCGCGCGCCAGTTCCGCCAGCGCGCGGGCGGCGGCGATCTTCATCTCGTCGTTGATCGCGGTCGCCCGCACGTCGAGCGCACCGCGGAAGATGAAGGGGAAGCCCAGCACGTTGTTGACCTGGTTCGGATAATCGGAGCGCCCGGTGGCGACGATCGCGTCGGGGCGCACCGCCTTGGCCTCCGGCGGGGTGATCTCGGGGTCGGGATTGGCCATGGCAAAGATGATGGGCTGCTTCGCCATCTCTTTGACCATTTCCGGTTTCAACGCGCCGGCGGCGGAGAGCCCCAGGAATACATCCGCGCCCTTCAGCGCATCGGCGAGGCTCCGCGCTTCGGTGGGCACGGCATGGGCTGATTTCCACTGATCCATACTGTCGGTACGGCCCTGGTAGATCACGCCACTGCGATCGCACATGATCACGTTGGCATGGGCGACACCCATTGCCTTGATCAGTTCCGTGCAGGCGATCGCCGCGGCGCCGGCGCCGTTCACGACCACCTTCACGTCCTTGAGTTCTCGACCGGTGAGATAGCAGGCATTGATCAGGCCGGCGGCGCTGATGATCGCCGTGCCGTGCTGGTCGTCATGCATCACCGGAATGTTCATCCGCTCGCGCAGGGTCTGCTCGATGATGAAGCATTCCGGAGCTTTGATATCCTCCAGATTGATGCCGCCGAAGCTCGGCTCCATCAGCGCCACCGCCTCGATAAACTTGTCGGGATCCTCGGTGGCCAGTTCGATGTCGATCGAATCGACATCGGCGAAGCGCTTGAAGAGCACTGCCTTGCCCTCCATCACAGGCTTCGATGCCAGCGCACCGAGATTGCCGAGGCCGAGGATCGCGGTGCCGTTCGAGATCACGGCAACGAGATTGCCCTTGGCGGTATAGTCGTACGCCTTGGCGGGATCATCGGCGATAGCACGCACCGGGACGGCGACGCCAGGGGAATAAGCGAGACTGAGATCGCGCTGCGTCGCCATCGGCTTGCAGGCGACGATTTCGATCTTGCCAGGCCGACCCTGGGAATGAAATTCCAGCGCCTCAGCCTCGGAGAATTTGACGTTACTGCCCTCGCTCATCCCGAACTCCCTGTTTGAATAAAGCTGTAAGCGGTGAGTCACGCCAACCGCAAGGGCGGCGTCAGAAGAAGTCGAGGCCGGGGCGCAACATGAACTGGAAGATGGCGAGGACGATCGCGAGTGTGGCAAGCGTCCACACGATCGGCGAAAGAGCTGTTGCCGGCCCCGGTCCGGGCCGCGAACGGATCGCGCCGAGCTGCACGAAGAGCGCCCCGGCGACATTCATGATGACCGGCACCAGCGCGACCTGATCGATCGATCCGGGCACACGGAAGGGGAGGGTCAGCGGGATCGCGACGAGTGCGGGGAGGGTGGCGGCGAAGAAGATCGTCCGGCCCGCTTTCCCCTCCGGTGCGAACCCAGGAAGAGCGGCGCAAGCGCCCGGCCTACAAGGATCATCGCCAGCACCGCGACCGCCGCAGCGATCGGCTTCGCATGGCCGCTCATGCCCAACCAGGTCATCGCCCGGCCGACATCGTTTAACGGCACGAAGGCACCGATGACGACCTGCGGCAGCGCCTTTGGGAAAACGAGGGACAGCTCCTGCACGAAGAAGACCAGATTGAAGGCGAGAACCGTCAGCAGCGTGGAGTGGACGAACAGCCTGAGCCGCGGCACATCGGGAACATCGATCATTTCATCACCCTCTACGAGTGAAAACAGGTTCCGCAACTAACCCGGACCTTCTATCGGTCCCTGATGGCCAGCGCCGCCGTCAAGCCCCCGAACGACGCCCCGACGCCGATGATGGCGCAATATCTTGCGCTCAAGGCGCAGGCGGCCGATTGCCTGCTCTTCTACCGGATGGGCGACTTCTTCGAGCTGTTCTTCGAGGATGCGCGGGTGGCGGCGGCCGATCTCGACATCGCGCTCACCGCGCGCGGCGAGCATGAGGGGAGGCCCATTCCGATGTGCGGCGTGCCGATCCACGCTGCCGAATCCTATCTCGCCCGGCTGATTCGCGCCGGCCACCGCGTCGCCATCGCCGAGCAGACCGAAAGCCCCGCCGATGCGAAGAAGCGCGGATCGAAGTCCGTGGTCAATCGCGCGATCGTGCGGGTTGTCACCGCCGGCACGCTGACCGAGGAGGCCCTGCTCGATTCGCGCGCGGCCAACTGGCTGGCGGCGGTGGTCAAGACGGGCGAGCGCTACGGCATTGCGGCGGCGGACATCTCGACGGGCCGGTTCGAGCTGGGCTCGGTCCCCGCCGGCGCGATCGACGCCGAGTTGGCGCGGCTGGCGGCAGCCGAGATCATCTCGCCGGAACCACTGCCGGGCGCGCATGAACGGCGCGCGGGCTTCGACAGCATCGGCGCCGAAAAGCGGCTTAAGGACAAATTCGGCGTCGCGACGCTGGACGGATTTGGCGGCTTCGACCGGGCGGCGCTGGCGGCGGCGGGCGGTCTACTCGCCTATCTGGACGAGGTGGCGGGCGAGACCCTGCCCTTCCTGCGCCCGCCGGTCGCGGTGACGAGCGCCGACCATATGGCGATCGACGCGGCGACCCGCGAAAGCCTGGAGCTGACCCAGAGCCAGGCGGGCGGCCGCGCCGGTAGCCTGCTCGCCTGCATCGACCGCAGCGTGACCGGCGCCGGCGCGCGGCTGCTCGCCGCCGATCTCGGCGCACCGTTGCTCGATCGGGAGCGGATCGAGGCCCGGCTCGATCTCGTCGCTTTGTTCGAAAACGATGCCGCCCTGCGCGATTCACTGCGCCGCCAGCTTCGCGCGCTGCCCGACATCGGCCGCGCGCTCGGCCGGCTCGTCGCCGGACGCGGCGGCCCGCGCGATCTCGG